>JAPULH010000001.1 GCA_027295155.1 Gemmatimonadota bacterium
CAGAGCGCGCGACGCCTCGTCCTGGAGCGGATCCTGCCGCTCGCTCGGGAGGGGCTGCGCGCAGGCGAGGTCGATGAGGAGGACATCGAGAGGTATCTGGGCATCATCGAGGAGCGCGTCATCTCGAAGCAGACTCCGGCCCAGTGGATGCTCCGATCGCTTGCCCGCATGAAGGAGCAGGGAAGCCTTTCGGAACGGCTGAGCGCCCTCACCGCAGCCATCGCTGACCGCGCGCAGTCGGGCCAAGCCCGTCCACCGCTGGCCGCTGGCCGAGTTTCACGAAGCGGGAGACTGGAAGCCAAGCTACCAGAGGATCGAGCAGTATATGACGACCGACCTCATCACCGTCGGCGAGGACGAGCCGATCGACCTGGTGGCGCGGCTCATGGACTGGCACCGCATCCACCATATTCCGGTCGAGGACGAGCGACACCGGTTGCTCGGCCTCGTGTCCCACCGCTCCCTGCTCCGCTTTCTGGTGTCGCGCAGAAACGCGAAGGAAGAGGCTCCCACCCCAGTGAGCGACGTCATGCAGCGGGAGCTGATCACCGTCCAGCCGGACACGCCGACCCTCGAGGCGATCGAGCTGATGAAGGAGAACCGGATCGGCTGTCTTCCGGTGACGGCGAAGGGCCGGCTGGTTGGCATCGTCACGGAGCACGATTTCCTTCGGGTGGCGGGCCTGCTGCTCGAGCAGCGCCTCCGAGAATAGCCGGGAGGACGGCTCCCACCGCGGCCGCCAGCGCCGCCAGCCAGCCCACGACGTCACCGGCGCGGGCGAACGGAGTCAGGCCTCGGGTCGTCAACACGTCGGCCGTGAAGATGGCGGACGTGAACAGCTCGGTCGCCTCGTGGACGCGGCCCAGCGGATCCACGATCTCCGAGATCCCCGTGTTCGCGGCTCGGACAATACCGATCCGGCTCTCGATGGCGCGCAGCACCAGGTGCGAGGGATGCTGCCAGAGCGCGCTGCCGCGGCTCCACGACGGCTCCTCGCTACCGAACCATGCATCGTTCGTGATGTTGACGAGGTAGTCGGCGCCCCGACGCCGAAACTCCCGGCTCAGACCGGCGAAGATCGATTCGTAGCAGATCAAGACGCCGAAGCTCACGCCGTCCACCTCCATCGGCGCCGTGCCCACCCCGACGCCGAACCCCCCGAAGTCGAAGTAAGGGGCCCAGGTGAACCAGTCGGGATTCAGGAACGGCACGCGCTCGACGATCGGAACGAGGTGGTGCTTATCGTATCGGCCAAGCCGCTCCCCGGTCACGTCCACCAGCAGGGCCGAGTTGAAGTAGTCCCACTCACCCCGAGGCAGCTTGTCGATGCCGATCGTCCCGAAGAGAACCGGCGCTCGCCGGTCGTACGCGACGTTCGCCAGCCAGCTCCTGACCCGGCGCAAACCCCTGTAGCCCGTCGCCGGGATCGGGTCGACCGGAAGGGGGATGACGGTCTCCGGGAGGACGAGGAGATCGATCGGTCGCCCGGGATCGTGCCCGGCGAGAAGGCTCTCGATCGCAAGGCGCGTGCTGTCGATGGCGGCGTACCGATCGAGCTTGAGGTCCTCCGAGATGTTCGGCTGCACGATCGTGACTGTGGCAGCCACCTCCGGCTCCAGGCTCGTCCACCGGTGCAGCGAGTAGGCGACCGGGAGCGCCAGAGCCAACCCCCAGCCACCGAGCGCGAGCCACCCGTCGCGCCTCCGCCCGGCCCGCCAGGCGAGGATCCCGGTGGCGAGCAGGCCGTTCAACATGACCAGCCAGAAGCTCAGCCCACGAGCCCCGACGATGTCGGCGACACCGATGAGTCGAGGAAACCCCGTGAGCGTGTAGCCAAACTCATTCCACGGAAAGGAGATCGGCCCGAGGTGCGCCCGGAACCACTCGGCCGCGGTCCAGAAAACCGGCAGGGCGATCCACAGCGGCCAGCCGAGCCGGCGGCGCACGTGGTAAACGCCCACGGTCGCGACCGCCAGGAAGAGACACATCGGGACGACGATAAACACAAAGCCCGGTAGAGCCATGAGGGAGTAGTGCACCAGCGAGGTCACGAGCCAGTGGAGAAGAAGAGTATAGTAGACGACCCCGAGCCAGAACCCGCCCCGGAACGCCGCTCTTCGCCCCTCTTCGCCCTCGGGCAGCCTGCCCAGCCAGATGCCGAACGGGACCAGCCCGAGGAAGGAGGGCAGAAGGAGATGAAGGGGAGGGTGCGCAAGGCCGAGGATGAGGCCGCTGGCCGCGACCCAACCGGCGCCCGGTGGAACCGCCGGGACGCGGAGCCGCACTAAATGGCTACCTCGCGGCCCTCACGCGCCGATCTGTAGCATGCTTCAAGCGTCCGCATGAGCCGCACCTGTTCACCCTGCACCTCGAGCGGCTTCTCACCACGCACGAAGCGCAGGAACTCCGCCCACTCCTGCCGATAGGAGGCCCGATAGAGGCCGGCCTCGTCCACATCCAGAGGGGGCGCCACATCCAGGGGACCTGTCTCCATGTCCTTCCGCACTCGGAACGGGGCGGTCGTGGCCGAGCCGAGAGTCCCCAGCACGAGGAGGGAGTGTGTGTCGCGCTTCGAGCGGAGCTCCCAGCTCACCTCGACGCTGAGAGTCACGCCTCCGGCCAGAGCGAGGAAAGCGAACGCCGAGTCCTCGACCCTGGAGGTAAAGTGCATGCTCGCGGTGACGCGCTCGACCTCCGGGTAGCCCAACAGCCAGAGCGCCACATCGAGCGCCTGGACCCCGAGGTCCATCAGCACCCCACCACCGGCGCGCTCCGGATCACGACGCCACCCGTGCTTCGGCCGTCCCTGGCTTCGCGTCAGCCAGACGGAACGCACGAACAGCACGTCACCGAGCTCTCCGCTCGCCATGAACTGCTGGATCGCCCGAACATCGAAGCGGAACCGCTGGTTCATCGCGACCATCAGTTGGCGGTTTGCCTTCTCCGCCACGTGGATCAGTTGCGCCGCCTCCTCGCTGCCGGGAGCCAGCGGCCTCTCACACAAGACATGCGCTCCCCGCTCGAGCGCATCCCGGACGACGGCTACGTGGGTGTCGTTCGGCGTGCACACTACCGCCGCATCGACCTGAACCTCCGGGGGGAGATCTCCCAGCTCCCTCGCCACGTGCGGAACCCCGAAGCGCTCGGCTATCGTGCGAGCCTTCTCGATCTGTGTGTCGAGAAGCGCCGTCACCTCCAGGTCGGGCAATCGCTTGAGGATCGGAAGGTGGACGACCTGCGCCGCCCCACCCGCCCCGATGACCGCCACGCGGATGTCCCTCTTCACACGATCCACCATTCGCACCATTCGTTTCCCGAAGACCGCTAGTACAGCCTTTCCAAACTTGCACCCGTGTAGTAGGCGGCCAGGATCTGTCGGTAGTCCTGCCCCGCCCTCGCCCGGCCGATCGCGCCCCACTGGCACATGCCGATGCCGTGGCCGTATCCGCGGCCCTCGACCAGGACCCCGTCTCCGTCCACTCGGCCGTGCAGCACCCTGAAGTCTGTAGAGCCGAGAATCCGCCCCTCCGAGGGCCGCAGCACGAAGCGGATATCGTTCTTTCGGATCACGTAGCGACCTCCCGTCGCCGCGATCTCCAGCTCGTCCACCCGATCCTCTTCCGTCCGGCTGAGGACGCGGATTTCCAGGATACGCCCAATCGACGTCGGAGGAACCCCGAGCCTTCCGGCCAGCTCGGCGCGGACCAGTCCGTTCATCTCGTCGGGGGTCCAGCTTTCCCGCCATGTGTACCGGGGGGAGATCGCGCAGAAATCGTCACCCCCCGATCCGCGGTCACGGACGGAGCGAAGATACGGGAGGTCGGGCTCCGCCCAAACCTCGTACCGGGTGGCGGTGCGGCCCCCGCACGTCGAGTGATACAGCGCCAGCACCACGGCGCCGTCATACGTGAGGATCTCTCCCTCGGTTTCCCGCACCGCCCGGTCGATCTCAGCTCGTTCCAGGTCAACGCCTCCGTATGCCTGATCCTCGACGGTGGCGAAGACATCGAAGCCCAGCGAGTCTCGACTCCCGAGGCTGGAGATCGCGTACGTGCGGGCGGCCACCGCCTGCGCCTTCACGGCATCGAACTCCTCGGGCCGGCGACGGCCGATCTCGGCCGGCACGACACCGAGGAGGTACTCCTCCAGACCGATCCGATTGATGACCACGAGCCCTCTGACCGGATCGACGAGGAGCTCGGCCGCGCCGTGGTACGGCTTGCCCGCGAGAACGATGGGGATCGCCGGATCGAGCGGCTCGATGAGCAGCCGTGGCCGGCCGTCTCCGATGAGGCCGCCGGACTCGACCAGGAAGGCACCTTCGGAGGCCTCGAAGCGGAGGATCTCCTTCCCGCTGGCCTCGAGAACCTCTCCGCTCTCGCCGTCGAGCACGCGCAGGCCGGCCGTCGACATGATGACCGCCGATGAGACGCCGATCTCGATGCCCACACGAACCGTCGGCTCCGAGGTGATCGTCTCGGTGATCGGGCGCTCGGCGCCGGCCTCTGGCGCGGTCCCGTCTGGCGCGGCCGCCTCGGGCGCGGTCCGCTCCGGAGGCGGCGTGCGCTCCGGTGGCGGCGTCCCCGCGCACGCCCAGCAGAGAAGGGCCGAGGCCAAGAGCACGCCTCGGCTCCCGCCGGGGCCCGTCAACGCGCGCCTCCTGGAATCAGCCGACCCGCGCCGCGTCCATCGCCTCTCCGACGGCCGTCAGAGTGAATTCCAGCTGCTCAGTACCGTGCGCTGTCGACGTGAATCCGGCCTCAAAGGGCGAGGGGGCGAAGAACACGCCGCGCTCCAGGCACTCCCTGAAGTAAGAGGCAAAGAACTCCGTGTCCTTCCGCTTGGCCCCGTCGTAGTCGTGAACCGGGTCTTCGGCAAAGAACACTCCCCACATCGAGCCGACGTGCGCTCCCGAGGCGGGAATACCCCGCTCCGCGGCCGCGGCCAGGATGCCGGAGACCAGCCGTCCGGTCAGCCGCGCCAGGTGATCGTACGGTCTCTCCCGCACCAGCACCCGGAGCTGGGCGAGGCCGGCGGCCATGCCGAGCGGATTGCCGCTCAGCGTACCGGCCTGGTACACCGGTCCAATCGGAGCCACCTGCTCCATCAGCTCTCGGCGGCCACCGAACGCGGCAACCGGAAGACCTCCACCGATCACCTTGCCCAGGGTGGTGAGATCCGGGACCACCCCGTAGAGATCCTGGGCGCCCCCCAGCGCAACGCGGAAACCAGTCATCACCTCGTCGAACACGAGGAGGGCCCCGCTGGCCCGGGTCACCTCCCGGAGCCCTTCCAGGAAGCCGTCCATCGGCTCGATCAGGCCAAAGTTGCCCATCACCGGTTCCACGATGACGGCAGCGATCTCGTCCGGATGACGGTCCAGCGAGGAGCGCACGGCGTCGAGGTCGTTGAACGGCGCCGAGATGGTAAGCTCGGAGAGTGACAGCGGCACGCCGGGGGAGTCGGGCAGCCCGAGCGTGGCTACGCCGGAGCCCGCACGCACGAGAAAAGAGTCCGAGTGGCCGTGGTAGCAGCCGTCGAACTTGAGGATGCGCTCGCGGCCGGTCACGCCGCGGGCCAAGCGGATGGCCGACATGGTGGCTTCAGTGCCGCTGCTGACGAAGCGCACGACCTCGATCCCGGGCACGAGATCCACGATCAGCTCGGCCAGCTCCACCTCCGCCCTCACGGGGGTGCCGAACGTGAGCCCCTTTCGAGTGGCACGTTCCACCGCCTCAGCAACCGCCGGGTGCGCGTGCCCGAGGATGAGAGGTCCCCACGAGAGCACGTAATCTACGTAGCGCTTCCCATCGACGTCGTACAGGTAGGGACCTTCTCCACGCTCCGAGAAGAAGGGCTCGCCCCCGACCGACCGGAAGGAGCGCACCGGAGAGCTCACCCCGCCGGGCAGCACCCTCCGGGCACGATCCCAGAGGTGGGCGTTGTCTATCTTCCCCACGCCGTCTCAAGGCCGAACGCCGCAATGGGGAGCTTGCGACGCGTCACCGCCGGCTCGCGCAGCACCCGGAGCACACGCGCCGTCAGGTCGAAATCGTCCGCGTGAGTGACCTCCACCTCCACGATCTGGCCGTCCCGGAGCGGAGCATCGGCCTGGAGCACGGTGATCCCATCCACGTCGTCCGCCTGACTCTCGAGGCGCCCGGTCGGGCCGGCGCCGTTCTCCGAGAGGCTCCCGACGATCGCGCGCCGACGCCGGCCCACCTCACACGCCAGCCGCTCGGCGGAGATCGCCCGCTGCACCTCGAGGAGCTCTTCCAGGCGGGCGCGGGCCACGCTCTCGGAAACGAAGAGATCCTGCAGGTCCATCGCTCGCGTTCCCTCCTGCGGAGAGAAGGCGAACGCCCCGAGCCTGTCGAAGCGGGCGTCCTCGAGAAAATCCAGCAGCTTCCGGAAGTCCTCGTCCGTCTCGCCGGGGAACCCCACCAGGACGGTGGTCCTGAGGGTGAGGTCCGGGATCGCGTCGCGAAGCCAGGTGAGCTTGCGCCGCAGCGTCTCCTGCCGCTCGGGGCGGCGCATCCGCTTCAGCACGCTGTCGCTGGCGTGCTGGATCGGCATGTCGATGTACGACAGGACGCGCTCCTCCGACGCCATCAGCTCGACGAGGGGCTCTCTGAGGCCGGCCGAATACACGTACAGCAGGCGGAACCAGGGGATATCGGTCTCCTCCAGCAACCGCGAGAGAAGCGCCGCGATGTCGGTGCCATCCCGGAACTCGCGGCCGTAGTGGGCCAAATCCTGGGCGACGAGGTTGAGCTCCACGACGCCCTGCGCCTCCAGGCGTCGGGCCTCCGCTACGAGGCGGTCGGGATCGAACGACCGATGCCGTCCCCGCCACAGCGGAATCGCGCAGAACGCGCACCCGTGGTCGCATCCTTCGCTCACCTTCAGGTAGCGCACGTGCCGGTCCGAGCCGAGAGGCAGGCGATCACCCGGGTGTCGGCGACGCTGCCCGAGAAGGCCGCGCTGCTGGAGCTCCGGAACCAGCCGGTCCAGGTCTCTCAAACCGAGGAAGAGATCCACTTCGGGCAGGGAGGCGGCGAGCTCCTCCCGGTGACGTTCCACGAGACAGCCCACCGCCACGACGGCCCGGCAGTTCCCCTCCCCCTTCAGCCGGGCGGCCTCCAGAATGGTCTCGATCGACTCCCGCTTCGCGGCGTCGATGAAACCGCAGGTGTTCACGACCACGACGTCGGCTTCCTGGAGCGTCGACGCACGCTCGGCGCCATACGCGCTGAGGGCCGCGAGGATTCGCTCGGAATCGACGGTGTTCTTGTCGCAGCCCAGACTGACCAGGCCGAGCTTCATCCTTGAAAGACGTCGACTCGCGGGGGAAGCTCGAAGTGGAACGTCCCGTCGTCGATCGGGACGTTTGGTTCGAGATCACCCAGCACCACGGTCCGGACCGTCTGGTTCTCCTCGGTAATCTCGAACTTCCGGACGAGGTAGTTCTCCGTGTCCACCCACACGCGAACGAGACGATACGGCGACTCGGCTCTCGGGTGGAGCACAATCTGATGGGCCGGCCGTCCCGTCACCATCTCCTCACCAACGTACTCGGCGTCGTACGAGGTGCGCGCGTCTTTGAAGATCCTGCCCTGAAGATCGACCATCTGGGCGCCCATCGGGCTCGCCTCAATCGTGGAACGAATCGCCTGACCCGGGTGCGTCGTCGGGTAATAGAGCCACAGATACGTACCGTCCGCGACGATCAGATCTCCGGCCGGATCGGCGAACTCCATCTTGAAGCGGCCTCGGCCCTTCTGGTACCAGACCCCGGAGCCCGTTCTCGAGCGCTCGAGCAGCGGGACCTCGACCGTCTGCGTGAAGCGTGCACGGAGGGTGTGCAACTTGCCGTACACCCGCTCCGCCCGGGCCAGAAGCTCCCGAGCGTCAGGTTCCTTCGGGGTGCTCTGGAGCGCCGCGCGAGCCGCGGTCGGGACCATCAGAACCCCCACCGCCGCCACCGGGGCCGTCAGAAGGCCAAACCCGGCCATCAGGAGCCCGCACAACCTCGAAGGAAAGATCAAGTCGATGCCTCGTGTTCGTGACACGCCGCCAGCCTTGCGGTTCTGATTACACGTGCCGTGCGGGCCCGTTCCGGCGCGGACGGGGCCGACCGGGAGCACTCCTCAGGACCCGGTACGTCTCGAGCTCTCGAGGATCGCGGCGAGCTCATCCAGCCCCGAGAGCACCTCGCGCGGCCGGGAGCCGTCCGGGGGACCCAGAATCCCGGCGTGATGAAGCTGGTCCACGATCCGAGCGGCCCGCCCATAACCGATCTTCAGTCGCCGTTGGAGCAGGCTGGTCGAGCCGGAGCTGTTCGTGATCACGATCTCGGCGGCTTGCTGGAAGAGATCGTCCCGATCCTCGAGCACGTCCCCGACGTCGCCTCGTGATTCCTCCTGCTCCATGTCGCGCACCACCTGCAGAATATCGGCTTCGGAAGCTCCAGCCTCTTGGCGCGCCACCTCCGCCTGCATCCGGTACCACTCGACCAACCTCTCGGTGTCAGCGCTGGACATGAAGGCGCCCTGGATCCGGATCGGGTCCGCCTCGCCCGGGGGAAGGAAGAGCATGTCTCCGTTCCCGAGAAGGCTCTCGGCGCCGTTCTGGTCGAGGATCGTCCGGCTGTCGGTCTTCGAGGCGACGCGAAACGCGATCCGGCTGGGGAAGTTCGCCTTGATGAGGCCTGTGATCACGTTCACCGACGGTCGCTGCGTCGAGATGACCAGGTGAAGTCCCACGGCACGCGCCTTCTGAGCCAGCATGGCCAACGGCGCCTCGACCTCCGCCTGCACGGTCATGATGAGATCGGCCAGCTCGTCTATCAGCAGCACGATGTAGGGTAGTTCGCCGTCCTCGTACGGCATGACGGAGCCCTCCGCCGGCAGGACCTCGAGCCCCAAGGCCACGCGCCGGTTGAACTCCGCGAGGTTGCGGCAAGCGTTGGCGGACAGCAGCGCGTAGCGCCGGCCCATCTCGTAGACCGCCCACTTGAGGATCGAGGCCGCCTCGCTGTTGTCCGTGACGACCGGGTGGCGGAGGTGCGGAAGGTCGTTGTAGACGCTGAGCTCCACCATCTTCGGATCCACCATCAGCAGGCGGAGCTCCCGTGGCGTGAACCGGTAAACCAGACTGGTGATGATGCTGTTGATACAGATCGACTTGCCCGACCCGGTGGCGCCCGCGATCAGCAGGTGGGGCATCCGGTCCAGGTCCGTCACATAGGGCCGGCCGGCTAGATCCTTGCCGAGCACAATCGGAAGCGCCTGGCCGGCGCGGCGGTACGCGGGAGACTCGAGCACCTCCCGCAGCCACACGATCTCCGGCTCGGGGTTCGGCACCTCCACGCCCACCGCGCCCTTCCCCGGAATCGGCGCCACAATCCTGATCGAGGGCGCTTTGAGCGCGAGCGCCAGGTCGTCGGCCAACGCGGAGATCTGGCCGACCTTCACCCCCTCCGCCGGGACCACCTCGAACTGCGTCACCACAGGCCCGGTCGTCCACCCGGAGATCCTCCCCTCGACCCGGAACGTCCGAAGCTTGTCCACCAGTACCGCACCGAGCGCCTTCAGCTCGTGGCGATGCAACCCCTCACTCCGCTGCGTGGGCTCCGTGAGAAGGTCGATCGGAGGCAGGTCGGTCTGGGAGAGGTCGGCTCCATCCGAGAGCACCGAACCGGGAGCCGCATCCGCCGTCCGGGTGAGGTCCGGACGCTCCTCCACGTCCGCCGCGCCCCCATCTTCTTCGGTCCACTCCTCGTCGGCGGTCGACTCCCACGGCGACTCCGGCTCAGCCGGCGAGGAACGCTGCCGGGTCGCCGCGCCGGCCAAGCGCCGCGCGACCCAGCACAGGCCGCCCCACACCCAGACGCCCGAGCGGCGAATCCCCCTCCACGTCAGCGTTGCCAGCCGACCAGCGGCTCGCGCCACAGAGAGCTCGAGAGCCAGGACCGTAACGGCCAGCAAGACCGCAGCGACGATGAGGAAGGCGCCGAGCGTGCCGAAGCCCGAGACGAGCAGGTGGCCGGCGGTCCTCCCGATCCACCCGCCGGCACCTGAGCTCAGCAGCCAGCCCAGAGTGGGCACGAAGACCATCAGCGTGATCCCGAAGATCGAGGCCCGAATCGCGACCGACCGGCTCATGAGACCGAACGAATAAAGGCCCCAAACGAGCGCCGGCACCGCGACCAGGAAGCCGAAGCCGCCGACAGCGGCGACGAGCCATCCATCGAGCAGGACCCCCGCCGGTCCGATCAGGTTTCTGCCGTCGGCTGCAATCCGAGGGAGCCCGACGGCGAGGAGGAGAAGCGCTCCGAGCGCGAGGAGCGTCACACCGAGCGCCTCCGAGTGGGCCGGTCGCTTCGGCCTGACCATCAGTCGCCCTCGATCTGCTCGGCAAGCACGAACCCGCCGTCCCAGAGCACCGGGACGCACGGGCTCACATCCACCTCCGCGCAGAAAGCCAGGTCCTGTTCGAGCCCGATCCGGACCAGGGCGACCCCGGCCGCCGTCGTCGCGAGAAAGTCCGGTGTGGGCGCTCCGATCGCCGCCGCGAGGGCCAGCGCCGTCCGGGCTCCGTCCGACGGCTGGACGCCCGGGACGCTCTCCTCGAGGGCCTTGACGATCAGACCAGCGCAGAGGAGATCCTCCAGTCCGAGGCGACCCTCCCTTCCCGCACAGGCGATCGCCACTCCGGGCGCCGCGTTCCGCCCCCCCTCTTCGCCGATGGACGCCACGAGACGGTCGGCCAGGGCGCGGCGATTCCGGAAGCAACCGAGGGACACCTCGCCCGCGGAGCGGCACCGGCGGAGGGCTTGCGTACCGTTCGTCGTGGTGCACACGAGCGTTTTCCCCTCCACCGCCTCCGGCCGGAACTCGCCAGGCGAGTTGCCCAGATCGAAGCCGTCGATCCTCCGCCCGCGACGTTCGCCGCACAGCAGCACGCCGCTCTGCCCGGTCGAGCCGGCCAGGCGCACCGCCTCCTCGATCGAGGCTGCGGCCAGCACCCGCTGGGCTCCGGCCTCGAGCGCGGTCAGCACGGTTGTCGTGGCCCGGATCACATCGACGACCACGACCTTCGCTCCCGAGAGATCCGCGTCGTCCAGCTCTCCAGGCACAGCGAAGACGTCCACCTTCATGGCCGAAACACGCGTTCGATGAACTGTGTGTCGACCCGGCCGGCCACGAAATCGGGGTGAGCCAGCACCTCTCGCAGGAAGGGGATCGTCGTGTGGACGCCCTCCACGATGAACTCGTCCAAGGCGTGGTATGCGCGGCTCAACGCCTCCTCCCTGTCGTTCGCGCGCACGATCAGCTTCGCGATGAGCGAGTCGTAGTAGGGGGGGACCTGATAGCCCGCGTAGACAGCGGTGTCGATGCGCACCCCCGGCCCGCCCGGAGCGTGGAACGCGGTAATCGTCCCCGGCGAGGGGCGGAAGTCGTTCGCGGGATCTTCCGCGTTGATCCGGCACTCGATGGCATGACCCCGCAGCGAGGGTGGCTCCTGGAAGGAGAGCGGCTCGCCCGCCGCGATCCGGATCTGCTCCTTCACGAGATCGATCGCCGTCACCGCTTCGGTTACCGGGTGCTCGACCTGGATCCGGGTGTTCATCTCCATAAAATAGAAGCTCCCGTCCTCGTCGAGCAGGAACTCCACCGTGCCGGCGTTCCGGTAGCCGATCGCCGATGCCGCGCGCACGGCCGCCTCTCCCATCCTCTTCCTCAAGTCGCTGTCCAGCGCCGGGCTCGGGCTCTCCTCGATCAGCTTCTGATGGCGCCGCTGGACGGAGCAATCGCGCTCTCCGAGGTGGACGACGTGGCCGCTCTGGTCCCCCAGCACCTGGATCTCCACGTGACGCGACCGCGTGATGTACTTCTCCAGGTAGACGGTCGGGTTGTCGAATGCGGCCTTCGCCTCGTTGCGCGCCATGACGAAGGCGCGGCGGAAAGCCTCTTCCTCCTCGCCGACACGCATGCCCTTTCCGCCGCCGCCGGCCGCGGCCTTGATCATGACTGGAAAGCCGATGCGTCGAGCCGCCTCCACGGCCTCCTCTTCATCGTCCACCGGTCCATCGGAGCCGGGCACGACCCGAACGCCGGCGTCGACCATCGTCACCCGGGCTTCCGCCTTGTCCCCCATCCTCCGGATCTGAGCGGCCGTCGGGCCGATGAAGGCAAGGCCGCTCCGCTCGCAGATCTCAGCGAACTCCGCGTTTTCCGCGAGGAAGCCATAGCCGGGATGGATCGCGTCAGCACCCGTGATCTCGGCCGCCGCGACAATCCGAGGGATGTTGAGGTAGCTGTCCCTGGCGGCAGGCGGACCGATGCAGATGTCCTCATCGGAGAACCGCACGTGCAGAGAGTCCCGGTCCGCCTCGGAATAGACGGCGACGGTCCGTACGCCGAGCTCACGGCAAGCCCGAATGACGCGGAGCGCGATCTCGCCCCGGTTCGCTATCAGGATCTTTTGGAACACTAGCAGGTCGCTGAAGAACCCTGGCGGGTCGCGTTACGAGCGCCGGACCCGCCTGCGGCGGGTGCCCTCACAGATCCAAGGCGGCGCGACGACGCGATACCGTGCGTATCGGGGAGGAGCGGCAACGCCGGAGATGGCCCCACGCCGCCGTAACGGTAACAAGCGCGTAAGCGCTTGTCGGGGCGCATGGGGGTTGGCTGGCGCCGACCTCCACTCGCTTCGCTCGCTCCGGTTGTGGCCGAATACGGCGTCACTCGTCGTCGAGGGCACCGCGCGGAGCGTGGTCGCACAGGGCATCGACTCCTTCTCGTTCCTTGTCTTCGACTCACAAGACGGTAACAGGCGCGACAGCGACTGTCGCGCGCGACCCACCAAGGTTCTTCAGCGCCCCGCTCGGGATCAGCGACCTGCTAGCCGGTGCCGTCCAGCGCGACTCGGAAGAGGACCTGCCCATACTCGACGGGCTCGGCATCCTGCGCGGGGATCTGTCGGATCACGCCCGCGACCTCGGACTCGAGCTCGTTCATAAGCTTCATCGCCTCGAGAATGCAGAGTGTCTGGCCCTCGTTCACGCGATCACCGACCTCCACATACGGAGGAGCGTCAGGAGCGGGAGCCCGGTAAAACGTGCCGACCATGGGCGAGTGGATCTCGACCAGATCCTCCTCCGGTTCCGTCCGCGCGACCAGGGCCGGCGACCCCACGTCCAAGGAAGGGGGATCGGCTATAGCCAGCCGCGCGGTCACGGGAGGCGATTTCGACAGGACGATCCGGGTACCGAGGCGCGAGAGCTCCAGGGTGTCGACGTCCGACTCGTCGAGCATCTCGATGAGGCGCCGAATCCAGTCGAGATCGAACATCAGGAGACGCGTTCCAGGTACTTGTCGACGGTCCTGTCCACGCGAACGGTGTCGCCCTGCTCGATGAACAGGGGGACCTGCACCGTCGCGCCGGTGCTCAGCCGCGCCGGCTTGGTGCCTCCCTGTGCCGTGTCACCCTTCACGCCCGGGTCGGTATCCACGATCTCGAGCTCGACGAACTGGGGCAGCTCGACGGAGAGCACCTGACCTTCCCGGGTGAGACCCTCGCAGATCATGTTCTCCTGAAGGTACTGGAGCTGGTCCTCTCCGATCGCGTCCTCCGAGAGCGGGAACATCTCATACGTCTCCATCTCCATGAAGTAGTAGAGCTGTCCGTCCGTGTAGGAGTACTGCATCGGCCGGCGAAGGAGGCGCACCTCGCTGACCTTTTCGCCTGCCCGAAAGGTCTTTTCGAGCACCCCACCGGTCATCACGCCCTTGAGCTTGGTGCGCACGAAGGCGCCGCCCTTCCCGGGTTTCACGTGCTGGAAATAGATGATCGAGAACAGCGTCCCGTCCAGCTCGATCACCATCCCGTTTCGAAAATCCGATGTGTCGGCCATTCTGGCAACTCGTCATCGATCCGCGGCCTCATGGCAGACCGCCCAACGCCGGTCCCTCGCCCTATCAGAGCTCCCGCAGCGCTCTCGACGAAGAGGTGAGGACACGATATCCGCCGTCGACCACCTCCACATCCTCTTCCACCCGGACCCCGCCCTGGCCCGAAAGATACACTCCCGGTTCCACCGTCACCACATTTCCGACCTGGATCACGTCCTTCGATTCACGGTACAGTCTCGGCCCCTCGTGCACCTCGAGCCCGATGCCGTGACCGATGGAATGGCCGAAGCGCTCCCCGAGCCCGACGGCCTCCAGCAGATCACGGGCGGCTCGATCCACCTCGCGAGCCGGACATCCGGGCACCAGCGCCTCGAGCGCCGCGGCCTGAGCCTCCAGAACGTGCTCGTGGATCTCGCGCTGCCATGGCCTCGCCGCGCCCAACACGACCGTCCGGGTGATATCTGAGCGATACCCATCGACCGTGGCTCCGAAATCAAGCAGCAGCAGATCCCCCTCGGCAAGCCGACGCGCCGAGGGCGAGGCGTGAGGAAGCGCGGTTCTCTCCCCGCTCGCGACGATCGTGTCGAACGCCGGCCCTTCGGATCCATGCTTCGCGAGTCGGTACTCGAGCTCGGCCGCGAGCTCCCGCTCGGCCATACCCTCCCGCACCGTCGAGAGCGCCTCGTCCAGAGCCCGCTCTGCCACGTCGACCGCCGCTGCGAGGCGGTCCACCTCCTCCGGAGCCTTGATCGCGCGCATCCCCTCTACAGCCGGCGACATGTCCTCCCACAGGACGCTCGCGCATCGCTCGCCCAGCTCCCTCCTGTCGCGCACGGTCACGTGCTCGGCCTCGAAGGCCAGGCTGCGCACGTGAGTTCGATCCGCCAGCCGATCCGCCAGCGCGGCGATCACTCCGTCCGTCGCCAGCAAGACCTCCACGGTGGCGTTCACCTCCTCCTCCGCCTGATCCTCGTAGCGGAAATCCGTGATCAGGCAAGCTTCTTCGGAGAGCACCAGCAGGAGGCCGTTCGAACCGCTGAACCCCGAGAGGTAGCGCACGTTAGGGCCGTGGCAGATGACTGCGCCGTCCAGGCCGTGCGCCGGGAGGTCGGCTCGGAGCCTCGCGAGCCGCTCCCTTCGCGCATCCTTGCTCGAAGCGATCACCCGGAAGCGCGTTCGACCGGGGACGTGAGATGGGCCACCATGGCATCGAGGGCGATCAGGTAGCCCTGGGCTCGAAACCCCGCGACCAGCCCGAGCGCGATCTCGGCCAGGACCGACCGTCCGCGGAACGGTTCCCGGGCGTAGACGTTCGACAGGTGGACTTCGACGAACGGTCTGCCTGTCGCCGCGAGCGCGTCGCGCAAGGCGTAGCTGGTGTGCCCCAGAGCTCCAGGATTCACGATCCAGCCCCGGACGTCAGCCATGTGCTCGTGCAGCCAGTCGATCAGCTCGCCCTCGTGATTGGACTGAACGAGCACGAGCTCGGCCCCGTGCGACTCGGCTCGCTCCTCGAGCAGCCGATCGAGCGCCTCCAGCGTCAGCTGACCGTAATGAGCGGGATCACGGCGGCCCAGCAGGTTGAGGTTCGGTCCGTGGAGGACGCCTATTCGCAGCCTTCGACTCATGGGAGAGTTACCGGCCGCGGCGCCTGAGCCACTCCCCAAACCCCGACCCCGGTGAACGGTCGGCCTCATCTCCGTCGTCGGGGAGCGGCCCCACGACCGGCGCCGTTCCGCGCACGAGAGCCTGCAGGTAAGAGCGAATCCCCGGGCCAGCCGTCGTGGCCTCGGCCGAAGCTTCGGGCTCGGGTGTCGCCATGGGCTCGGGTCCGGGTGCCTCGAGAGGCAGCACGGCGGGGTTCGTGTCCTCGCCGCTCGCAAGCGCCCGGGCCTCCGCAAGCCGCTTGCGGAGAGCGGGATCCGCCGGACGCCGCTTCACCAGCTCCCAGTAGATCTCCGCCGCCTCCTCGTACAGGCCCTGCTTCAGGTAGAGCGCGGCCATCGTCTCGGTGATCAAACACAGGTCGTGAGGCAGGCTTGCCTCGGCCGACTCTTGGGAAGAGCCCCCCACCGAGGGGGTGCCCGACGTCCGCGACCCGGCGTTCGCCGCGGCAGCCGCCAGCCTCTCGGCGTCTTCGCTGAGCGGGTCGATCTGGAGGAGCCGCTCCGACCACCGGAGCGCGTCCTCCCGCTGGTTCGCCTCGAGCGCCAGCTCGGCGAGCTCACGGAGAGCCACCAGGTTGTGCTGATCGAGGTCGAGGACACGGGTCCATGCCGCGGCGGCCTCCCCCGCACGGCCGAGGTCCATGAGACATCGCGCATACACGATATGCGCGCTCAGATAGGCCGGGTGGCGCTCCAGCCCGTGCTCGAGGATCTCCAAAGCTCGCGCGGAGTTGCCGGCCTTGCGGTGAGCGTCGGCAAGACGGGCGAACACGAAGCTCTCGGGGGCCTCCGCATACTGCTCTTCGAAGCGTCGAATCTCGCTGCCGGCGATACGATCGGAGTGCATGGACCCGGTTCGAGGGGACGGGTTCTTCAGCGACCTGCCAGGGAACTCACCCGCTGCTACCCGGGCGTTGCGGACCGGATTCAAGTTACCCGACCGGATTCAAGAAAGTCAACGAAAGACGGGCGTTTTCGGTTGCCGAGCCTACGGGTTGACGCTAGCTTTTCCGGGCGTTCGGCAGCCGGTTTTCTGAAGGGAGATCCGCGGCCTCCAGGGGCCGCTTCGCTTTTTCTGTCGGAGGGGGACGGACCAGAATGGTGATGGGGGCGATGCGCAACAGCGCGAAGTGGGTCATGCTCACGCTCGTGATCGCCTTCGTCGGGTGGTTGGTGCTCGACTGGGTGCAGAGCCGCCAGTCGTCAGCGGCGACAGGGCCAAACCCGGTGGTTCTCACGGTCAACCGACAGGAGATCCGGCTCGTCGGGTGGAGCCAGCTCCTGCAGGGTCGCCTGGACCTGGCGCGAAGTCAGGTCGATCGGCCGCTCACCGACGAGGAAGTTCGTCAGATCCGTGAGGTCGCGTGGGAGACGTTGATCTCACAGGTGGTTCTCGAGCAGGAGCTCCGCCGCCTCTCGATCGAGATCAGCGACGCCGAGGTTCAGGAGGCCTTCCGTACGAGCCCGCCGCCCGACCTCCTCAACCACCCGGCCTTCCAGACCGACGGTCGGTTCGACTACGAGAAGTACCGGCAGTTCTTCGCCAACCCGGTCGTGGACGGAGTGCTGCTGCTCCAGATCGAGTCGTATTACCGAAACGCGCTCCCTCGACAGAAGCTGGCCGAGCGAATCCAGGCATCCGTCTATGTGAGCGACGATGATGTGTGGCGCGCGTACCGTGACCGACAGCAAACCGCTCGGGTCCGGTTCCTGACGATCGACCCTTCCCAGGAGGTTAGCGAATCGGACGTCGAGATCACGAGCGGCGAAGTGGAAGCTTACTACCGGGAGCATCGGGACGAGTTCGAGAGGCCGGCCACCGCGATCGTGAACATCGTGAGCCTCTCGGCCTTTCCGTCGGCGGCCGACACCGCGGCAACCGCCGCCCGAGCCGACTCGCTCCGCCAGCTGATCGTCAGCGGAGAGGCCGAGTTCGAGGAGCTGGCCCGGAGCGAGTCCGCCGATGCCGCCACGGCCCCAGGTGGCGGCAGCCTGGGGAGGTTCGCGCGAGGAGATCTGGCGGGGCCGGTGGGCGTCGAGGCCTTCACGCTGCCCGTGGGCGAGGTATCGGACCCGATCCTCTCGCCACGGGGCGTCCACCTTCTGAGGGTCGATTCGCGCGACGGCGACACGGTCACCGCCTCCCACATCCTGCTCCCGGTGAGGCTCTCCGATGAGACCGAAGACGAGCTGTTCGACAGGCTCGACGGCCTCGAGGGCATCGCCCTCGATGACGGCCTCGCGGCCGCGGCGGATTCGCTCGGTATCCAGATGCGCGTGGCCGTCACGCTGACGGAGGCCGCGAACTTCGTTCCCGGCGCCGGGGCGCTCGGTGTCGGGATCGATTGGGCGTTCGACCCCACCACGCTGATCGGAGACTTAAGCCAGTTCTTCGAGAACGCGAGCGGCTACCATATGCTCGAGCTGACCGAGGTCCGGCCGGCCGGAACGTTCGATCTCCTGGAGGTAGAGCCGAGCATCCGGCAGCTTCTCTTTCAGCAGAAACGGCAGGAAGCCGTGAGAGAGCTGGCCGCCGAGGCGCTCGCCGCGAACGAGGACGCGACCCTCTCCGAGATCGGGGAGCGAACCGGCTGGCCGGAGCGGACTTCCCAACCGTTCACGCGCCTCGATTTCGTGCCGGGGCTGGGGCGGGACACGGAAGCCGTTGGAATAGCGTTCGGCCTTCCGATGGGCCATGTGGGCGACCCAGCGGACGCAGGAGAAACGATCGTCCTGCTGGAAGTTCTGGAGCGCTCGGAGCCGTCGCTGGAGGCGTTCGAGGCCGCGAAGGTAGGAATCCGTGCCCAACTCACGCTGCGGCTACAGCAGCAACAGCTGAACCAATGGCTTCAGGGAGTGCGCGACCGAGCGAACGTGCGTGATCTTCGGGATCGTCTCGTCACACAGAACAACACGCCGTTCGGTACATCCTAACAGGTCGGTACATCCAGGGCAGGCTGCCAGCAGCCTGCCCTCCAGCCGGACGAGCTTCTCAGCTCTTGGGCTCACCCTCCGTGTCGTTCCCCTCGCCGCTCGAGATCTCGCGGCCGGCTCCGCCCTCGACCTCTTGCACGGAATCTTTGAACTCGCGGATGCCCTTGCCGAGCGAGCTGCCGATGTCCGGGAGGCGCTTGGCACCGAAGAAGAGCAGGATTATGAAGAAGATGAGGAGGAGTTCCCACATCCCGAGTCCACCGAACATGATGCCACTCCATCGAGAGAAGCTTCGCTTCGTTACAGAAGCGACCTAGCGAACCACGCTATCAGTAATATCCCTATCACGCTAAGAATGTTCAAACGCAGGATGAGGGGCCCGAGCGTCAGGGCAAGAACGTGCAGGTCAATAGAGAGCGGACCGAGGCTGGCCGATACGGTCATGATGAAGAACTGCCGGGCGGCACTCTGAGGCAGGGTGAGGATAAGCAGCTCCGTGACGAGCCCACCAAGCAGCAACCCGCCAGCGACGATCAGCACGACGCGGCGTGCCGTGGCCCTTCGCCTTCTGTATTCCATCGCTCAGCTCTGCCTTTGCGTAACGAAGTCCACGGCGGCGTCCAGCGCCTCCCTGCAGCTGTCCGCCGGAAGCTCCTCCAGGTTCGCTCGCGCTCGGTCGCCAAATTCCTGCGCCATGGAGCGCGCGTACTCCAGCCCGCCGTTCTGATCCACGGCGATCATCACGTCCCGGACCGCATCCTCTGCGGGCTCGGGATCGACAAACACCTGCCGCACCACGGTCCGATCCGCCGCATCCATCTCCTGCAGCGCCGCAATGAGTGGAAGCGTGACCTTGTGCTCGCGCAAGTCCTGCCCACTGGGTTTTCCTGTCACGTCAGCCGGCACGGTGTAATCGAGGAGGTCGTCGGTGATCTGAAAAGCCATCCCCAGATGGAACCCGAAGTTGCGCAACGGCTCGCGCGTGAACCCGGCGCCGAACATACCTCCCAACTCGCAGGCCGCCGCCATGAGCGCGGCTGTCTTGCACTGGCACAGAAGGTAGTAATCCTCTTCCGAAAATAGTAAAGTGTCATGTGACATCAACTGTCGCATCTCGCCTACCGTCATTCGGTTAGCGGCGTGCGCAAGAAGGTGGATGGCGCTCACATTACCGATCTTCGCCACCTCCATCACGGCCCGCGAGTACAGGTAGTCACCCATGATAATCGAGACTTGATGGCTGAAGCGGGCATTCACGGTCGGTAGTCCGCGCCGACGAGCGGAGTGATCGACCGCGTCGTCATGCACCAGCGTGGCGACGTGGATGAGCTCGACGACCGCAGCGAGCTGGATGGCCTCGGGCGAAGGATCGTCGCCCACACCGTTGGACAGCAAGAGCAGCGTCGGCCGGAAGAGCTTTCCCTGCAGCGACAGGATGTACTCGCTAACGGCGTCCGTCGCCTCGTACCCCGCTGGGACCATCCGGCCGATCGCGGCTTCCACCTCGGCGAGGCGCGCGAGAACCGGTTCTTTGACTGCCTGGAGAGCCGGGGGAGCAGCTTCCAACATCCTCTGTTCCATAGGGGAAACGGTGGACGGCGGCCACGTGGACAGCGGCGACGTGGACGGCGGCCAAATGTAGAAAGCCTGCGTCTGCATTGTCAAAGACCGAGCGCCGCGATCCTGCTGGCCTGCTAAGCCACTCCTCTCATCAGAGGAAGCCCTGGCCGTCCGAGCCGAACCCCAGCTGGGGGGAATCCTTGAGGCTGACGGAGAAGTTGAAGATGAAGTGACCGTTCGGTGCCTTGCTGAACCCGAAGGATGCCTGCCAGCGGTGAAGGTCGCGTTCGAGAGTAACGATCTGGCCGCCGAATCGACCCTGCGTGAGATTGTACTGGGTCGTCCAGCGCATCCGCCACCTGGGCGTGGGCTGGAGCGACAGAGACCCGCTGAGGGATTGGCTTTCCTCTCCGCCCTCCTCCGGGCGGGCCCGCAGGAGAGAATAGCCGATCTGTACGTTCCACGGCCCGGAGCGACCGCCGTCGAACCGGTCGTCCGCCTCGAAGGACTGTAACCGGTTCCGAGAGTCCAGCCGTTGGGTCGAGCTTCCCAGCGCCAGCGGCTGGTCGCGTCCACTACGACCCACGCCGAAGATCGCTCCCGGCCCCCGGGAGGAGCCGAACCCGAAGCTGGCCCCCACAGCCGACAGGAACGGGCTGAAGTCCCGATCTTCGCCGCTCCCGCGGAAGAGATCGAACTCGATGTTCGTGGCGACGCCCCGCAGGAGATCGGAGGTGATGTTCGTTCGCCATCGTTCCGTCACCAGCTTCGGCTGGTCCTTGCGCTCGAAGTCGAACACGAGCGGCGTGGAGTTCAGGGAGAGGAGGACGATGCTCTGATCGGCCACCGACCGGCGGCGTGTAGCGGCCGGGCGACCAGCCGCACCCTCACCGAACCGGAGCCGGCGGGTCGCCTCCACGGTCGTGTCGCTTGCCGCCCCCGTGGTGTCGGCCGGGACTCCGGCGACCTCCCCCTCGGCCGGCTCTGCTCCTTCGATCTCCTCCTCGAGGCCCTGCTCCTCGCGCTCCTCGTCGTCGAACCTCTCCTGCACCCGCCGCTTCAGCTTCGCCTCGAAGGTCTGGTTGAAGTTGATCGTCAGGCGGTTCTGGGCGCTCCCGCTCCGCACGGGAAAGCCGGGGAGCGCGGCGAGCGAGTCCGGCACGCTGACCGCCGGCGCGAACGTCCAGGAGATCTGGGGTGAGATCTTGTGGCGGAGGCTGGAGAACGGGCCGAAGCCTGGAAAGAAGCCGAAGATGTCGGTGGTCAGCACGACACCGATGTTGAAGCGGGTTGGCACCGCAATGAAGTCCCGCGAGGTGTCGTCCGAGCGGAAGAGCGCCCCATCCACAGAGATGCGCGGACGGAGCGTCGTGGATCCGATCAGGCCGATGCGGTAGTTCATCCCCACGTTCCAGTTCAGGGTCGACCGGAGCTCATCGTCCAGGTCGTTCCCCAGCGAGTCGGCGGGCACCGTGAGAAGATCGTTGAACCGCACCGACCCGCTCAGGTTGAGCTGTCTCAGCGTAAAGCTGCTCGTCGCGCCGGCGGTGGTCGTCCGAGTGTCTGTCCCCAGATCGCGCGTCTGCTCGGTCCGGGAGAAGTTGAGGCTGCCGCTCCAGTTCAGGTTGCTGAACGCGCCCTGCCGGCTCCTCGGGGCGCGGAAGAGCGTCACCGGAGAGAAGCTGAGGTTGACCGACGGAAGCGTGAGGTCCACGCGGCCATCCTCCGCCAGGAACTGCCGCCGTCTCGCGCTCAGCGACACGTTTCCGAAGCCGAAGCGGTGGCTGAGACCCAGATCGGAGTCGATGATCGCCGTCTGCACGCGGGGGTCGAAGCTCCGGTCCTCGAAGACCTTCGTGTCGTGCACGTACTGGAGCTTCAAGCTGAGGCGTGTCTCCGGCGTGAGATCCTGTCGGTGGTTGAGGCGGAACGCCAGGTTTTTGCCGGTCTCCCCAAAGCTGTAGCTCGCTAGCAGATTACCCTCGAAGAACTTCTTCAAAAACTTGTACCGATAGGCGCTGTTCAGCCGGGTGAAGCGACCGCTGAACCAGTCGACCGTGAACTGGGCATCCATGAAATCGCTGATCGCCCAGTAGTAGCCGAAGTCGGTGATCTGCCTGCCGATGCCACCGCTGTCCAGGATGTCGCTGATCCCGAAGCGGGGCGGAAGGAGGCCGCTTCGGCGGCCGGGCCGGATGTCCTGGGCGAAGAAGGGCAGCCAGGCGATCGGTACGTTGCCCACATAGAGGGTCACCGGCCACGCCACGATCGTGTTCTGGCTGACGAGCTTGATCTGGCCGGCTCTGAAGGTGTAGTGCGGCGGCTCGAGCTCGCAGGACGTGAAGGCTCCAGAGAGCACGAACAGCGTGTCGGTACCCGTGGGGATGGCGTCCCCCCTCACACGCCAGGTCGCACCACGCTCGGCAAACTGCGTCTCCGCATCGAAGATCGTTCCCTTCAGCGTCGCGATATCGTAGTACAGCGGGCCCGAGTCGCTCACGACCTCGGCCTGTTCCGGTCCGAGCAGCGCGATGGCCCCGAGCGCGGAGATGAACCGCGCCCGCGCCAGGTAGGTGATCGAGTCGGCGCGCAGCACGGCTTCCGTGTAGTTGGCCTGGGCCTGTCCCATCAGCCGAACGGACTCGAGCTCCAGATCTAGCTCGACGCGAACGCCGCGATACTCGAGCACTCGAAAGCCGGGAAGCCTTGCAAGCTCAGCGAACACGTCATCCCGGGTCGGGAAGCCTCCCTCGCTGAGCGCCTGCCGGCGAGCCGCGGCGTCCGTCACACGCGCGGAGTCGACCACCACGCCCGGCATCGCCAGCGAGTCCTGCGCCACGGAGTCACGCGCCGCCTCACCCTCCTGTGAGAAAGCGGGCGACCCTCCCAACGCGGCGTGGATCGCCGCGATCAGCGCCCACGCCGCGAGAGCCCGGAGAGCGCGGCGAGCGGAAGTCACTCGGCGGGCAGCGAAGAGCGCTCCGCGGCGCCCGAGCTCTTCGACCGCAGCACCAGTCGAGTCAACCAGATGGAGAGCTCGTACAGCAGGGCCATCGGCATGAGGAGCATGAGCATCGTTCCTGGATCGGCGGGCGTCAGCAGCGCTGACAGAACCGCCAGGATGACGATCGCGTGCCGCCGGTACTTGGTGAGCGTCTCGGGAGTCACGATGCCGAGAAGTCCGAGCACGACGAGGACCACCGGGAGCTGAAAGAGGATGCCGAACGCCAGGATGACGCCCGTGGCAAAGCGCAGGTACTCATCGATCGTGATGAGCGGCGAGAGACTCTCGGTCTGGAAGTTCAGCAGAAACCGAAGACCGACCGGGAGCGCGAGGAAGTAGGCCATCCCCACGCCAGCCGAAAAGAGAAGGATCGCCCCGAGCGCCGCAGGGATCACATACTTTTTCTCCTTCTTGTGCAGGGCCGGCGAGAGGAACGCCCAGGCTTCGTAGATGAGTACCGGAAGGGCCATCAAGATGCCCAGCGCGATCCCGAGCTTGAGGCTGACGAAGAAAGGCGTCGTGGGACTCGTGAAGACCAGGCGGCGCTCGGGCAGCAGCGCCTGGATGGGTCTCTCGAGCACACCGATCACGTCGAGCTTGACCACAATGAGGAAGCCGAGCACGGAAGCCACGAGCACCGCGACAAGGCTCCAGATGATGCGCCACCTCAGCTCTTCGGGGTGATCCAGGAACGGCATCTCCGCTTTGTCGCGGCGCATCACTCCTCACCGGATGACCCGTGGGCCGGTTCCGACGGGCGGGGGAAGAGCTCGGCCTGGCCCGGCACCTCGTACTGCCGGCGCCTCTCCAGCTCCCGCACCTCCTGCTCGAACTCCACCATCTCCTGAAAGTTTCGGTACACGGACGCGAAGCGGACGTAGGCGACCTGGTCCAAGGAGGACAGGCGTTCCATCACCAGCTCTCCGATCCGCTCGGCAGCAATCTCCCGTCCGTCGGCCGCCCCGAGCTCCTCCTCGATCTCATCCACGAGCGCGTCGATCGAGTCCGCCACCGGTCGCTTGGCGCATGCTACCTGAATGCTGCGCTTGAGCTTGGAGCGCTCGTACGCTTCCACGACGCCGCTGCGCTTTCGTACCGTGAGCGGCTCTTCCTCGAGCCATTCGTAGGTGGTGTAGCGACGGGCGCACGACGCGCACTGGCGACGGCGCCTCACGGCTCGACCGCCGCGTACGAGCCGGGAATCGATCACCCGGTCCTCGAGGTGGTCGCAGCTCGGACAGCGCACGGGATCCCCGCAGTCGCTGGGTTCTGGGCTGGAGTAGTCGGCCTAGCGCCCGAGGTCGCTGAGGCGCTGCTGGGCCAAGATGGCCTCGTCGCTGTTCGGGTACCCCCGAACCACGCGCGAAAAGAACTCGACCGCGTCCTGCGTGTTGCCTCGATCCAGCTCGATCCGCCCGCTCGCGTACAGGGCCGAAGGCGCCCGGCGCGAGTTCGGGTACAGCTCGAGCACGCGGGCGTACTCGGCGAGCGCCGCGTCCGCGTCGTCCGTTTCCTCGTACGTGCGCGCCAGATAAAACTGCGCGTCCGGAGCCAGCTCATCGCCCGGATAGAGCCGGAGGAACTCCGCGAAGCCCGTTCGAGCCGTCTCGTACGCGCCCCGGTTGAACTGGTTCTGAGCGGAGTTGTACAGCGGCGCTCCCTCGCCACCATCACCTCCCTCACCCGCGGCCGGAGCCGGACCGGCTGGCAGCGGTACGACGGCCGCTCGACCGGCGGCGCCCCATTCCATCTCCCGCTGGATCTGCCCGAGGAGATCCAGGATCTGCGCCAGCGAACGCTGGACCTCGACCAGCTGTCGCTGCTGCTGCGATGTGCCCCGCGCCTGTCGCTGCTGTTGCGTTTCGAGGCTGTCCAGGAACGCGCCCCTTAGCTCGCGGTTCAGGCTGTCCTGGCTGGCCCGGAGCGCTCGGATCTCCGACAGCATGTTCGTCTCGAGCTGCTGCAGATCGCCCTTGCTGGCGCATGCCCCGCACAGAAGCGCCAGCGGCAGCATGGCCATCCGCCGGTTCACGGCTCGAGGCCCCACACTCGTCCGTCGACCGGCCGCTCGATCAGAGAGCATTCGGGTTCGGGATGATGAAGTCGTCCCGGCGGTTCAGGGCCCATGCCGTCTCGTTGTGACCCGGATCCAGCGGTCGCTCCTTTCCGAAGCTCACCGTCCGCAGGCGATCTTCAGCGATCCCCAGGCCGACGAGGTAGTTCTTCGCGGCCATGGCGCGCCGCATGCCCAGCGCAAAGTTGTACTCGATGGACCCTCGCTCGTCGCAGTTCCCCTCGATCGTGAGCTGCACGTTCGGGTGACTCCGCAACACGTCGACCTTCCGGTCGAGGACCGCCACCGCCTCGTTGCTCAGCTCCGCTCTGTCGAAGGCGAAGTGAATGCGCTCCTGGATGGTCTCGATCGCGTCGATCCGGGCGATCTGAGCGCCTGCGCCGCGCGCGCAATCGGTGCCCGCGTACTCCGAGATCGCCTCGTCATACAGTCGCCTGGCGCGCTCATAGTCGCCCTGCCGAGCCGCCGTGGCCGCCTGTTCGCAAATCGATCTCGCGGCTGCCTCGGCGAGTTCGGCCGGATCGGGACCCGGAGACTCGGCCGGCAGAGCTTCATCCGTCGCCGGCTCGACATCTGGTGGCGGATTCGATCCGCACGCCACGATGCCAAAGAGGAGTGCCCCGGCCAACGCCGTCCAGCGGACCGTTTGACGCATGCTCATCTCCTTCAGCGGTAAGCCTCACCGTCGGTTGATGGGTGAATCTGGGGTCGAGAACCACATCCCGTCCGCCGCGTTTCCAAGCTAGACGTTCCGGCCGACTCTGCCAAGCCGGCTTTCCCGCTCCGCGACACCTCCGGCTCCGTCATTCATCATCGGCGAACGGGCCCGACCAATCCGGTAGCCGATCGTCGTGCTTCCGCACCAGGTTCCGGGCCCTCCCCGTCACCGTATCGAGCACCCAGAGTCCGCGATAGCCTGCACGGTCGGAGGCGAACACGATGTGGCGTCCGTCCGGCGCCCAACTCGGATCCTCGTTACGGCCCTCCGCGGTGAGCAGACGCATCTCCGTGCCGTTCGCGTTTACGGCGACGATCTGGAACCTGCCCTGGACCCGAGCCTGATACACGATCCGCTCGTCCCTCGGGTTCCAGTCCGGTGAAGTCGCGTAGCTGTCGGCGCCCCGAACGAAGCGGCTGATGAGCTGCGGCCGCGTGCCGGCCTCGCCCTGCACGTAGATCTGGGGCGCCCCGGTCGCGCTCGCCGTGAACGCGAAGCGCCGGCCATCCCGTGCGATCGTGGGACCGACCGCGTCTCCGGCCCGGGTGCTCGTGACGGCCCGTGGACGGCCTCCGGCGCGCTCCACCTCGAAGATCTCCGTCCCCCTACCCGTCGAGCGGGCGTACATGATCCGGGTCCCGTCGGGCGAGTACGTGGGCGTCAGATACAGCTGCCTGCCGCTCGCGACCACACGGGAACCCCCACCCGCTAGCTCGGTCTCGTAGATCGCAGACTCATCGCCCGAATTGGACTGGTACTGGTAAAGCACGTGCGTCCCTGCCGGCGAGAAGGCAGGGGAGAAGACGAGGGCGTTCTGGAAGGTCACCCGCCGGATGCCGGTACCATCGCTGTCGATAACATAGAGGTCCGACGTCCCATCGGGCGCCCGGCGCGAAAACGCGATCCGACTCGCCGCCATCCCCGGCTCACCGATGGCCCACTCGACGACCGCATCAGAGATGCGGTGCACGGCCATCCGGAAGCCGGGGGAGGCGACGGGAGGCAGGGTGAACGCCTGAACGTTCTTGAGCGACCCGTACACCACGTCGTGCAGTCCCACCCGCAGGAGGGCCCGCCCCCCGTTCACCGTGAGGGTTCCTTCCACCAGCCAGACGGCGCCCAGCTGGTTCCACAACCCGTAGTTTATGCCCGAGCCGACTACGAGGGAATCCGGAACGGGTAGCATCTCGAAGCGATCGGAGAAATCCAGATCGCGCGCCAAGATCGAGTCGATGGCGGCCACCACCGCGGCGAAGGCACCGTCGGTCTGAACGTCCGTCAGGGCGAGGGCGGGAACGAAGCCGGGACGATACGTGATCCCCAGCCGAACCCCCTCCTGGGCGGCGGCCCTCGAGACGCCCCCCAGGACCGTAACGAGCACCACAAAGCAAGCGACGCCGGAGCGCCGGGCGAACGGCCGGCGATGCCGCACCTCAGCTTCTCGGGTCGAAGTAGAAGGAAACGCGCAGGCGATCCCGAGCGTAGTCCTTGGGGAGCGGCCCGAAAGCCCGGCTACGGCCGGCAGCCTCCACGGCGCCCTGGGCCTCGAGATCGAAAGCCGTGTCGCCGGATCGCTGAGCCCATCCGATGTCGCTCACTAAGCCGTCCTCGTGAATGACGAAGACGATCTCCGCTCGAAGGTGACGACCGCCCGTCGGCCGCCTCCAGTAGCGGTTGATCTGACGGACGATGTTCTCCAGGTACTCGGGGAACGCGAAGACCGCGCCGTCCAGCTGAACGTTCACCGTCTCCTCGCCACTCTCCTCCGCCGCCGCGGGAGGCCGGACGGGTAGCTCATCCGGCTCCTTCTTGACCACCGGCTCCGCAGGTCGCCCGCGCTGCGGCGTGAGCTCCGGCCGGCGTTCGCGCCGTTCTTCCGCCGCGGCCTTCGGCGGCGAGGGCCGCTCGAGCCGAGGGGCCAGCTCCGCGGCAGCGGAGACGAGCCTCACACGGTACGTCCGCGGCGGAACCGCCTCGAGGGAGGAAGCGGCCCGGAAGAGTACGACGACAGCGATCAGGTGGATGATCACGGATCCAGCGACGGCCGAGCGTGGAAGCCGGCTCCTGAGCCCGGCGCCCGGCCGCCGTGCTGACGTGATGCTCGAGAGCATGGTCGAGCTATCCACCCCGCCCTTCCTCCTCGGGCTCTGCCACGAGGCTCACCGACTCGATCTCCGCCTCCTTCAGCTTGCCGATCACTTTCAACACCACACCGTACGCAACGTTCGCGTCTCCCTTCACATACACCGTCTCGGGATCGCGCCGCTTGATCACCTGGACGACGGAGGCGTCGAACTCCGCCATCGTCACGGGAGTGTCGTCCAGGTAGATCCGGCCGGTCCGGTCGATCGTGATCACGATCCCTTCGCTCGCACGTAGCGGCGCGGCCGGAGCGCGCGGAATCTCGATCTCCACTCCGCCCTGCAGGATCGGCGCGGTAATCATGAAGATGATGAGCAGAATAAAGGCGACATCCACCAGGCTGGTCACGTTGATCTCAGCCCGCACCGGGAGGCCGTTCGTCGCCTGTCTGCTGCGGTTCACAACCAGCCCTCCCGTGCGAGCGTTCCCACGAACTCGCTCGCGAAGCCTTCCAGCTCGCTCGTGAACAGGCCCAGTTTGGCCGCATAGTGGTTGTAGGCGATCACGGCGGGAATCGCTACTGCGAGCCCCACGACCGTCGTGATCAGGGCCTCGGCGATTCCCGGCGCCACGGCCGCGATGCTCGAGCTACCGCGGGCGGTAATCCCGATGAAGGCGTTCATCACACCGATCACGGTGCCCATCAGGCCGAGCAGCGGGCTCACTGAGCCGATGATCGCCAGCCACGTCAGGCCGTGTGAAAGGTCATCGCGCTCCTGCGCAAGCCCCTTTTCCAGCACCAGCCAGAGGGTGTCGAGCTGCGTGGACGAAAGTCCGTGCGACGCGTCGGCAGGTTCCGTCAGCGCCCGCGGTCGAAGCTCCGTGAAGAAGTTGACGCCCTGTCGGAACACGCGCGTGTACGGGGACTCGTCCAGTCCGCGAAGAGCTCCGTAGACATCCGCCAACCCGGCCGAGCTCTCCATCTCCCGCACGAACGAGTCTCCCTCTTCCCGTACTCGCCGGAATTCCGTCCACTTCCAGATGATGAGGACCCAGGAGAGGAGCGAAAAAACGAGGAGCACCAGGAGGACGATCTTCGTGGCCGGCGTGGCGCTGATGACCATGTCCCATGGAGATTCGGGAAATCGGGCTTCCTGAAGGAGGGCCGCGAGTACCATCACGACGGCGCTCACGCGCCACCTTCGGATTCAGCACCTTCGGAATCGGCTCCCTCGGATTCGGCGACCCACCCATAGGTCTCAGCGAGTCCCTCCTCCAGGCTGAAAGCCGGAGACCAACCCGCAGCGCGAAGCTTGCGAACGTCGAGAGCACTCCTCAGGAGCTCTCCAGGCCGGGCCGGCTCCCTCTTCACGTCCAACTCCCGACCCGAAACCTCGGCGGTTCGGCGCGCCAACTCGTTCACGCTCGTCTCCCTTCCCGTGCCAACGTTAAAGGCGAAGTCGTCCAAGGAGCCCGAACCAGGCAGCTCCAGCGTTGCCGCCAGAAGGTTCGCTTGTGCCACGTCTTTCACGTACACGTAGTCGCGGGTCTGTTCCCCGTCACCGTAGACGATCAACTGCTGCCCGCGCAGAGCTCGGCGGGCGAAGATCGCCACCACACCCGCTTCGCCGTGAGGATCCTGTCGGGGCCCAAACACGTTGGCGTAACGCAGGGCCACGGAAGTCATCCCGTGCACGACCCGGTAGTAGTAGAGGTAGTGCTCGCCTGCCAGCTTGCTCACGCCGTACGGAGAGAGGGGCCCCTTCTCTCGCGTCTCCTCGACCGGCAGGTCGTCCGCCTCTCCGTAGACGACCCCTCCGGAAGAGATGTACACGACGCGAGCGACGCCTGCCTGTCTGGACGCCTCCAGAACGTTCAAGAAGCCGTCCACGTTGATCGAGGCGTCCTCCCGCGGACGCGCCACCGATACCCTCACGTCGACCTGCGCCGCGTGATGGTTGACCACGTCGAACTGTCCTTCCAGCAGCAGATCACACAGCTCAGGTGACCGGATGTCCAGATGCGCGAACGCCGCCCCGGGCGGCACATTCTCCCGCTTCCCTGCGCTCAGGTCGTCGAGCGCCGTGACCTCCCACCCATCAGCGAGATAGGCATCACACACGTGAGATCCGATGAAGCCGGCACCACCCGTCACCAAGGCTCTTCCTCTCATCGATTGCCCGCCTCTCTCTCCTCTCTGGTCTCGGCCGCAACGCCATGGCCGTCCTCGGGCGCAGGCACTCCACCGGGTGCGACCGCCTCATCGGGGGGGACCGCATCATCGGGGGGGACCGGAGCAAGGCCGAGTGCATTCCTCAGGCCCTCGAGGAAACTGAGTCCGCCCGGATCGAGTGCCGCTCGGCGCACCGCCACGGTGGACGGGTGAAGCAGCTTGTTCAGCATGCGCCGCATGGAAGCCTCTATGCGCCGGCGGTCACCGTCGCCGAGCCCGTCGAGGCCTGCGAGCAGCCGCTCCACCTCTTCGCGTCGAATGGCCTCCGCGTGCGCCCGCAGACCCCGGATCACCGGCGCCGCCTCGCGCGCCCTGTACCAGCGCCAGAACCTCCGGGCGTGGTCGGCGATCAGCTCCTCTGCAGAGCTCACCTCGGCCGCGCGGGCCTCGTGTGTGGCCCCCACCACCTTCTGCAGATCATCGATGTTGTAGAGGAAGACCGACGGCAGCTCGCCCACGGCCGACTCGACGTCTCTCGGCAGAGCGATGTCGAGAACCACGAGCGGCGAGGCGGTGGCACCGCGGGCCCCCGCCAGCTCTCTCTTGGTGATCACGGGGCTCGTAGCCGCCGTCGACGTGACCAGGACATCCGCACTCGACAGCGAGCGCCAGAACTCATCCATCGACACGGCCCGCCCCCCTACTCTCGCTACGGTTTCCGCGGCCCGCTCGGGAGTCCGGTTCGCCACGAGGACGTCGGAAGCGCCCTCCACCAGGAGGCATCGCAGGGTCGTCTCACCCATGTCGCCGGCGCCCAGCACGACGGCGGTCCTACCCTCGAGAGAGCCGAAGACCTTGATGGCGAGCCGCACCGCCGCAGACGGAATCGACGCGGCGCCGCAGCCGAGCTTGGTTTCCGAACGCACGGCCCCCCCGACGGCCAGCCCCGACTGGAAGAGCCGGTGCAGCACGGGGCCCACGCCCTCGGGCATCTGCAGGCCGGCCTCATACGCATCGCCGATCTGCCCGAGGATCTCGGCCTCCCCGAGGACGAGCGAATCCAGACTGGCGGCCACGCGAAAGAGGTGCACCACCGTCTCGTAGCCGTGGTGCCGGTAGATGAAGGACTCCGCGTCGGAGGTCGTCAGGCCGGCGCGCGCCGCCAGCGTCTCGAGCGCCGCTCGCTCGCCGGACAACACGTCCGAGACGTGAAGATAGAGTTCGGTGCGGTTGCACGTGGAGAGGATGACGCACTCCTCGATCCCGTCCCAGCCCACGAGACGTGAGACCACCTCCGCCGCGCTCTCCGCGTCCACGTGCACGCGCTCGCGCAGCTCGATCGGTGCGGTCGTGTGATTCGCGCCGACCACCGTGATCGTCATCGCGGCCCCGTCCGCCTCGCGCTCCCCCATCGCTGCGTCCGCCGCTGCTACAGAAAGAAGTCCGGTTCGCCCGCCAGGAGACGAAGGGCGAGGAACGCGGTGACGGTCACGACGAAGGCGGCGGCACTGATCGCGGCCGCTCGCTCACCGTGCGGCCCCGGCCTCAGCCGAGCGATGATGGCGATCAAGTACACCCCCCACGTCACCATGCCCAGGATCGTCTGCGGATCCTCCAGGGCGAGGCCCCGCCCGAACGTCAGCGTCCAGCTCCATCCGGCCAACAGGCCCACGGTCAGAGCAGGAAAACCGACAGCCAGCCCTACCTTGTTGAGCCGATCCAGAGAATCCAGCGGTGGAAAGAAACGGAAGACGGATCCGAACTCCTTTCGCTTCAGCGCGCGGAACTGGAGCACATACATGATCGCGGCCGCCGACGCCGCAGCCAGTCCGGCGTATCCCAGGAAGGCCGCCGTCACGTGAAGGACGAACCAAGGACCGCGGAAGGCGAGCTGTCCGGCCGTCGGCCCGACGCCCACCAGCACCGCCTGGCCGACCAAGAGCAGAACGGGAGGAAGCAGGAAGAGGCCGGCCGGGCGCAAATCCGCGTGGATGGATGCCGCCAGGACAAAGAGGACCATGACCAGGGCGAGCGAGCTGGAAGCCGGACCCAGCCCAATGAGCGGAAGGCTCCGGTAGGTCAGCGTGAAGAGCGCCAACGCTGCGCCGTGAGCAACGAACCCTCCCGCCGTGATCCGCACCCCTCCATGTCCGGATTCCCTGCCCTGCCGAAACTCCCTCAGCTGCAGCACCCATGCGGCCGCGTACAGCCCGAGAGCGAGCAGATGAAGAGCGAGGATCATCGCGGCGGCGTCCGGTCCGTCCAGGGCGAGTCCGCCAGCGCTCAAGGACCGCTCGGGACGGCCTGTGCGACGAGCCGAACCGGCGAGCCGGCGGCCGTGCCGACGTCCCGTAACTTCACCAACACCGCGGTGGCCGTCTGCTCCCGCACCCGAACGACACGCAGCAGCGCCAGCGCATCGGTGAGCGAGGCCGATCCCGGATCCAGGACGTCCGTCGAGAAGGCGGCGAACTCGTCCCCCAGCTCGACCCCGTGCGCCGCGCCGACATCCAGAAACGCCGCATCACTCAGACCGAGCAGCGGATGCTTGGTGGCGAACCCAAGGACGCGTCCGGTGATCCCGCTCTCCTCCATCTGCAAGGCGACCGGCGGACTGGCCGGGTAGGCCGACGGGAGGATCACCGGATCGCCGACTTCGTACGCCCCGAACACCTGCCTCACCCGTGCGCGGGCGGAATCGGTTCCGGCCTCGAGCACGGTCAGCATGGCCACCGGCTCGGCGATGTTGCCGTGCGGCCGCACGCGCCGTTTCCACTTGAAGGCGAGCAGCTCCTGGCCCGCCTGCACACGTAGACCTCTCAGCAGCAGCACGACCTGGCGGTTCAGGGGAATCGTGGCGGGGAGGCGAAGGTTGAGGGGGTTCTGCCCGACCATGCGCACTGTCGTCGCTATCGGATCGAGCTTGGCGGCCGTGGCGATGAAAGGAGCCCCATAGAAGTCGCTGCTCGACACGAGCGGCTCTTGGCCGCTGAACTCGACCTCGAACCTGCCAAGCGTCACGCCGCGCTCCGGAGACCGGTCGAAAACGCTCGGCCCGGCAAAGGGGTTCTCCTGGAACGACGGAGCCGGGCGTGGATCCTCCTGGGGCCACGGATCCGGGCGTTCCGCACCCGCTGCCACGGCGGCCGACGGCAGCGTGAGCACCTGGCCGGGAAAGATGAGGTCGGGATCCCGCACCGTGCTGCGGTTAAGCGCGTAGATATCCTGCCAACGGCGACCGCTGGCCAGATACTGCTCGGCGAGGCCCCATAGCGTGTCCCCGCGCTGGACCTCGTACGCTTCGGCACCCGCATCCTGCCCCTGGGCGAAGCCCCCCGCTGGCCAGACGAGGAGCAGGGCAAGCAGAAGACCCACCCTTCTGACGGGACCGCGACGTACCGACGTTGCGAGAGTGACGCGTTCCGCTCCTGACATCCGGTCATCCCTCCGGTTGTGGCAGGCAGACGATAGTCCAGCCTCGAGCTTCCACCGGTCGTGTCCTAGAGCGCGGCGGCGACGTGGCGGAGAAAAGCCCTCGACAACATAACGCGAATCGTTGGTGCCTGCATGGCTAAGCGGCTCGTCCGGGAAGGGGTCTGCAGGCCGGAATCGGGCCCGCAACCCGCAGCGGCAGCGGAATTTGTGCCATTGGTGTGAAAAAGTTGCCGGGCCCATTCCACCAGGCCACGATGAGGCCGACAGGCCAGCCGCTGCCAGGCCCGACACCGTCACCCCTCCCACCGGTTTCCTGCCCGCCACTCGTCGAGTACGGCTCTTGCCGGAATGTCTCGCAGCGTTGCGGGAGGAACCGAATGAGCATCCGCGCTGCATCGTTGCTGGTGGCGCTCTGCGTTGCCGTTTCCGCGCCGTTCGAGTTGGCGCGACATCAGGAGGATCCCCGGGCGCTGGCGGACGCTTTCGTCGGCGCTGCCAACGACGGCGACCGCGCCGCGCTGCAGGCCCTCGTGCATCCGGATGTGGTCGCCTACCTGATGGAACAGGTGCCCGAAAGGTGGGAGGAAGTGCTGTCGCGGTGGGCTGAAACCCGTTTCGATGACGACTATCACGTGACCGTGAGGCCGGCGTCCGACGTCGGAGCCTACGACCAGGGGACCCAAACCCTCGTCTTCGGCGGCAAGCTACGATTCCGCTTCCCGGTTCTGCCTCCCAGCCACTTCCTCATCATCCAGAAGGCAGGCGAGATTGAAAGCCGTGACGGCCGGCTCGGGCTCGGCGGGCCCGCCGCCATCGAAGCGGTGCGCCAGGACGGCGGGCGCTGGTACATCACCATCCCGGTCGTCGAGATCCTCCCCGATTGACTCTAGAAGGGCAGATCATCCTCGCCCGCCAGGGCATCGTTCGAGAACTCCGAGTACTCTCCCTCGGCCGGTCGGCCCACCGATAACGGCGCCCCCTGCTCGGCTCCTACATCCCCCCGACCCCCCAACATGATCATCTCGCGCGCCCGGATCTCCGTCGTGTACCGCGTCTGGCCATCCTTCCCCTCCCACTGGCGGTACTCGATCCGGCCCTCGACGTAGACCCGGTCGCCCTTCTTCAGATAGCGTTCACAGATCTCGGCAAGCCGGTCCCAGGCCACGACTCGGTGCCACTCCGTCCGCTCCTGCTGGTCTCCCGTTTTCCCCGTCCAGCTGCGGCTCGTAGCGACGGATAGCGTGGCGACACGAGTTCCGCCCGGCGTAGTGCGCACCTCGGGATCGGCCCCGAGGTTCCCGATAATCATGGTTTTGTTGAGACTCCGTGCCATCAGTCTCCTCCCTTAGAAGGTCGCGCGGCGCAAGCTTACGGTCGAGCAGCGAGAGTGTCAACGAAGGGACCGACGGTCGGACGAAACGTCGCTGGAGTCGAGTCGGATCCGCATTACCAGGGCATCCTCACGAGGCGACACATAGTAGTCGGAGCGCACGCCCACGATACGGAAACCCGCCCCGGCGTAGAGTTGCCGTGCAGCCTCGTTGCTCTCCCGCACCTCGAGGACCACCGTTCGTGCACCTTCGGCGGCGGCTTCCCTGAGAGCCTCGTCGAGAAGCGCGCGGCCTGTGCCCTGCCCGCGGAAAGCAGGCCGCACTGCTAGGTTCCCCAGTTCGGCCACGTCGGACGCGATCCACAAAACGGCGTAGCCGGCTATCCGTTCCCCCACTTCCGCAACCAGGAGGACGGCGTTTCGCCTGCGAAGGAGCGATCGGAAGGTGAAGGCCGACCAGGGCGCCGAAAAGGAGCCGCGCTCGATCTCCATTACCTCCGGTACGTCCCGGCGTCGCATCGGACGAAGCACCAGCGCCGCCTTCCGCTGCGGGATGCGGGAGTCGACCCGCCCGATCCAGCCCGGAACGCGCTGTCTCACGCTCGTCCCCGGGAGGGCATGGGCCGCTCAGGAGCGGGCGGCAGAAGGTACTCCGGCTGCCAGCTCGGTACGTCGAGGACCCTACCCGCCGGTCGCTCCCTCAGAAGACACAGAAGACCCACCGCCTCCGGCCGCGTCAGCTCGGCCGAGAGAAGCCGGGCCCCCGCCTTCCGGAGGACCGTCGAGTGCTTCATCGCGCCTTCACCGCCGAAGGTCCACCGATCGAGCGGCCCCAGCTCCGCCAGCAGATCGCCCAGGCATACTCGCCGCGGAGGGGCCAGCGAGCGCAACAGCACCGTGGACTCGTAGGTCGCGGCGTAAACGCGGTCCCCTCGGGCGTCGAACATGGCACAGGCGTTGCCGTCCACTGGCGAGCCCGCGAACACGGCAGCGAGGCTCGGATAGGCGAAGAGCGGCACCCCCCGAGCGAAGGAGAGCCCCTTCGCGAGTGCCGCAGCGATCCGAAGGCCCGTGAAGGAACCCGGTCCGGACCCGACGACGATCGCCTCGAGGTCGCCCACCCCCAGGTCACAGGCATCCAGGACGGCCTGGATCGCCGGCAGCATGGACTCGGAGTGCGAGGCCGGCACCCGGACCACGTGCTCGCCGAGAATACGCTCGCCATCTCCGATGGCTACGCTTCCCCGTGCCGTGCTGGAGTCCAACGCGAGGGCGAGCATGGGACGCTCCTTCGGTAGGCCTACCCGGCCTCAGGCCAGCGTGCGAGGGGCGCACGCTGGCAGCTCCGGCGCGTGACCACACCGGCATGCCTGTACGCGTCGGAGGAGCGGATCGTCCACGAAACCCAGGCGTACGTCCCACCGGTCTCGCGGAAGGAGCGCGGCCGCGCGCTCCGCCCACTCCACGAACACGGGCCCGGGCCCTGACACGAGCTCCTCCCACCCGAGCTCCCATACCTGGCCGGCGGACTCGATCCGATAGAGATCGACGTGGTATACGTACCGCCCATCGGGAAGAGCGTGCCGATTGACCAGCGTGAACGTGGGGCTGGGCACTGGTCCCTCCACCCCGGCCGCCCGGCACGCGGAGCGTACAAGCGTGGATTTCCCGGAGCCGAGGGCGCCGTAAAGCGCCACGAACGTGTCCGAGGACGCGGCGACGCGACCGAGCTCGGCGCCCCAGAGAACGAGCTCTTCCTCGTCCACGACCCAGTCGAGGGCGCCGGCGACGATCATCGAGTCTCCATCGGGCCGGTATGCCGCAGGGCGCCGAGGCGGCTCCGCGGCGAACGCGATCGCCGGGCCGGCTCCAGGTCCGCCTTCACGTCGAACAGCTCATCGCGTATCCGAGCGGCCCGCTCGAAATCCAGCCGCTCGGCCGCCGCTTTCATCTCGGCCTCGAGCCGCTCGACGAGCTCCTCCGGCTCCAGGTCGCCGTACGCCGCCAGGGCCTCGGCAAGCGCAGGCTCTTTCGTGCTGCGAGCGTCGGCCACGGCGGTGGTGAAACGGATCTCCTGCACCGACTTCACGATCGACCTCGGCTCGATCCCATGCTCGCGATTGTACCTCGCCTGCGCCTTGCGCCTCCGCTCGGTCTCCTCGATTGCGTATCGCATCGCACCTGTCACCCGGTCGGCATACAGGATCGCCGCGCCGTACAGGTTTCGGGCGGCCCTTCCGATCGTCTGAACGAGCGAGCGGTCCGATCGCAGGAACCCCTCCTTGTCGGCATCCAGGATCGCCACGAGGGAGACCTCCGGCAGATCCAGGCCCTCGCGGAGCAGGTTGATCCCCACCAGCACGTCGAAGACGCCCAGGCGCAGGTCGCGGAGGATCTCGACACGCTCGATCACGGCGATGTCGGAATGCAGGTAGCGCACGCGGACCCCGCGGTCGGCGAGGAACTCAGTGAGGTCCTCCGCCATCCGCTTCGTCAGAGTCGTCACGAGGATCCGCTCCCGGCGCGCCGTTCGGACCCGGATCTCCTCGAGCAGATCGTCCACCTGCCCGCGCACGGGACGCACGTGGACTTCCGGATCCAGCAGCCCGGTCGGCCGGATGAGCTGCTCCACCACCACCCCCCCGCAGCGATCGAGCTCGTAGTCACCCGGCGTCGCGCTCACGAAGAGCGCCCGCGGCACGAGCTCCTCCCACTCCGGGAAGCTGAGGGGACGGTTGTCGAGAGCCGAGGGCAGGCGAAACCCGTGATCGACGAGAGTGAGCTTTCGGCTTCGATCACCCTTGTACATCGCCCGAAGCTGGGGCACGGAGACGTGCGATTCGTCGAGGATAAACAGATACTCCTCCGGGAAATAGTCGAGAAGACAGAAAGGGCGCTCGCCGGGGGCCCGACCATCTAGGTGCCGCGAGTAGTTCTCGATCCCCGGGCAAACACCAATCTCCCGCAACATCTCGAGATCGAACTTCGTCCGTGTCTCCAGCCGTTGGGCCTCCAGCAGACGCCCGTCATCGCGCAGTCCGGGGAGGCACGCCTCGAGCTCCTGGCCGATGGAGTCGATGGCCGCCTGCAGGCGTCCGTGCCCGGTCGCATAGTGCGTGGCCGGATAGATGGCCGTCTGCGCCAGCGTGGCGATCGTCTCTCCGGTCAGGGGGTTGATCTTCGATATCCGTTCGATCTCGTCTCCCCACAGCTCGATCCGAACCGCCTGTTCCTCGTAGGCCGGGTACACCTCGATGACATCGCCCCGCACGCGGAAGACGCCGCGGGTGAAGTCGAGGTCGTTCCGCCCATACTGGATCTGCACCAACCCCTCCAGAATCTCGCGCCTGGAGACCCGTTGGCCCCGACCGAGCGTGAGCATGAGGGAGCGGTATTCCGCCGGGTGGCCGAGGCCGTAGATCGCCGACACCGATGCCACGACGATCACGTCGCGACGCTCCATCAGCGATGACGTCGTGCGCAGCCGGAGCCGATCAATGTCCTCGTTGATGGAGGAGTCCTTCTCGATGTACGTGTCCGTCTCCGGAACGTACGCCTCGGGCTGGTAATAGTCGTAGTAGGAGACGAAGTACTCGACCGCGTTGTGCGGGAAGAACTGCTTGAGCTCACCGTAGACTTGCGCCGCGAGCGTCTTGTTGTGGCTCATCACCAGCGTGGGCATGCCGAGCCGGGCGATCACCGCCGCCATCGTCACGGTCTTCCCGCTACCGGTCACGCCGAGCAGCGTCTGCCAGCGCTCGCCGCCTTCGAACCTCTCCGTCAGCTCTTCGATCGCCTTCGGTTGATCTCCCGTCGGCTCGAAGGGAAGCGTCAGGTCGAAGGTCTCACGCACCTCCGGCTCGCCGGACCTTCCTCGGCTCAAGGGGCTTCGAGCGTGAGGTCACTCTCCACGAAGCTCTCCCGCCGCTCGACCGACAGCACGCCCTTCACCCGCCTGACGTGCTTCACCACCTTCTTCAGGTGAGAGAGGTTCTCGACCTCCACGACGAACTGGCCTCGCAGGCCGCCCTCGATCGCCCGGATGTCGGCGGACTGGATGTTGGTGCCCGTGTCGGAGATCGAGCGGGCGATGTCGGCGAACAGCCCGTGGCGGTCGGTCCCCTCCAGCACCAGGCGAACCACGAACCGCTGACTGCCGTCGGAGTCCCACTCGATGTCCACCCGTCGCTCCGGCCGGTCCGAGAGGTTCAGCACGTTCGGGCAGTCGCTCCGGTGGATCGAGACCCCCCGTCCTCGGGTGATGTATCCGATCACGTCATCCCCCGGCACCGGCTGACAGCACTGGGAATAGCGCACCATCAGGTTGTCCATCCCCTGGATGCGGATGCCCTTCTGGCTGCGCACGCGGTCCACGAGCTTGGAGAACGCTCCTCCCGCCGTGTCCCGCGCCGGGCCCTTCTCTTCCGGGAACACCGTCCGGATCACCTTCGTGAGTCCGAGATCGCCGCGCCCGACGGCGGCATGGAGCCCGTCCACTCCTCCCTCCAGCTTCAGCTCCATCGCCGCTTCCAGGAGGCGGGACACGTCGGGGCGCTTCCGCAACTTCTTCCACTCCCGCAGGAGGATCTCCTTGCCCAGCGCGACCGCCGACTCGTACTCCTCGCGGCGGATCCACTGGCGGATCTTGCTCCGGGCCCGGCTCGTGCGGACGAACCCCAACCAGTCGCGGCTGGGGGTCTTGGAGTCCGAGGTGATGACCTCCACCGTGTCGCCGTTGCGAAGGGGCCGCGAGAGCGGGGCGATCCGGCCGTTCACGCGGGCACCGGCGCAGTGGGTGCCCACCTCCGTGTGAACGGCGAAGGCGAAATCGATCGGCGTCGCCCCTTTCGGGAGCTGCTTCACATCTCCGGCGGGCGTGAAGACGAAGATCTCGTCCTGGTAGAGGTCGATCTTCAGGAACTCCATGAACTCCTCGGGCTCCCGGGTCTCCTGCTGCCACTCCAGGACCTGCCGGAACCACGACAGGTGCGCGTCCAGCTCGTCCTCGCGCTCGACCCCCTCCTTGTAGCGCCAGTGTGCCGCGATCCCGTAATCGGCCGTCCGGTGCATTTCCCGCGTCCGGATCTGGATCTCGTACAGCCGGCCACCCGGCCCGAAGATCGTCGTGTGCAGGCTCTGGTAGAGGTTCGACTTCGGGCTGGCGATGTAGTCGTGGAAGCGCTCGGTGAGCGGCGTCCACTTGTTGTGGACAATGCCGAGGGCGTGATAGCAGTCGCGCACCGAGTCCACGAGGACGCGCATGGCCAGCACGTCGTAGATCTCGTCGTACGGCTTGTTCCTGTTCTCCATCTTCCGGTAGATCGACCAGAGGTGCTTCGGGCGGCCGTACACCTCCGCGGGCAGGCCCGCCGCTTCCAGCTCCAGGCGGAGCGGCTCCTCCATGCGACGGACGAGCTCCTCTCGCTCGCTCCGCTTGTTCGCGACCTTCCGTACGAGCTCGCGGTACTCGTCGGGCTCCAGGAACTTGAAGGCCAGGTCCTCGAGCTCCCACTTGAGCCTCGCCATCCCGAGCCGGTGCGCGAGCGGCGCGTAGATCTCGCGCGTCTCGAGCGCCACGCGACGCCGCTTTGCGTCGGGCAGGTGCTCGAGGGTGCGCATGTTGTGCAGGCGATCCGCCAGCTTCACGATGATGACGCGGGTGTCCTTCGCCATCGACAGCAGCAGCCGGCGATAGTTCTCCACCTGTTGCTCGGCGAGAGATCCGAAGCGGAACCGCGAGATCTTGGTGAGGCCCGCGACGATCGTGGCGATCTCCTCGCCAAACTCCTCGCGGATCTCCTCGATCGGGGTGCCCGTATCCTCGACCACGTCGTGCAGCAACGATGCGGCGATGCTCACCGTGTCCAGGTAGATCTCGGAGAGGATCTTGGCGACATCGACGCAGTGCCGGATGAACTCCTCGCCGGAGCGCCGTTTCTGCCCGGCGTGCTTGTCAGCGGCGTACTGGAAGGCGAGCGCCAGCAGCTCAAGGTCGAGGCGCTCCTCGTGCCCCCGCACCGCCTCGAGAAAGTCCGCGGGGAGGAGCGATACGACGCCCGCCCGCCCGGACGCATCCAGTCCTGTCAGCTCGACTTCCGGCTTGGCCATGCGCCCACGAGACGAAAGAGGAAACCCCCGAGTGCCGAACGGCCCTCCGGTATCTAGATATTAGGTATACCAAGATCCCGTCGCGCGGTTGCATCACGGGACCTTCCTCGACGTGCAGCCGCGCTCGGGTGGTTGTGCGCGAGGATCAGGCTGGCGGCCAGTCCGTCAAGCAGAGGCGAGTTTGCGGACGTGGAGGATCTCCCGGTCCTCCAACGGTCGGAGATCTGCCCGGTTGAGCGTTAGCACGGCGACCGTGCGACCCTCGCCGGCCACAAACTCCACCTCGTATCCCTCGCCGTTCCCGTATCGATGCACCACGGTTCCGACATCCCCCTCGTTCAACCCGCTGTCGGGGATGTCTCGCGTGAGTACAACGCTCTCGAGCTCTTCGAACATCTCCATGCCTACCAGGGATAGGCGGTCACGAGGCGTGGAGCCTCAGTCTCGCGTTCCTGAATCCATACCGTTCGTAGGGCTACCTGGGTCCCTCGCGGGGTCTCCAGGAGCCCGTCAACAAGGTACTTCCGACCGAACGTCGTCGGCACCTCGGCGCTAATCGTGCCGCTCCCCGCAAGCTCCCGCAGTGCCCGTTCGAGCTGGTCTACGCCGTCAAATCCCAGCGCGCGGAAAAACCGAGCCTTGAACCGACCCGCAGGATGTGTACTCGAGAGCAGATAGCCCTCGAGCTTCCTTCGCGGAATCTGTACGTCATCCGCTCGCGGCAGCTTCACCCGTCATCTCCCGCCTCCATCTAGACCTTCCTCGGCGTACAGCCGCGCTCGGCCAGGCTTACGTAGGTGGAATCCCCGAGAATCACGTGATCCCTCACGGGGATGCCCAGCAGGCAGCCGCTCTCCATGAGCTGAACCGTCACGGCCAGGTCTTCCGGTGACGGCTCCGGATCGCCGCTCGGGTGGTTGTGCGCGAGGATCAGACTGGCGGCGCCGTGGGTCATGGCGGGGCCGAACACCTCGCGCGGGTGCACGAGCGAGGAGTTGAGCAGCCCCACCGTGAGGCAGCGCTCCAGGAGAATGCGGTTCTGCGTGTCCAGGTAGATCACCCAGAACTCCTCCTGCCGCCGGTCGCGCAGCTTGTCGCCCAGCCGACGAAACACGTCCCGCGGCCCCGCAATCCGCGTGGAGACGCGCGCCCGCTCCCCGGCCATCCGCCGGCCCAGCTCGAACGCAGCAGCGACGGCGGCCGCCCGTGCGGGCCCAATTCCCGTCACGGCGACGAGCTCACCCGGATCCGCACGACCCAGGCGCCGCAGGGAACCCTCGTAGCGGGCTAGCAGATCCACCGCCACGTCGATGGACGATCGGCCTCCCACGCCCGAGCCGAGCAGGATCGCCAGTAGCTCCCGCGCGGCGAGGGCGCGAGGTTGTAGCGCCACGAGGCGCTCCCGCGGCCGCTCGTCGGCCGGCCACTCTCGGATGGTGGGAGTCAACGGGACGACGGACGGAAAGCGATCTGGAACGTCGGGGAGAACATGACCGCAGGGTGAGGCGACCGATCAAGGCCGGCTCAAGCGCCGCGGTCCGTGGGCGCCGCGGAGGGCCCGCCGAATCAGTCCAGGCCGGCGGCCTTACGGAGGGCGTCGTTGACCGCTTCCGTGTTCGGGAACGCGGCGGCAACGTCGGGATCGAGAACGACCACGTTGCTCCCCTCCGCGTTCCGCGAGGCATACTTCCCGCGCTCGCCGTGGGAGAAGTCGTACTCGGCGCGCATGTCCTCGGAGACGCGGTCTTCAGGTCCCTTCTTCATACTGTCTTCGTTCCGCGCGCGTGGCGCGGCGGGCTGAGATGATCCGGAGGAGGTCTCCCACTTCCGTGTGGACGCCACGAATAGCCGCCGACGAAACGAGACCCCCATCGTGACGTTTGCAAGGCTGAGCGCAGCGAGGCTGCGGCGGGACCCAACGTGAGCGCCACGACAGAACCTAGCTTGCCTCCGCGACCGTCGCATGCCGGCTAGATTACCAAACCGCCGTTGTCGTGGCCGTGCTGCTCCAAACCTGTGCACCGCGATTACAGCCAACCGTCGCGGCCACTGGCGAACTCGGCGAGCCGGCAGTGGACCTGTTATCTGCCGTGGCCTCCTGGGATGTCAGCCATACGCCAGAAGCTTCCCGACCTGTCGCAGCTCCCCGTGGCCTGCCCTCAGCTCCTCCTCCACCTGCTCCAGATACCACATCGTCGTCCGATCGTAGTACCGCTCGCCACATGTTTGGCAGACAGGGATCTCGATCGACACGTAGAACAAGATCCTCGCCGACAGGAATTGCCTCCTTGACCGTTTGAGGCACGATCTCCAGCCCATGACACACCAAGCACTTCATTGCCCCCTCCGATCCCGGAACTCCTCGTCCCACCGGAGTGGATCCAGCTCGTAGACCGTCACCACTACCAAGTAATCCTCTGCCTCCGCGTACGCGCACACCAAGTGCAGCGGCCGGCTGAAGTCCTGCCCAAGACCAGCACGCTCGGATACGGTTGATCTTCAGGGTACTCCTCGATGACCGCACGTGTGCTGGCCGCCTCATACACCTCGTGCTCTCGGATCGCTCCAAACTGCTCACTGCGCATCTCGTTCCGAGCGTGCTGCGAGTAGAACACGGGTCCTCGGCAAAGCATCGCGCTATCCTCTGAGCCCGGCCCTCTGTGACTATCGACCCCCCTCAGCCAAAGGCCATGTCAGCTAACTCGCCCATTCGCGAACCGGGGGTCATGAAGCGTGCCCCGGAAGGTGGGTTTGCGAACTGGGTTTCGGCAATATGCCTAATGTCCCTGCCTGGGCGACGTATGTTCGCAGACGTACCGTCTGGAGAACCTGCCTGCCGCCAGAGCCCGTGGGTATACGGAGTGAGCATCGGACGCGCCAAGGAAAGACCACAGAGGCGTCTCCCCGCCGAATCGCCGCGTTTGCCAGGGGCGCCTGCCCGCCTCAACGCCGCCCAAAGTGCGCGATGGACGCCGCAACGCCGTCTCCCGGACGCAAGGAGTGTCACGGCAGCGAGCGGCCGCCGGCGCGACCCACGAGGCTTCCGCGAGCGAGCATCGGACGCCCCGAGGAGACCCCGCAGCGGAGCGAGGAGGCTCCGAGGAAAAGGCGTCTGTCGGCTCGCGAGGGGGAACTCGCGGGGCGCGTTACGAGGCGGCCGCTAGCCGATCCGTCCGTGACACTTCTTGTACGCTTATCCGCCCACCACGAGAACGTACCCAGCGGTACTAACCCGCACCAATTGGGGCTTGACGGGCGATGAGGCGGGACAGCGTTTCCCGCTCTGTGCCGCTCAGTGTGTCGGGGTTACGGCACAATCGCGGCACAGCCCTGACGTGGTAAGCCGATGCGTCTACGGCGACATGCCCTGCCCTTCGACGACTAGGATGTCGAACGGGCCGATCCCGTGAAGCTGGAGCACCGTGCGTCCCTTCACCAGGCCGTAGTGCGGGCTCTCGCCGGCGATGAACAGGTAGTCACCCGGAACGTAGGACTTCAGCTTCGAGTCGTCGAACTTCTTCCCCATTGCCAGCAGGAAAGTCCCTTCGAGAACGGTCAGGTTCTCCGCCCGCGGATGCCAGTGCGGCGGGAACTTGTACCCGTCCGGCAAGGCAAGGCGGAGCGTGTACTGCTCATCCGCGACGGACGGATCGCCGTGGATCGGGGCGATCTTCATGCCGGGGAGGAAGCCGGGAACATCAAGGTCGTCCCAAGCAAGATCAGCCTCAGCCACGTCGTGCATAGCCGGCGTCGCGTCGTGCCTGGCCATCGGTTCATCCTGGGCGAACGCGGCGGTGGCCGACACGACGAGGCCGACAGCCACGGCCGCGGCGGCGAGAAGATGGTGCGACATGGATACCTCCTGCTTCGTCCGCCCGGGAAACCGCGGGCACCCGGGAGACAGCGGACAATCTCCCGACACCTGTGTCAGCATCATAAGGCAATGTCTCGAAACGGCAAGGAGCGTGAGTGGGCGCCGCCGCGAGCTTCCCCCCAGCCCGCCGGTGTTCGAGTATTCCCCAACCCATATGAGGTGCTCTGACGTGAGTTCACGCGGCGACACAACGGACCGGGCGCATGGCATTACATATCCTACGGGCGTCTGCAACGTGCTGGCGCGTCACGACTTGCCATCCCGGTGTGCCGCGATTGTGCCGCTCGGGAACGGCGTTGGGGGGCGGGCGCGACAGGCGCGAAGCGCGGCGGGGGTGGGGCGCGGAAGGGGGCTACGTCATGGCACGATGTAAGGCAACCAGCGCGAACGGAAACCGCTGCGACTCACCCGAGCCCCTCGTGGATGCTGAAACCGGACTCTGCCCAGCCCATGCACCGGGCGGATCGGAGCGCATGGCCGACTTGGGAAGGAAGGGTGCGGCGGCCACGGCCCGGAAGTGGAGGGGGCGAGGCGGGCTGGAGCCCGGCGAGCTACCGCAGCTTGGGACCCCCCACAACGCGCAGAGGGCGCTCGACATCGTGGCACACGCGGCGGCTGAGGGCAGGCTCCCGCAGCGACAGGCAGACGCCACCACGCGGGCGGTCCGGGAGTGGCTCCGGGCCTACGAGGCGGGCACGGTCACGGACCGGCTGGAGGAGCTTAGGGCGACGGTGGCCGAACTGAAAGGCGAGAAGAAGCTGCGGAGGGTGAAGTGAGAGCGGGTTCCTCCTTCAACCGAGGCGGTCCCGAGGCCGCCCCGCTTACCGTTTGGAGGTAGCAGTTGCATAGGCAGGCGATAGAGCGGCTCGGTCGAGATCTCGGGGACCTGCTCGCCAGCCACAAACGCGGGCGGTCACTGGACGAGTTCGCGGTCTACCGGGACGACCCGATCGGCTTCATCCGCGAAGTACTCGGTGGAGAACCGTGGTCACGACAGGTCGAGATCGCCCGGGCCGTAGAAGCATCTCCTCTCGTCGTCGTCCGCTCGGCGAACGCGGTCGGTAAGGACTGGGTAGCGGCGCGGCT
>JAPULH010000010.1 GCA_027295155.1 Gemmatimonadota bacterium
ATGCACGGTGGCGACCGCGATGTCGTCGGTCAACAGCAAGCGCGTCTGCCAGGATCGGCTAGACGATCACCACGCCTTCCACGAGGACGCGAAGCCAGGGGATCTGGGGCTTCAATTACTGCCCATCCGCTCGCGAAGCTCGGTGAACCAGTTCTGGACCAGCACGAAGTGGGAATCGTCGCCCGCAAACAGGGTGCGAATCCGCCGGCCTAGGAACCGGCCTCCGGGTACTGCATCCGCTGGATGACACGCCGTACCCTCGGGTCGTCCCGAACCGAGTCGAACATCGGGTGCACTGAGAGGTAGGGTAGTTGAGCCTCCCGGGTATCGAAGGCCCGTTCGATCCACTCGATGGCTTCCTCGTGCATCTCGGCACCGAGGTACAGTTCGTAGATCTGCGCCGGCGCGACGTACTCCGTCTCTGCCCTGGCCTGGAGGACCGCCGCAGCGTCACGCATGGCCTCGTGGTATCCCCCTCGGGCGAAGCCGCGGTCCAGGGCCTCCACCTGTGCCGTGTCCCCTCGGGCAGCCAACTCGGTGCGAGTGGCCGCAAATGCCAACGAGTCCTCGCCGCGTGACTGGTGGACGATGCGCAACGTCAGCAACGCGATAGGGTGTCCGGGGGCGAGGTCCAAGGTGACCTGGGCCCCGGAAAGTCCACGTTCGAAGTCGCGGAGCATCATGTAGTTGCCCGACGTCAGGGCGCCCACGAGGTGATCTCCAGGATCCAGCGACAAGGCCGAGTCGGCCTGCGCGCGCGAATCCTCCGGTCGCCCGGTGAGAGCAAGGAAGTGTCCGTAGAAGGCTCGCGTACGCGCGTCGCCGGGATCCAGGGCCAACGCGCGACGGAAGGTGGCGGCGGCGGTCTCCCAGTCCCAGTCCTCCCAGGCGGCGGCAATCGCGCGGTAGGCCTGGACTGATGCGCTGAGGCTGTCGTATTGGAGCGCCTTCTGGGCCGCAGCGCGGGCCAGTGGTGACGCCTCATACGGCGGCACAATCCCCATCTGGCGCCGATAGCTCCACACCTCGGCGATGCCCAGGTGCGCTTCCGCGTACTCCGGGTCAAGGGCCAGGGCCCGGTCGAAGAGGACTTGAGCGGAGTCCAGCCCGGTGGGCGTGAGGTTGCCGAGCAGGTATTTGCCCTGCAGCCAGGCTCGGTATGCCTCGGGGTCCACCACAGATTCCTCGGAAAGCCGGGCCTCGTCCTCGTCGGAGAGGCGCAGGCCGGTGGCGCCGGCGATACCGGATGCCACGGCTCGGCTGACTGTGATGATGTCCTGGACCCTGGCTTCGAAGCTCTCGCTCCACAGGGCTCCCTCGGACTGGCCATCCACGAGGCGGGCCACGATGCGGAGGTTGTCCTCGCCCAAGGCGAAGACCTCGGCCTCCACCAGCGCGTCCACGCCCAGATCCTCGGCAATCTCCCGGGCGCCGAAGACCCCGTCTTCGTAGCGGTTCACGGAACGTCGTCCCACCACGAACATCCCGATCTGCCCGAGTTCGGTGATCAGGGCGCTATGGATACCGCTCGCCAGGTAGGCCTGCTGCTCCTCTCCCTGGAACTCGACCGGGAGAACGGCTACCCGCATTGGGGCGGCCGCCGATCGGCCGAGTCCGAACCAACCGACGGCAGCCACTGCTACCACCAAGAAGCTGGCCGCCAGCCTGCGGGCCCGCTTGGCCTTTCTTCGCTCCTCGTGGGGATCAAGGCCTCCGGCCTTTTCCAGCGCCTCGGCGAAAGCCGACATCGAGGCGTATCGATCGGCCGGGGACTTCGCCAACGCCTTCTGAACGGTGCGGTCCAACGCCCGCGGAAGTTCGGGGCGGATCGTGCTGAGCGGTGCCACGGGGTCCACGGCGTGTCGGGCCATGATGGCCGCGCTGTTGGGGCCGGTGAAAGGCACCTCACCCGCGAGCATGTGGTAGAGCACACACCCCATGGAGTACACGTCCGCCCGCTGATCCAGTGCCTTGGAGCCATCGATTTGTTCGGGGCTCATGTACAGCGGAGTGCCGATGGAGAGCCCAGTGCTTGTCAGCGCCTCTCCACCTGCCGCCTTAACGGCCTTGGCGATGCCGAAGTCGGCCACCACCGCCTGTCCGTCGTGGAGGAGGATGTTGGCCGGCTTGATGTCCCGGTGGACGATCCCTCGCTCGTGTGCGTAGTCCAGAGCAGCGGCCACCTGCCCGACGATCGCGACTGCGTCGTCCAGAGGAAGCTGGGGCTCCCCCTTCAGCCGGTCGCCGAGGGACTCCCCCTCGATGAACGGCATCACGTAGAAGAGGAGCCCGTCCGCTTCGCCGGAATCCAGCAGGGGCAAGATGTTGGGATGTACCAGCCCGGCTGTGACCTCGATCTCCCGAAGGAAGCGTTCGGCGCCGATGCTCTCCGCCAACTCCGATAACAGCACCTTGATGGCCACGGTGCGGCCGTGGCGGACGTCCTCGGCACTGTAGACGGTGGACATCCCGCCGGCACCGATTTCTCCGGTAATACGGTAGCGTCCTTCTAGGGCTGCGTTCAGGCGGGTGATGGCGTTGGAGTCGTTCATGTGGGCCAAGATGCGCGGGAAAGCCGAAATGCGCGAGCAGGGCTACGCTACGGCAACATTATCCATTCGCGTTGGCAGGAGCGTTGGCAACAGGCTCGACAGGCCAGCTCGCGGCCATGGGCCATATCGACCCTAACTCTTTGTGCCA
>JAPULH010000100.1 GCA_027295155.1 Gemmatimonadota bacterium
TGGCTGGCGCCGACCTCCACTCGCTTCGCTCGCTCCGGTTGTGGCCGAATACGGCGTCACTCGTCGTCGAGGGCACCGCGCGGAGCGTGGTCGCACAGGGCATCGACTCCTCGTCGTTCCTTGCCTTCAACTCACAAGACGGTAACAGGCGCGACAGCGACTGTCGCGCGCGACCCACCAGGGTTCTTCAGCGAGCTGCTACGAGCTTCCGCCGTCCAGCGAGGCCCGAACGGCCTGGCTCGCCTTCTCGAGGGCCTCGGCCACCCGCTCGTGGCTCCCCACCCCACCTTGCGCGAGGTGCGGCCGTCCTCCGCCGGACGAACCGGTGGAGGTGGATGCCACTCGGACTAGCTCGCCGGCATGCACGCCCTTGCGAATCCAGTCGTCGGTCACGACGGAGAGGAAGGCTCGCTTCTCCCCCTCGGAGAACCGGACGCACACGATCGCGGCGCCCGACCCCTTCGCCCCCAGCTGCTCCCGCAGGAGATCTCCGAAATCCCCCAGGTTGGTCCCCTCGGAAAGTTCGACCTCTCCCTGTGCGAGGATCCCGCCGCTGAGCTCCACGCCCGAGGCCACCAGGCGCTTCGCCTGCTCGGCAGCGCCCTCCTGCCGCCGACCCGCAGCCGCCGCCTCGAGCCGGTCTCGCTCCTCGATAAGGGCGGTCACGGCCCGCTCCAGCTCGGCTCTACCGACGCGGAGATGCTCCGAGAGACGGCCAAGCTCCTCCTCCCCCTGCAACACCCGCTCGTACGCCCCCGGTCCGGTCACCGCTTCGATCCTCCGGATACCCGCCGCCACACCGGTCTCGCCTACGATCTTGAAGAGCCCGATCTGCCCCGTGCTTCGCACGTGGGTCCCTCCGCACAGCTCGGCGCTCACGCCGGGCACGCGAATCACCCGGACCTCGTCCCCGTACTTCTCGCCGAAGAGCGCCATCGCGCCCTCGTCGATCGCCTTCTGGTAGGCTTTGTGCTCGGCGAGGACCGGCGCGTTCGCCCATATCGCCTCGTTGACGCTCCGCTCGATCGCCCGTCGTTCGCCCAGCGTGAGCGGGCCGCGGTGTGTGAAGTCGAAGCGAAGGCGATCGGGAGCCACCAACGACCCGGCCTGGTGGACGTGCTCGCCAAGCGCCGACCGAAGGGCCGCATGGAGCAGGTGCGTGGCAGTGTGGTTGCCCTCCGTGTCGCGGCGCGTCCTCTCATCCACGACCGCCAGCACCTCGCTCGGAGCCACCTCCAGCCTCCCTCTCGACAGCGGGCCGGCGACCACCGTCTGGCCCTCCTCGTTTCGCACAACGCGCTGAACCTCCATCTCCCAGCCGTCGCCGCGCACCGAACCCCTGTCGCTCACCTGGCCGCCGGCTTCCACGTAGAACGGATTCTCGGCCAGGACGAGGGCGCGCCAGCCATCGTCCGCGGCGTACCCAAGCACCCGTGTCTCGACCTCGAGACGCTCGTACCCGACGAACTCCTGTTCGAGGTCGGTCTCGACGCCCCTCTCGAGCTCCTCCGCGAAAGCCAGCCGGTCGCCAAGCTCCGCTGACACCAGCCTGCCCCCACGCGACCGCTCCCGCTGCTCGAGGAGCGCACGCTCGAAACCCGCCGCATCCACCTCGTAGCCACGCTCGGCAGCCATGAGCTCCGTGAGGTCGAGCGGGAAGCCGAAGGTGTCGTACAGACGGAACGCTTCCTCGCCCCGTATGGTCCCGCCTCCCCCGGTTGGGGCGACCTCGTCGAACCGGCGCATCCCCTCCTCGATCGTCGACAGGAAGCGGTCCTCCTCAGCCCGCGTCGTCAGCACCAGGTGGTCCTGCCGCGCTCGCAGCTCGGGGTAGGCAGAGGCCATCTCCTCCACGACCGTTTCGACGAGCTTGTCGAGCGTTGGCTCCCTGCGGCCGAGCAGCCAGGCATGCCGGGCCGCCCGCCGCAGGATTCGACGGAGCACGTATCCCCGTCCCTCGTTCGACGGGAACACCCCATCCGCCAGCAGGAAGGCCACGGCCCGTGCGTGATCCGCCAGCACTCGGAACGGCAGCCCCTCCTCCCACCGCTCCGGCTCGCGCGGATATTCGCGGCCCAGCACGTCCTCCGCGCGCGCGATGATCGGAAGAAAGAGGTCGGTATGGTAGGTAGAGCCGACGTTCTGAAGAACCGCCGCGATCCGCTCCAGCCCTGCGCCCGTATCGATCGAGGGCGCCGGGAGCGGCCGGTCCTCGGCCCCCTCCACGCGCTCGAACTGCATGAAGACGAGGTTCCAGATCTCCATGAACCCATCCGCCTTGCCGGCCGCCAGGAAGCCCTCGGAACTCAGGCGGCGGGGCGCGGCGGCGGGACGCACATCGTAATGCAGCTCCGAGCACGGGCCGCAGGGGCCCGTCTCACCCATCTGCCAGAAGTTCTCCTTGTCACCCAGACGCAGGACCCGCTCGGGCGGAAGCGTGGAGCGCTCCAGCCACAGCGTGTACGCCTCCTCGTCGGAGTCGTGAACCGTCGCCCAGAGCCGGTCGACGTCGAGTCCCAGCTCGTCCGTCACGTACTCCCAGGCGTAGGAGATCGCCTCCGCCTTGAAGTAGTCACCGAAGGAGAAGTTGCCGAGCATCTCGAAGAAAGTGTGGTGGCGTGAGGTTACTCCCACGTCTTCGAGGTCGTTGTGCTTGCCGCTCACCCGCAGGCACTTCTGAACGGTGACGGCCCTGGCAACTTCTCGTTCACGCTCGCCGGTAAAGATGCTCTTGAACTGGACCATCCCCGCGTTCGTGAAGAGCAGCGTAGGATCGTCCGTCGGTACGAGCGAGCTGCTGGGCAGGTCCGCGTGACCGTTCCGCTTGAAGTAGTCGACAAAGCGAGACCTGATCTCCGCGGAGTTCATATCCCTCGGCTGGCTGGATTCAACTACTCGCTCCTCCTGCCCTTGGCCAGGCGCTCGACGATCCGCCAAATGTCGTCGATCGGGAAGCCTGACCTCGCCAGATGGTCGAACAGCCGGCGCCTCGCGCTGGACGGATCGGCCGCGGCGAGTCTCCTCCACCGCCTGCCGGCGGTGGCCTCGAGAAGCTCGAGCTCCGTGAGCTCCTCA
>JAPULH010000101.1 GCA_027295155.1 Gemmatimonadota bacterium
CGTCAACACGCACCCCGTCGCCTACATCGGAGCGGACAACAAGGGGATCGACCAGATCCTGGCGGCCCCGGGCGGTACCAACCGCGACTCCCATGGGACGTTTCCGGGCCCGGCCCTCTACAAGGACGTCGGCCCCGGCGGCGCGACCGAGAACATCCCATCGTACTTCAGGCACTGGGAGTGGTACACGGCGACGTCGGAGGGACGGACCGCCATGGAGACGTTCTCCCGGGGCGGGGTGCTGTACTTCGGGCGTTCCGACCGCGTCGAGGTGATTCCGGACTGGGAACGCGTGTACGAGCTGGCCAAGCTGGATGTCGGAGTGCGGGCCGAGTGGAGCTGGCTCTACCTGCCGATCCGTTTCGGCTACCCGGCCATCCAGTCGCCCTTCGCGGGGATCATCGCCCACGCGGAGACGGGGAACCTGTCGATTATCGGGCCGGCGTTCAACAACGGGTGGAACCGGTCGGGAACCACTGCGCAGTTCTCGCTCTACGATCCGAACCGCTTCCCGCGCATCTATCAGCTCGGGTGGCAGGACGGCTTCATCAACGACTGGGGGTTCTTCAACCTCACGCTGCCCAGCCTGATCATGATCCCCCCCTTCGACTTCATCTGGAAGTTCCTGGGGCTGCCGATCCGCCTGGCGGCCCAGTCGGATTACCCGGCGCTCTTTCCGTCGGACAAGCTGCCGTTCCGGGCGATGGGGATACAGTCGGGCGTGTCCTGGATGACCGTGACGGATGGCTATGTGGATCTCTTCATCCAGGATCCGCAGTTTACGGAGATCCTGGTTGACCTGATTCTGTTCGTCAGGGACCATGGGATCTCCGAGGGAGAAGCGGTCGTGGAAGGTACCGAGGATATCATCGAAACGGCGTTCGGTCCCTACTTCGAGATCAACTTCTTCATGGGGGCTAAGTTCGCCAGCCAGAACCGGTTCCGCTTTTCCAAGAGTGACATCGGGTTCGATGTCAAGGTCCTGGGAATCGACGAGCCGTTCCGTGTGGCCTCGGACCTGAACTTCAACGAGTGGACGGGCTTCCTTCGCTTCGGCCTTCTGACGGGCGCGATCCAGCCGTACATCAAGCCCGGGTACGGGATCAGCTGGTACCGTCTCGAGAACATCACGACCGAGGGGACGCCGATCGAGACACCAACGCTAGACTGGATCACCAAGTTCACGTGGAGCTTTGGCGTAGGGTTCGAGTGGCACATCATCAGGAGCACGGCGGCGCTGCTCAAGGGCCTGGACCTCAGCCTGATCGGCGAGTACGTACGGGCGTGGAACGGCCTGGGTCTCGACCCGTCCAATCTGCCGCTCGAATCGCTGGTGCTGCTGGGCGTGACGGCCGATGAGCTGCCGCGTGACCGGACGGTGGGCCGTAACATGTTCTTCGTCGGCCTGAATATCGGCATCTGATGACGCCCCTTGGCGGCGGGGAGCCGGAGTGGCTCCGCATTCTCCGGAAGCGGGAGCGCTGGGAAGGACTGGTTCCCGCTCCGACTGAGCCGCCTCGTTCCACGGCCGAACCCCCGCGGCCTCACGGGGCCGGTGAGCCAGCACCGCCGCGTGCCCCGCCGGGAGCCCCGCTGGGGGCAGCCGAGCCGCCGCCGCCGACTCCCGGCATTCTCGGAACGCCGACCGCGGGCGGCCCGGGGCACAAGGCCGAGGAACGGAGGCGGGTGCGCACGCACGGCATCCTCCTGGCCACGGCCGGACTGGTGTTCGCGCTGCTCGTGCTTCTGGGGCTCAAGATCCTGGCGCTCTCGCCGATCTCGTACGTGGAGTGGACGCTGGCCCTGGTTGCCACCGCCATTGTCCAGCTCGTGGTGTGGTGGATTCCGCACCGGTCCTTGGACGAGCACCTCCGGTGGGACCGGCACTATACGTACACGCCGATGCTGGCCGCGGCGTTCTTGCTCTCCCTCTACATGTACCTGGCCGTGGAGGCGGTGGCCCGGCTTCTCATCCTCATGTCCTGGTTCGTCGCCCTGCTGTTCACGGCCGGCCTCGTGGGCTTTGGGGAGGTGGCGGTCCTGAGCGGTGCCATGACCGCTGGCTATCTGATTGCCGCGCGCCTGCTCGCCGCCCGCGGCTTGCTTCCCTCCTTCGCCTTCGAAGTCATCGTAGCGGGCGTCTTCTTCGGGATCTGCGTGTTCGCCGCGGTCGTGTTCCGGAGGCTCCATCAGGAGCGACGAGAGGCCCGCCTGCTGAAACAGGAGCTTACCGAGCAGGCCCTCACGGACCCGCTCACGGGCCTGGCGAACCGCCGCGAGTTCGAGAGGATCATGCTGGCCGAGCTGGACCGCATCCGGCGATACGGCGGGTCGTGCACGGTGGCGATGATCGACGTGGACTATTTCAAGAACTATAACGATACGCTGGGCCATCCCGCCGGTGATGCTCTGCTGAAGGAGCTGACTGCCGTCATCCGGATCCAGCTCCGCCAGAGCGACTTCTTCGCGCGGGTCGGCGGTGACGAGTTCACACTGGTGATGGTAAACACACCTGGACTGGACGGGCTCGACGTGATGGAGCGGCTGCGCCGGCATCTCGAGACCCACCGATTCTCGGACGAAGACATCCAGCCTGGAGGCAGCGTGACGATCAGCGTCGGTCTCGCCAGCTTTCCGGAGAACGGCTCCACGTACGAGGAGCTCATCGGCCACGCGGACGAGGCCCTGTACGTGGCGAAGAGCCGCGGGCGAAACCGGGTCTGCGGACCCTGAACGAGGGGGCAGGGTTCCGGGCGGGCTTCTGCGCCATCGCCGGTCTCCCGAACGTGGGGAAATCCACCCTGCTCAACCGCCTGGTCGGCCAGAAGCTGAGCATCGTCACTCGGAAAGCGCAGACCACACGGCAGCGCCTGCTCGGCATCTATACGGACGGGACACACCAGGCGGTCTTTGTGGACACGCCCGGCTTGCTCCGGCCGCGCTACCTTCTCCAGCAGGCGATGCTGGAGGACGCGGAGGCCGCGATCAGCGGCGCGGACATCCTTCTGTACGTGGTGGATGCGGGGTACACCGCAAGCGTTGAGCACGCGCGCGGCTTCCCGCGCCTGCAGGGCCGGCCCGCGATCCTCTGCCTGAACAAGGCGGATCGGGTGACCGAAGCCGAGCGGCACGAGCTTGCCGAAAGCCTCGGGGGTGCCGGTTGGGACACGGTCGTCTCGACCGTAGCGAGCGAGGGAAGAGGCGTCGATGAGCTCAGGGCCGAGATCCTTGAGCGGCTGCCCCCTTCCGAGCCGCTCTATCCTCTGGAAGACCTGGCGGTCGCACCGATGCGCTTCTTCGTGGCGGAGCTGGTGCGGGAGACGGCGTTCGAGCTGCTGGCCAAAGAGGTGCCGTACGCGATCGCCGTGACGGTGGAGAGTTATCGCGAGCCCACCGAGGACGGGAAACCGGTATACGTCGAGGCGGTGATCCACGTCGAACGGCCATCGCAGAAGGGCATCGTCATCGGAGCCTCCGGAGCGATGATTCGGCAGATCGGCACGGTCTCACGCCGGAAGATCGAGGATCTGCTGGGCCAGCGCGTGTATCTGGACCTCCACGTCAAGGTGCTCCGTAACTGGCGAAAGAGGGAGGGGTCGCTTAAGCTGCTCGGGTTCCAGAGACCCCACTGAAACGCCGAACGCACTGGAGCGCGGACCATGGCCCTGGACGAAAGGCTGCTGGAGATCCTCGCATGTCCCAAGTGCAAGGGAGAGCTAGAGTATCGGGAGGACGAGGATTCGCTGCTCTGCCACGCGTGTCGTCTGCGCTATCGGATCGAGGACGACATACCGATCATGCTGATCGACGAGGCCGAGAGCTTCTAGAAGTCATGAGGTCCCGCTCTCGGGGCACGACCCGGCCCACCCTTTCTTGCCTGTGCCTCCAGTGACGCGCCGACCTACTTCGCCGAGACGCTCCGCCTCTCGCCCTCGCCCGAAAAACCGGAGCGCCGGTCCCGCCGGCGCGGACGCCGGCGCGATCCTCCGGTATCTGGAGCGCGATGCCCGGCGACCGATGCGGGCACAGGAGTTGGCCCGGGCGATGGGGATCGGCCAGCAGGAGGAGTACCGCAGGTTCAAGCGGACACTCGGCGACCTGGAGCGTCAGGGCCGGGTGGTCCGGCAGCGCAAGGGACGCTATGCCGTCCCCTCCCACTTCGATCTCGTGGCGGGGCGTCTCCAGGTCACGCGCTCCGGCGATGCGTTCGTCATCTCGGAGGACGAACGGCCCGATGTCTTCGTGCCGGCCAGGGAGCGCGCGTCGGCGGTGGATGGTGATCGCGTGCTCGCCCGCGTCGAGCGGCGGCCACGGCGCCGCAACCCTGAGGGCCGCGTGGTCCGGGTCCTGGAGCGTTCGTGGCGGCAGGTCGTCGGCGTGTACCGGGAAGGACGGGGGTTCGGCCATGTGACCGCCCAGGAGCCCCGCCTGGACATCGACGTGATCATCCCGCCGGGCGCGGAGGCGGGCGCGGAGGACGGGCAGGTCGTCCTCGTCGCCATCGAGGAGTGGGGCGAGGAGGCTCCCGGGCCCGTCGGCACCGTGCTCCGTGTCCTCGGGAGGCAGAGCGATCCGGGCGTGACCGTCCTTTCCATCCTTCACGGGCACCAGCTCCCCCTCGAGTTCCCCCCCGACGTGGAGGAGGCCGCCGAGCGGATCGCGGCCGTGGGGATCCGGGAGGAGGACCTGCGAGGCCGGGAGGACCTCCGAGATCAGCTGGTGTTCACGATCGATCCGGCGGACGCCAAGGATCATGACGACGGCCTCTCCCTCCGCCGTCTGGCGAACGGCCGGCTGGAGGTTGGCGTGCACATCGCCGATGTCTCGCACTACGTGCTGCCGGCCGGCCCGCTCGATGTGGAGGCCCGTGAGCGTGGCACCAGCGTGTACCTCGTGGATCGCGTGATCCCGATGCTGCCTCACGCGCTCTCGGCCGGGCTCTGTTCGCTCGTGCCCGACGAGGACCGGCTCGCCTTCTCCGTGATCTTCGTCCTGGACCGTTCCGGGACGGTGGAGGAGTATCGTATCGCACCGACCGTCATACGGAGCCGCCTTCGGCTGTCGTACGAAGAGGCACAAGCGATCCTGGAGGGCGAGCGAGAGGCTCCGAAGAAGCTGCGAAAGGCGCTCGAGGAGTTGGAGAGGCTGAGCCGCTCCGTGCGGGCGCGGCGGCTTGAGCGCGGCAGCATCGATTTCGATCTGCCCGAGTCGCGCGTGATCCTGAACGCCTGCGGCGAGCCCACGGACATCCAGAGGGTGCTCCGCCTGCGGACGCATCTCATGATCGAGGATTTCATGATCCTGGCGAACGAGGCCGTGGCTTCCCTTGCCGGACGCGAGCGCATCCCTTTCATCTATCGCGTACACGAGGAGCCGGAGGATCGGAAGGTCGAGGCGCTGCGCAAGCTCGCGGCCACGTTCGGCCACCGGCTGCCTCCTGGGAGGGTTCGGCCGCGCGACCTGGCCGGCCTGGTTCGAGCGATGGAGGGGACGCCGCAGGAGCAGCTGGTCTCGACCGTGACGCTACGCAGCATGCGGCAGGCGCGCTACTCGCCGGAGAACGTCGGCCACTTCGGCCTGGCGTCCGAGGCGTACGCGCACTTCACCTCTCCGATACGGCGGTATCCGGACCTCGTCGTCCACCGCGGGTTGAAACGCTGGCTTGCGGACCCAAAGGCGGCTCGCGGCCAGAGCCTGGAGCAGCTGGCCGACGTGGCCTCCACGTCGTCGGAGCGGGAGAGGCGAGCGGTACAGGCCGAGCGCGACTCGGTCGATGCGATGAAGGTGGAGTTCATGGAGCGACACCTCGGCGACGAGTTTGCGGGCACGATCAGTGGTGTGGCGGCGTTCGGCATCTTCGTGCTCCTGGACGACTTCCACGTGGATGGACTGGTCCACGTGAGCTCGTTGACCGACGATTACTACCACTACGTCGAGACCCAGCACGCCCTCGTGGGGCGCCGCCGCCGCCGGAAGTACCGGCTGGGCGACCCGGTTCGTGTTCAGGTCGCTCGGGTGGATCGAGAGGCGCGCCGGATCGACTTCGAGCTCCTGGCAGGTGGGCAGGGCACCGGGGCGCGGAAACAGGTGTAGGGAACCTGGCCAGTGCGCACCCGTGAGCCGGAGCGACCGACGGTCGAGAGGAGAACAGGGGAATGACGGAGATTACCGCTAGTGTCGAGGGCCTCGAGGCGCATAAGCAGCGCCTGGAGGACCTGAGGAGGTACCTTTGAGATCGCGGAGAAGCTGAGCGAGCTCGAGGAGCTGGAGGGCGCCATGGAGCGCCCTGATTTTTGGGATCAGCCCGACGAGGCGCGTGCCACGATCGAACGCTCCAAACGGCTCAGGGAGTGGACCGAGCCGTGGGTCGAGATCTCCCGGAAGGTAGACGAGCTGCTCGAGCTGGCCGGGCTGCTCAGCGAGGAGCCAGACGAGCAGCTCCTGGAGGAGATCGAGGCGGAGAGCACGGAGATCGACCGCCGGCTGGGGCAGATCGAGCTCCGCAACATGCTTCGAGGCCCGGACGCGCACCGCGACGCACTGCTGACGATTCATCCCGGCGCGGGTGGCACCGAGTCGCAGGACTGGGCCGAGATGCTGCTCCGCATGTACACGCGCTGGGCCGAATCGCGCGGCTTTGAGCTGGAGGTGCTCGACCTGCTTCCGGGAGATGAGGCGGGCATCAAATCCGCCACCGTCGAGGTGCGGGGGCGGCACGCTTACGGTTATCTGAGCGCCGAACGGGGCGTACACCGGCTCGTCCGCATCTCGCCCTTCGATTCCCAGGGCCGTAGGCACACCTCGTTCGCATCCGTCTTCGTCTACCCCGTCGTGGAAGATGACATCGAGATCGATATCGACGAGGAGGACCTCCGCGTCGACACGTACCGTGCCTCGGGGGCCGGGGGGCAGCATGTAAACAAGACGGACTCGGCCGTGCGCCTCACGCACGTCCCGACGGGAATCGTGGTTTCGTGCCAGCAGGAGCGCAGCCAGCACAAGAACAAGGCGCAGGCCATGAAGATGCTTCGCGCGGCCCTGTACCAACGGGCGGTGGAGGAGCGGGACGCGGAGCGCCGTGAGCTCGAGGACACGAAGAAGGACATCGCCTGGGGCAGCCAGATTCGCTCCTACGTCCTGCAGCCGTACACCATGGTGAAGGACCACCGTACGGGCGTGGAGGTCGGGAACGTGAACGCCGTGCTGGACGGATCCATCGACCCGTTCATCGAGGCCTTCCTGCGGGAGAACGGCGGGAGCGGCCGGTGACCGAGCCCGCGGGAGGCAGGGCCGGCGATGAGCCAGCGCCGGCGCGCTGCTCGGGCTGCGGACGGGAGGTCGCGCTTCGCGACGGGTCCTGTCCCCGGTGCTGGTACCGTGCGCCGGAGCGGCCGAAGCCGGTTCGAGACCGGTTCGCGAAGCTGGAGCGTTTGTACGAGGCTGGGGTCGCTCCGTACGCCTACGCCTTCGATCGATCGCATACGCTTGCGGAGGCGCTGAGCGGCTACCCGGACGATGTGGAGGGGGAGGGACCGACGGTCCGCGTGGCGGGCCGGATTCTCTCCTACCGGGATCTGGGGGGCAGCGCGTTCGCCCACCTCGGCGATCGCTCCGGCCGCCTTCAGATCTACTTCAAGCGCGATCTCATCGGGGAGGACCGCTCCAGGCTTCTCGAGCTGTTGGACCTCGGCGACTGGATCGGCGTGGCGGGCCCGCTCTTCCGCACCCGCACGGGAGAGATCACCGTTCGAGTGGAAGAGCTCGAGCTGCTCAGCAAGACGCTTCGTCCGCTTCCGTTCGGCAAGGAAGAGGTCGGCGAGGGCGGCGAGCGCGTGGTCCACAGCCAGTTCTCGGATCCGGCATCACGGTATCGCCAGCGTTACGCGGACCTCGCGGTCAATCCGGATGTGCGCAGGGTGTTCGAGATCCGGACCGGGATCGTCCGGGCGCTTCGGTCGTTTCTCGACGAACGGGGTTTCCTGGAGGTGGAGACGCCGATCCTTCAGCCGCTCTACGGCGGTGCGTTCGCCCGGCCGTTCACCACCTTCTACAACGAGCTCGATTCCACTCTGTACCTCCGCATCGCGGACGAGCTGTACCTCAAGCGGCTCATCGTGGGGGGGCTGGACCGGGTCTACGAGATCGGGAAGAGCTTCAGGAACGAGGGCGTCGACCGCACGCACAGCCCAGAGTTCACGATGCTGGAGCTGTATCAGGCGTTCGTGGACTACAAGGAGATGATGGCGTTGGCCGAGGCGATGGTCTCCTCCGCCGTGGCCGCGGTCGTGGGCGACACGCAGGTGGAGTACGAGGGCGAAGCGGTGCAGCTGGGGGCTCCGTGGCGCCGAGTGTCCTACCGGGATGCGCTTCGAGAGCACGGCGGCGTCGATCTGCTCGAGGCCGATCTGGGAGAGCTTCGCTCCGAGGCTCGGGCCGAAGGCCGGTCTGACGCCGACGACCTCAACCGGGGCAAGCTGCTGGATGCCCTCTTCTCGGCCCGCGTGGAGCCGCACCTCGTCCAGCCCACGATCGTGTACGACTTCCCGATCGAGATCAGTCCTCTCGCCAAACCGAAGCGGGGCGATCCGCGTCTGGCGGAGCGCTTCGAGGTGATCGCCGGTCGCCACGAGCTGATCAACGCCTTCAGCGAGCTCAACGATCCGCTGGATCAGTGGGAGCGCTTCGCCGCCCAGGCCCGACAGCGAGCCGAGGGGGATCTCGAGGCGCAGCCGCTCGACGAGGATTACCTGCGGGCGCTTGAGTACGGACTGCCGCCGACCGGAGGCCTCGGGCTCGGCGTGGACCGGCTGATCATGCTCGTCACCGGGCGGAGCTCGATCCGCGAGGTGACCCTCTTCCCCGCGCTTCGACCCGACGAAGGAACGGCGGAGTGACGCGGTTGGGTAGCTGGGCCGGCGCGGAGCGCCGTCGTTCGAGGAGGGTCGAGTGGTTCGTGGCGAGACGATACCTGTCGGGCGGTAAGGGGCGCGGCTTCCTCTCCCTGATCACGCTGATCGCGATCGGCGGCGTGACGGTGGGCGTGATGGCCCTGATCGTCGTGACCTCGGTGATGAGCGGCCTCCAGAAGGATCTCCGAGAGAAGATCCTGGGAGCCAGCCCCCACGGGATGGTGATCCGGCTGGGCGAGGACCTGAGGATGGAGGACTGGTCCTCGGTCGTCGAGCGTGTCCGGCGGGACTCGGCCGTCATCGCGGCCGCGCCGTTCATCTATACGGAAGTCGTTCTGGCGCCGCCCGGAGGCTTCAACGAGGGAGCGGTGCTCAAGGCGATCCCCGGCGATGCCGAAGCGCTCGCCGTGACCCGCGTGGACGAGTACCTGACGGAGGGAAAGATGCCCTTCGGACCGACCGAATCCGGGCGTCCGGGCCTCCTGATCGGGCGCGGCCTGGCGGACCGGCACACCCTGTATCCTGGCCAGATCGTGACCCTGGTGTCCGTGCAGAACGCGGAGCTGACGCCGACCGGACTTCAGCCTCAGATGCGCCGGTTCGAGATCACGGGTGTGTTCGAGACGGGGCTCTATCAGTACGACACGAAGTGGACGTACACGGATCTGGCGACGGCCCAGAGCTTCCTCAACATCGGCGATGGGGTGACAGGTGTGGAGTTCGCCATAGCCGACCCGTGGAAGGCGGCCGAGGTGGCGCAGAGGCTGAACTACGAGTTCAGCTACCCGTACCGGGTCGACGATTGGCAGCACCAGAACGCGAGCCTCTTCGGGGCGCTCAAGCTGGAGAAGCTCGCCATGTCAGTGATTCTCCTTCTCATTGTGCTCGTCGCCTCCTTCAACATCGTTTCGACGCTGATCATGGTGGTCACCGACAAGACGAGGGAGATAGGGATCCTTCGTTCCATGGGAGTCACGGCGAACGGCATCATGCGGATCTTCCTCTTTCAGGGGGTCGTGATCGGGTCTGTGGGCACCGCCGTCGGCGGTACTCTGGGTGCCGTGCTCGCCTACTTGCTGGACCGCTATGAGTTCATCACCCTGCCAGGCGACGTCTACTTCATCGATCGGCTCCCGGTCGACGTGAACCCCCTCGATGTAGGTCTCATCGTCGTCGCATCGGTGGCCATCTCCTTCCTCGCCACCATCTACCCGGCGCGGCGCGCGGCCGAGCTGACGCCGGTCGAGGCGATTCGTCATGAGTGAGCCGGCGGTCGCCGGGGCTGCGGCGTCGACGGGCGAGCTCGCTGTCGAGGCCCTGGACGTCCATCGGTCCTTTCAGAGCCCGGACGGACGGGAGCTGCACGTTCTCCGTGGAGTGGACCTGGAGATCGAGAGCGGTGAGACGATCGCCATCGTCGGGCCGAGCGGAGCGGGCAAGTCCACGCTTCTCCATATCCTCGGGGCGCTGGATCGCCCCACGACCGGAGCGGTCCGCATCGCCGGGCGTGGGGTCGCCGGACTCGGCGATCGGCAGCTGGCACGCTTTCGGAACGAGCTCGTCGGATTCGTCTTCCAGTTCCACCACCTGCTGCGTGACTTTTCCGCGCTCGAGAACGTCATGCTGCCCCGACTCGTCGCCGGGGCGAGCCGAGAGGAGGCCGAGAGCCGCGCTCGGGAGCTGCTGGAGCAGGTGGGTCTTGGCGAGCGGCTGAGTCATCGGCCCGGCAAGCTGTCCGGTGGAGAGCAGCAACGGGTCGCGGTCGTCCGCGCCCTGGCCAACGAGCCGCCTCTCTTGCTGGCCGATGAGCCGTCGGGTAACCTGGACGCCGGGACCAGCGAGCGTCTGCACGACGTGCTCTTCGGGCTGGTCGACGACCACGGAAGCGCTCTCGTGGTGGTCACGCACGACCGGGAGCTCGCCGGGCGGACGGGTCGAGTCCTCCGGCTGGTCGACGGCGTACTGGAGCCGGAGAGCTGAGGCCCCGCGCCCGGAGCCCTTTCGGAAGGCCGGATCGTGAACGGAGTTACCGGGCGTGCAGATCGCCAGATCGCATGGGATGCGCGCAACACCGTCCGGAACCCCTCCGGGGCCGGGTCGTGTAACTTGAGGACGGAAGAGCGGGTCATAGAAAGAGATGGGCGATCGTTAGAGGGAGGCGAAGGCCCATACGCCGCGATGGTACGGTCTGCGCGGCAGGAACTGTAGAAGCGCTGGGGGCCGGCTCCGGCTTGCAGCCCTCTTTCGGCGCGGACCTGATGGGAGAGGCTGAATGCTCTGCGAGCGTTGTCAGGAACGGAACGCCGAGGTCCACCTGACGTCGATCGAGAACGACGAAATGGCCACGGTCCATCTCTGCACCACGTGCGCTGCGGAGCAGGGCATCACGGGGTCCACTCCCGCTCCTGCTCCACTAGCTGATTTCCTGGCACACATCGGGAAGAGCGTCGACGACCCGTCGCGCTCCGAGGTGAGCGAGCCCTGCCCCTACTGCGGCACCTCCTCGGAGGACTTCCGTCACACCGGCCGGCTCGGGTGTCCGCAGTGCTATGCCCACTTCGAGGGTCAGCTCCGTGGCCTGCTCCGACGCGTTCACGGATCGACGCAGCACGTCGGGAAGCTCTATCTGAGCGAGGCAAGCGCGGTCGACGACCCAACCGCGCACCTGCGGAACCTGAAGCTGAGGCTCGAGCGCGCAGTCGAGCTCGAGGACTTTGAAGCGGCGGCGGCGTTCCGGGACCAGATCCACGAGCTCGAGGGAGTTACGTCGTGAGCCGCGGGGATGGGGTGAACGGCGAAGACGGGCTCAGCGGTCGGAGCCGGTCGATCGGCGACCGCGGCACAGCATGGCTGAGGACGACCGGAGAGGATCACGAGATCGTTCTCTCCACGCGCGTTCGCCTGGCGCGCAACCTCCAGGGCTTTCCCTTCTCGCTCCGGGGAGCGAGCGAGGACCGTAAGCGTGTGTTGGAGAGAGTGCGGGAGGTACTGCCATCGACCCGCCTGCTGGCGGAGGCGACGCTGTGGGAGATGTCGGAGTTGGACCCGATCGATCGGAGGCTCCTCCACGAGCGCCATCTCGTGAGCCGCGAGCTGATCGGCCCGGATGAGGGGCCGGCTCCGGCCAGCTCGGCGCTTGCCCTGACCACAGCGGGTCCGTGCGGCCTGATGATCAATGAGGAGGACCACCTCCGTCTCCACACCCTGTGCAACGGCATGGACCTGGAGGCGGCGTGGAAGCAGGTCGACGCGCTGGACGAGGAGCTCGGACGCATGCTCCCGTTCGCGTTCCACCACGAGTTCGGCTTCCTCACGTGCTGCCCGACGAACGTGGGGACGGGGCTCCGAGCGTCGGTGCTGATTCACCTTCCCGGGCTCGTGCTCACCAAGGAGATCAACAAGGTTCTTCAGGGCATCGCGCAGGTCGGCCTCACGTACCGGGGTCTGTACGGCGAAGGGTCGGAAGTCGTCGGCAACTTCTTCCAGATCTCCAACCAGACGACGCTCGGAAAGAGCGAAGACGACCTCGTGGACCACCTCCGGGAGATCGTTGGGCAGGTGATCGAGTACGAGAAGCGGGCGCGGGCCGTGCTTCTTCGCGAGGCGCCTGCCGTCTTGGAGGACAAGGTGTGGCGCGCCTACGGAATCCTGCGGCATGCTCGCAGCCTGGCCTTCGACGAGATGATGAACCTGCTCTCGGGCGTCAGATTGGGGTTGACTCTGAAACTTCTCCGGACACCCCGGGTAAGGACGCTGAACGAGATCATGATCTTCGCGCAGTCGGCGCACCTTGAGCGGAGGGCGGGTCGGACGCTGGATGAGGGGGACGCCGATGTCTTTCGAGCCGCGCTCGTACGGGAGCTGTTCTTCGTTGACGAGGAGAGCGCGGCTTCACCCTCAGAGTCCCGCCACGATGCGGCCGATTGAGGGCCAGTTCGGTGGTCAGCGGCACCTCATGTTGACCTTCTCGGGTGACTCGGCCAGATGAACTACAACTTCACCGATCGGGTTCGGAAGGTTCTCGAGCTGGCGCGTGAGGAGGCGATCCGCCTCCAGCACGACTACGTCGGCACGGAGCACATCCTTCTCGGCCTCATCCGGGAGGGAGAGGGCGTCGCGGCGGCCGTGCTGAGCAACCTGGCCGCCGACCTCGACGAGCTCCACCGCCTGGTGGAGGAGAATGTCCGGCGCGGCAAGTCGGCCTCGAACATCCCCGAGCTTCCCTATACCTCGAGGGCCAAGAAGGTCCTGGAGTACGCGATGGCGGAGGCGCGCGATCTCAACCACAGCTACGTCGGCACCGAGCACCTGCTGCTTGGGCTGCTGAGGGAGGAGAAAGGCCTCGCAGCGAAGGTGCTCGGAGAGCTCGGGATCACGCTGGAGGAAGCGCGGCCAGAGACGCTGAAGCTGCTGGGAACCGAGGTACCCAGCTCCGGGCCCTCCTCGTCAGGCGGGGCGAAAGGCGAGAAGAAGTCGAAGACGCCGGCCCTCGACCACTTCTGCCGCGATCTCACGCAGCTCGCCGCGGACGGCGAGCTGGATCCGACGATCGGGCGCGATGCGGAGATCGAGCGGGTCATGGAGGTTCTCTCCCGGCGTAAGAAGAACAACCCGGTGCTGATCGGCGAGCCGGGTGTTGGAAAGACCGCGATCGTCGAGGGCCTGGCCCAGCGGATCGTCCGAGGCGAGGTGCCCGACAGCGTCAGCGACCACCGTGTTCTAGCATTGGACATGGCGGCGGTGATCGCTGGCACGAAGTACCGAGGGCAGTTCGAGGAGCGACTGAAGGCGATCGTCAACGAGATCTCCCAGCACAAGGGCGTGATCCTCTTCATCGATGAGCTCCACACGCTGGTCGGGGCCGGTGCGGCGGAGGGCGCGATCGACGCCTCCAACATGCTCAAGCCGGCGCTCGCGCGGGGCGAGCTTCAGTGCGTGGGCGCATCCACTCTGAACGAGTACCGGAAGTACATCGAGAAGGACGGTGCGCTGGAGCGCCGTTTCCAGACGGTGATCATCGAGCCCCCGACGCTCGATGAGACGATCGAGATCCTCAAGGGACTGCGGACGCACTACGAGGATCACCACCGGGTCGTCTATCCCGACGAGGCGTTGATCGCGGCGACGAAGCTGGCGGATCGCTACATCTCGGACCGGTTTCTCCCGGACAAGGCGATCGACGTCGTGGACGAGGCCGGCGCCCGGGCGCACTTGGGCGCCCAGGTCCCGCCGCCGGAGGTGCAGGAGCTCCAGGGACAGCTCGAGGAGCTGGCGGGCTGGAAGGAAGAGGCGATTCGGGACCAGGACTTCGAGCGGGCGGCCTACCTTCGCGACCGGGAGAAAGAGATCCAGGAGGACATCAAGCGGAAGCGAGAGGAGTGGGAGACGCAGCGGCGGGAGCACCGGCCGGTAGTCGACGAGGAGGACATCGCCTTCATCGTCTCCCGGTGGACGGGCATCCCCGTGACGAGGCTCCGGGAGGCGGAGACCGAGCGGCTGCTTGGAATGGAGGAGAAGCTCCACGAGACGGTCGTCGGGCAGGACGAGGCGATCGAAGCGATCAGCAGGGCGATCCGCCGCAGCCGCGCCGGCCTCAAGGACCCGAACCGCCCGATCGGCAGCTTCATCTTTTCGGGCCCGACGGGCGTCGGGAAGACCGAGCTCGCAAGGGCGCTTGCCGGTTTCCTTTTCGCGGACGAAGGGGCGCTCATCCGGGTGGACATGTCTGAGTACATGGAGAAGTTCTCGGTGAGTCGCCTGATCGGAGCGCCGCCGGGCTACATCGGCTATGAGGACAGTGGGGCGCTCACCAAGGCCGTGCGACAACGGCCGTACAGCGTCGTCCTGCTGGACGAGATCGAGAAGGCCCACCCCGACGTGTTCAACATACTCCTCCAGGTGCTAGACGAGGGTCGCCTGACGGACAACTACGGGCGCGTCATCGATTTCAAGAACGCCGTCGTGATCCTGACCTCGAACGTGGGGGCTCGCGACATCGCGTCGTCCGGCAAGTTGGGCTTCCAGACCTCGGAGGACGACGAGCTCGACTACGATCGGATCAAGGAGCGTGTGAAGGACGAGATCGATCGCACGTTCTCGCCGGAGTTCCTGAACCGGCTGGACGAGATCATCGTGTTCCACCCGCTCTCGCGGAAGCAGATCGCCCAGATCGTGCACATTCTGTTCCGACAGGTCGAGAAGCGCCTCGGGGAGGAGAACCTCTCGATCCATCTGAGCGATGACGCGGTCACCTTCCTCGTGGATCACGGCTACGACAGCAAGTTCGGAGCGCGACCGCTGAAGAGGAGCATCCAGCGTTACATTGAGGATCCGCTATCCGAGAAGATCCTCATGGCCGAGTTCACGCCGGGGGACGAGATTGAGGTGCTGGTGGCTGACGACGCCGAGTCTCTGCACTTTCAAGCGACGTCGCACACCTCGGCGACCTGAGCGGTTGCGGAGCGCGAGCGCTTCGTGTTCGATCGGTGCCCGGTCCTCGGGAGGGTAGTCCTCCTCTTTAGACGCATCCTTCGCGGCGCTATCGCCCTTGTCGCCCTCACGGCCGTCTTCCTTCCGGGGCAGGAGAGCTCGACGCTTCGGGCACAGGAGCCCCCCCTCGCCGCCCCCGCCGCCCCTGTCACGATCGACAGCATCGACGTGCGCGGAAACCGGCGCCTGACCGACGTCCAGGTGATCAGCCAGAGCGGCTTACGAGTCGGCCAGAGCGTCCGCTTCCCCGAGATCCAGGACGCGCTCCGCCGGCTCTTCGCGTCGGGGGCCTATGAGGACGTGAGCGTAAGCGTCACGCCCGGCTCGCCGGCGATCTTCTTCATCGACGTCGTGGAACGGCCTTTCCTCGTGGATATCGAGTTCCGCGGACTGAAGAACGTGAGCGAGCGAGCCATTCGCGACACCACGGGGCTGTTTCGGGGCACGGCGTACGATCCGGCAAAGGTGCTGAGGGCGGAAACCGCGATCGAGACTCGACTTGCGAACGATGGTTTCCCGCAGGCGACGGCGGATTCCGAACTGGTTCCTGCGGGCATCGGGCCGAACCAGTACCGGCTGGTCTTCACGGTCGATGAGGGGCCACGTCTCGGGGTCGCGCGCATCTCCTTCGAGGGGAACGAGCACTATCCGGATGCCGATCTGCGAGGCGCGATGGCAACCGGCGAAGAGGGCTTTCTCTGGTACCAGGCGGGTGAACTCAAGCGGGACGAGTTCCGGCAGGACCTGACCGCCCGCCTGCCGGCGTTCTATGCCGAGCGGGGCTTCATCGAGTTCGGCGTGATCGGCGATTCCATCATCGTGGATCGGACGACGGGGAAGGGTGAGATCATGGTTCGGGTGGATGAGGGGCCGCGCTACTACCTGAAGGAGTTCGAGGTCACCGGCAATCGGCGCTTCCCGACCGCCCTCCTCAAGCAGTTCTACCGGCAGGCCGCCCTCGTGAGCGCCGTGGATGAGGACGGAAAGCTGCTGTCGCCGATCTACGCGCCGTTCAATGCCGCGGCGTTCGAGGAGGGAGCGGCAGAGGTCGCGGACCTGTACCGCAACGCCGGCTACATGCGCTCGGCCATCGTCCCGTCGGTCGAGAAGCTCCCTCCTGATTCGGTGGGCGGCTCGCCGATGGTGATTGCCCGGTGGAACATCCGGGAGGGCGAGCCGACCTACGTAAGACAGCTCACGATCGTCGGTAACGATTACACGCACGACCGGGTCATCCGGCAACGCATCTCGCTGCTCCCGGGGGATGTCTTTGCTCAGGCCCGCCTGATCAACAGCATTCAGGCGATCCACGCGCTCAATTTCTTCGAGCCGCTCCCGCCGCAGGAGCAGGTACGCGTGATCGATCGCCCCGACGGTGACGTGGACATCGTGATTCGCGTGCAGGAGAAGCAGACGGGCAATGTCAACTTCGGGGTGTCGGCCGCCGGCGCGTTCGGGTTCTCGGGCTTCGTGGGCTACAACCAGCCGAACCTGTTCGGGAAGGCGAAGAACGGGTCTTTCCGCTTTGTGTTCGGTGGTCGCCAGCAGGACATCGAGCTCACGTACACCGACCCTCAGGTTTTCTGGTCCCGCTACTCGGCCACCGTGGGCATTCGCTCCTCTCGGGATCAGTTCACCAACGTGAGCCTGGGCATCCGCCGCGTCACGGGTGGGTTCACCGAGGTCGGCTCCCCGCTTCCGCTTCGCAGCACCCGGGGGTTCATCGGCTATTCACTGTTCAACGACCGGACGACCAACCTGGACCTCAGCGGCATCGGCCCGAACGAGCTTGCTATCCTTTCGGGAACGCGGAGCACGATCTCCAGCCGCATCGTCCGGGACGTTCGGAACAACCCGGTTTTTCCGACGGCAGGTAACCTGAACACCCTCTCCGCCCGCTTCGTGGGAGGCCCGCTAGGTGGGGACGGCGACTACACGAAGTGGGAGTTCGCCAGCGAGTGGTGGGTGCCCGTGGCCCGCCTTGGAGGGGGCTTCCAGACGTCCGGGATCGAGATCGCGGCGGGGATCAAGTTTGGAGGCGGATGGATCGTCGGGAGCAACGTCTTCTTCCAGGAGCGCTTTCAGGTCGGAGGCACCCAGGTAGGACAGCAGCTCCGCGGCTACGAGGAGGCCACGGTCACGCCGCTCGGTCACGTTCCGAGGAACGCTCCCGTGAGCGATCTCGACCGCGTCGGCAACTCCTACTTCACGACAACAGCGCAGATCGGCATGAAGCTGACGAACCAGGTGTTCTTCAGCACCTTCATGGATGCCGGCAACAACTGGTTCGAGCCGGGAGCCTTCAACCCGACGGATCTCCTGGTTGGTGCCGGCGTAGGAGTAAGCCTCATTACGCCGTTCGGGCCAATAGGCCTCGATTACGCCTACGGATTCGACCGTCGGGACGTCCTGGGCCGGCCCGATCCGGGCTGGAAGCTTCACTTCAAGTTCGGCCGAATCTTCTAGGGAGAATGAAGAGCATGCGACTTATATCGCTGATGTCGGCCGTGCCCCTCATGTACCTGGTGGCGGCGCCGCTCACGGCGCAGTCGACCGACACGGAAGGCCCCCGTTTCGTCTACGTGAACACCCAGCGCTTGCTGGAGTCGGCGCCCGGCGCGGCCGAGGCGCAGGAGACGTGGAACCAGGATCTCGTCCAGATGCAGGAGGAGGTACGGCTGCTCAGAGTGGAGCTGGATTCGTTGGTCGCGGACTATCGGCGACAGGAGGCGATGCTCTCGGACGAAGCGCGAACGAGCAAGCAGCAGGAGTTGGCGCAAAAGCAACAGGCGCTGCAGACGCGGACGGTCCAGTTGGAGAGCCAGGCGAACGACCGGCGGCAGGCGCTTCTCGAGCCAATCCTCCAACGCGTCCAGGCCGAGATCGAGGCTCTGCGGGCTGAAAAGGAGTACGTCATGGTGTTCGATGCGTCTGCGGCGGGCCTCCTGGCGGCTGATCCGGCGCTAGATGTGACCGACGAGGTGATCTCTCGCCTGCAGGCGCAGGCGTCTGCGGCCGGCGCGCAACCCTGAGGGAGTGCAGGCTGGCGCGGCCGAGCTGATTCCAGATGGCCGATGGGCGCTTGTCCCTCGAGGGCGAGCGCTTTTTCTTGAGCTTGCGCGGAGCGATCGCTTCGCGCTTCTTCATTTTGGGGCACCTCGCAGGCCTCTGGTGAACCCTGGTGGGTCGCGCGCGAGGGTCGCGCTCGCGCCTGTTACCGTCTTGTGAGTGGAAGACAAGGAACGAGGGGGTAGGATGACCGAGAAGAACGGGGGCCGGCCGGCCCTCGACATCCATCAGATCTTGCGGTGCATGCCCCACCGGTACCCGCTACTCCTGGTGGACCGGATTCTCGAATTCGAAGCGGGCAAGAGAATCGTCGGGCTCAAGAACGTCACGATCAACGAGCCCTTCTTCCCGGGGCACTTTCCGGATCACCCGATCATGCCGGGCGTCCTGATCGTGGAGGCTATGGCCCAGACGGGAGGGCTGCTCCTCATGAGCGAGATCGAGGATCCGGAAGAGACCGTCGTCTATTTCATGTCGCTGGACAAGGTGAAGTGGCGCAAGCCGGTGTTGCCGGGCGACCAGCTGATCCTCGAGGTTGAGTTGCTCAAGGTTCGAGGCCCAGTGTGTAAGATGCGCGGCGTCGGTCGAGTGGATGGTGCGAAGGTGGCCGAGGCCACGATGATGGCGCGAGTGATGGATCGATGAGCGTGGGGTGACATGTCGCTTCTCAAGGTGCGCGAGCAGCGCAAAAAGCTCGGGGCCGGCACGAAGCGTGGGGCAAAGACCATCACGCTCCTCGTCCTGCTGATTTTCGTGTTCTTCATCATGTTCTACCTCGAGCGTGTCTAGCCGGCCGCCGGCACGAAGCCTAATCTGGGGGTCGTGAGCCGGGTGCGAACGGACATCCTCGTGGCGGGAAGCGGCATCGCCGGGCTCACCTTCGCGCTCAAGGCCGCCGAGTACGCCGACGTAACGGTGGTGACGAAGAAGGGTCGGGTGGAGTCCGCCACCAACTACGCCCAGGGCGGCGTCGCCGCGGTGTTCGGCCGGGACGACGCGTTCGACCTCCACGAGGGAGATACGCTCGAGGTCGGCGCCGGACTCTGCCACCGGCGGGCCGTACAGGAGCTGGTCCGGGAGGGGCCTGACCGTGTGCGCGAGCTCATCGAGTGGGGCGTGCGGTTCAGCCAAGAGGCCGGGGGATTCTCTCTCGGCAAGGAGGCGGGGCACAGCGCCCGCCGAATCGTGCACGCGGAGGACCTGACGGGGCGCGAGATCGAGCGTGCCCTCCTCGCGGCGGTCGCCGCGCAGCCGCGCATCCGGATGCTCCAGGACCACTTCCTTTGGGATCTCACGGCTGCCACGGATCCGAGAACGCTGCGCCCGCGGTGTGGTGGCGCACTGGTCCTCGACGTCTCGGGGGAAGACTGGATCGAGGTGGAGTGCCGCGTCGTGCTGCTCGCCACGGGTGGATCGGGCCGGTTGTATCGGCACACGACGAACCCCGAGATCGCTACGGGCGACGGAATCGCGCTCGGCTGGGAGGCGACGGCGGCCGTCGCGAACCTGGAGTTCGTCCAGTTCCATCCGACCGCTCTCTATCCGGCGGGCGAGCAGGCGTTTCTGATCTCGGAAGCGGTGCGAGGAGAGGGGGCCGTCCTGAGATCCCAAGACGGTGAGGCGTTCATGGAGCGGTATCACCCGGCGGCGTCGCTTGCCCCGCGGGACGTGGTCGCTCGAGCGATCGACGCGGAGATGAAGGTTCGGGGGGATCCGTTCGTGCTCCTCGACCTGAGCGGCCTCGATGCCGAGAGAGCACGAGCCCGCTTCCCGAACATCTTCCGGGTGTGCGCCGACCGCGGGATCCGGCTGCCCGAGGAGCCGATCCCCGTCGTGCCCGCAGCACACTATCAGTGCGGCGGGCTGCTGACGGATTGGGACGGGCGGACTTCGCTCGCCGGTCTGTACGCCGCCGGCGAGGTCGCGTGCACGGGGGTGCACGGGGCGAACCGTCTGGCGTCCAACTCGCTGCTCGAAGCGGTCGTGTACGCGGAACGAGCGGCGCGCCGCGTCGAAGCGGATTTGGCGGCGTTGGAGGAGGTGCCCCGGCCGGGTCGGGAGCGCCTGCCGGGCTTGCGGAAGGAGGGCGAGGATCCGGCTCCGATCGAGGAGCGGGTGCGCGACCTGATGTGGGAGGAGGTGTCCATCGTCCGCTCCGACGAGCGGCTGGCCCGTGCCCGCGTCGAGCTGGATCGCTTGGGTAAGCTTCCGGTGGGTCGGGACGGCACGGCCGCGGGCGCCATGTACTCGCGACAGGTGGAGTTCATGCGAGAGGTCGCCCGGCTGATCGTGAGATGCGCTCAGCGACGGCGAGAGAGCCGAGGCCTCCACTTCACGGAGACCTATCCGTACCGAGACAGCGAGCGCTACCTACGTGACACCGTTTTGGCGCGATGAGAGCCGCTCGACTTGGCGCGATGAAGCTGCTCGCCTGGGCGTGAGATGATCTCCGAGGCGAGCGATCCGACGTCCGCCGAGTGGTTCCGCTCCTGGTTCGGGGAGGAGTACCTGCGCCTCTATCCCCATCGAGATGAGCGCGAGGCAGCCCAAGCGATCCGGCTCTTCCTCGACGTGGCCGGCCGGCCGACCGGACGTGTGCTGGATCTGGCCTGCGGTGCGGGCCGGCATCTCCGCGAGCTCCACCGCACCGGTATCGAGGCTGTGGGGCTGGATCTCTCCCGGGCGCTGTTGGCTCGCGCCCGGTCGGCGAGTCGGCCCTTCCAACTCGTGCGTGGGGACATGAGATGGCTGCCGTTCGTGGACGCGTCGTTCTCGGCCGTCATGAGCTTCTTCACCTCGTTCGGTTACTTCGCCGCGGTGGAGGACGATCGGCGAGCGGCAGGTGAGATCCGACGGGTTCTGGCCGACGGGAGGCCGTATCTACTCGACTATCTGAACGCGACGTTGGTCGTCGACACGCTCGTCGCCGAGGAGAGCTGGGAGGTGGAGGGCCGTCGGGTCAGCGTCACGCGCAGCATCGAGGGCCGCACGGTCGTGAAGCGCATCGAGATCGTGGACGCCTACGGAGGGGAGCCCGACGCCTATATGGAGCGGGTCCGCCTGTACACGCCCGATGAGCTCGAGAGCTTGCTCGGGGCGGTGGGGCTTATTCCCACACACCGGTTCGGGGATTACACGGGCGGGGGCTTCGTTCCCTCCTCTAAGCGACTCCTCATTCTGGGAAGGGCCAAGTGAGCGGAGGCCTGCGGATCGTGCGTCGCCCGTTCGGCTCGGAGGGCTCGCTGGGTGCCCGCTACGCCGCTGGAGACGAGGCCGTGATCAGCCTTCTCGCGCCCACGACGCCACATGGCGCGGCGTCGGATCGGGCCGAGCTGGACACGCCCGAGGCGGCGGAGCATCGCTGTGACAGGCGCATCGATCCGGAGGTGTTCCACACGTCATCGCCGGAAGCCGCGCGAAAGCTGAAGACCGTTCTGAACGGCGATGGCGCTTTCGTGACGACGGGCCACCAGCCGTGTCTCCTGCTCGGCCCGCTCTACGTGCTGTACAAGGCGCTCACGGCGATCGAGGTCGCGGTCCGGCTCGAGAGCCGCCTCGGGATTCCCGTCCTACCCCTGTTCTGGGTGGCTTCCGACGATCACGACTGGGATGAGGTGGGGAGCACATGCCTCGTCGATACGGCGAACGCTCTCCGCCGATTTCGTCTGGAGCCGCCGCCGGGCCGCGCCGGGCGTTCGGTCGGAGAGACTGTGCTTGATGAGCCGATCCGTGACCTCATGTCGGATGTTTGGCAAGCGGTTCCTCAATCTGAGTTTATCACTGATTATATAAAGTTGTTTGAAGATGCGTACCGGCCGGGCAGGTCCATCGGAGAGGCGTTCGGCGTCGCGCTGGAGGGAACCCTGCAGGGAAGGGAACTGGTCTGGCTGGACGCGGCCGAGGCACGCGTGAAGGCGGCCCTGGCTCCGATGTATCGCCGAGCGCTGCTGGAGGCCGCAGAGGCCGAAGGCGCAGTCGTGGCCGGGACCGAGCGGGTGCGAAGCGCCGGCTTCGAGGCCCAGCTGGCGGTGCCAGCCGGCGCGAGCAACGTCTTCTATGACGACGGTACGGCGCGACTCCGGGTGTACGTCTCGGGCCGCTCCGCTCGGATCGGGCGGGCCGGGCCGGAAAAGCCACTTGCCGATCTGATCTCCGAGCTCGAGGAGCGACCGGAAGCGTTCGGACCGAGCGCGGCGCTCCGTCCGGTGGCGGAATCGTGCCTTCTGCCGGTGGCCGCCACGGTGCTCGGCCCGTCGGAAATAGGCTATTGGGCGCAGCTGCCAGACCTCTTCGCATGGGCGGGACTGGACGTGCCTCGTGTCGTGCCGCGAACGGGATGGATTGTCATGGAGGCGAAGGTGACCAAGGTCCTCAACTCGCTGGCGGCGCGACCGGAGGATCTGAGCGATGGGGGTGTGGCGCTTGCCGGACGCACCGTCAGAGCGGGACGTCCTGACTCGGTGGCCGAGGCGCTGGCCGAGCTACAGATGACGCAGGAGGCCGCGTTCGACTCGGTGGCCCAGGCCCTGGCCGAGGAGATCCCGGGGATTCGCGCGACGGCGGAGAAGGCGCGGGCCGGAGCGCGCAAGGCCCTTCGCCAGCTGGAGCGGGCGGTGGATGGGAGCGTGCGGGAGCGGCAGAGCGTTCTTCGTGGGCAGATCGAGAAGGCGGCGCTCCACTTGTTCCCGGGCGGGGTGGCGCAGGAGCGGGTGATGAGCCCGATCTACTACCTTGCTCGGTACGGCACGGAGTTTCTCGAACAGCTGGATCGGGAGGTCCGGGACGAGGTAGAAGAGTACATTGCCGGTCCCGGCCGCGGACTCGGGTCCGCTGATCCGGCTACCTGAATCTATGCATAGTATGTCGCTGAAAAACCCTGGTGGGTTCCGATGACGCTCTTCTGGGCCCTCGTGGTCGTTGCTCTGATCTTGCTCATCCCGCTTCTGGCGATCGTGATCGATTCCCAGATCGGCCAGGCGCTCGCCCGGCGGATCGCGCGAGAGTCACCTCCCGGTGAGCTGGAGGCGCGTGTCGACGTGCTGCAGGGCGAGCTCGAGTACCTCACCCAGTCGGTCGAGGGTTTGCTCGAGGAGACCGTGTTCATCCGGGCTCTCGTAGAGGGAAAGGAGCGGCCGCGCGAAGCGCTGCCTCCGGGAGGAGGGCCCGCTTCCCACGACTCGAGTGACTGAGCGCGCCCGTCGACCGGGCGCGAATGCGGTGTCAGTCGGCTCCGGGATCCTCGTCAGTCGTCTTACGGGGTTTCTGCGCGACCTCATCATCGCACGCTACTTCGGCACCACGATCGCGGCTGACGCGTATGCGGCCGCCCTGAAGATCCCGAACGTCCTGCGGAACCTGCTGGGGGAGGGCTCCCTCTCGGCGGCGTTTGTCCCGATTTACAGCTCCCTGCTGGAGGATCCGGATGCCGGGAGGGAGGAAGCGGGCCGAGTCGCTAGCGGTGTGTTGGGACGGCTCATCCTGATCGCTGGCCTGACGTCTGGCGTGGGCGTCGCTCTCGCGCCCTGGCTGACCCGTGCGGTGGCGCCGGGATTCGATCCCGCCACGTCGGAGTTGACGACAGAGCTGGTGCGCATCCTCTTCCCGATGGCCGGCGTGATGATCGTCGCGGCCTGGTGCCTGGGCGTGCTGAACAGTCACCGCCGTTTCTTCCTGCCGTTCGCCGCTCCCGTGCTCTGGAACCTCAGCCAGGTGGCCGGGCTCATCCTCGGCGCCCGTTTCGGATGGAAGCCGCTCATCCACGTTCTCGCCTGGTCGACTCTGGCCGGAAGCCTTCTGCAGCTCGGGGTGCAGCTACCGACCGCCCGGCGCCTGGCCGGTTCGCTGCGGCCGGCCCTCGCAAGAGGGCTGGAGCCGGTCCGTCGGGTGATGCACAACATGGTTCCGGTGGCGGCCAGTCAGGGGATCTTTCAGCTCTCGAGCTTCGCGGACGTGCTTCTCGCGAGCTTTTTGCCGGCCGGTGCGATCGCAGGTCTCTACTACGCTCAGCGGCTGGCCTACCTTCCGCTCAGCCTCTTCGGAATCTCCGTGGCGACGGCGGCGCTTCCCGAGATGTCTCGCGAGTCGGCGGCAGCCGCCCTGCGTCCGCGCCTGGTGAACGGCTTCTTCCAGATCCTCTTCTTCGTCCTCCCGGCCGCTGTCGCCCTCGCCCTGTTCGGCGACCTGGCCGTTCGTGTTCTGTTCCAGCGGGGCGCGTTTGGCGAGGAGAGCACGAGTCTGGTGAGCGGCATCCTCATCGCCTATGCCGTCGGCCTCGTGGCCTCAAGCTCGGTGAAGCTCTTCGCCAGCGGCTTTCACGCGATGCAGGACACGCGGACACCGATGCGCTTCGCGATCGTGTCGGTCATGGTGGGCATCGCGCTCGGCGCGTCGGCGATGCTGACGATGCGTGCCCGGGGGTATGGCGCCCTCTCGGCGGCCGGGCTCGCCTTGGGAGGAGCGGTGGGAGCCTGGCTGAACCTCGTGCTCCTCTGGTCGGGGCTGCAGCGACAGGTGGGGGTGCTCTTCGATCGAGAGGCAGTGGTTCCGCTTCTTCGCGTTGGTCTGGGGGCGGTGGCGGCCGGTGCGGTGGGGTACGGCGCCCGGGTCCTGCTGGCCGGCCGCTTTCCCGAGGAGACGACCCTC
>JAPULH010000102.1 GCA_027295155.1 Gemmatimonadota bacterium
ATGATCCCCGCAGCATTCGATTATCACCACCCGTCCAGCGTTGACGAGGCGCTCGCCCTGCTGAGCGAGCACGGGTACGACGCCAAGGTCCTCGCCGGAGGACAGAGCCTGATCCCGGCGATGAGGTTTCGGCTGGCCGAGCCCGCCGCGATCATCGATGTCAACGGTCTCTCCGAGCTGTTTCGCCTCGAGGAGGACGACGGCTTCCTTCACATCGGCGCAATGGTCCGGCACGCGACGATCGAGGACTCGGAGATGATCAGGGAGAGCTATCCCTTGATGGCGGATGCCGTCGACGTGATCGCCGACCCCATCGTGAGAAACCGCGGCACGGTGGGAGGGTCGCTCGTGCACGCCGACCCGGCCGGCGACTGGGGCGCCGTCATGCTCGCCTATCGGGCCGAGCTCATCCTCCGCAAGGCCGGAGGCGAGCGAACGTTGCCGATCGATGAGCTCTTCCTGACTACCTTCATGACGGCTCTCGAGCCGGAGGAGTTGCTGGTCGAGATCCGCATCCCCCGTGGGGGTGATCGGAAAGGCGGAGCCTACGAGAAGCTGGAACGCAAGGTCGGCGATTTCGCGACCGTGGGCGTGGCAACGCAGATCACCCTGGCGGAGGACGGAAGCGTGAGCTCTACGGGGATCGGCCTCACGGCCGTCGGCGCGACCAACCTGCGCGCCGCGATGGCCGAGGAGGCTCTCCTGGGCGCCGAGCCCGGAGAAGAGACGATCGCCGAGGCCGCGAGGAAGGCCGCCGAGGAGTCGAACCCGGCGGCAGACAATCGGGGCTCGGAAGACTACAAGCGCGACATGGTCCGAGTGCTCACCGCGCGGGCGCTCCGCCGCTCGGTGGAGCGTGCCGGCGGACCCGGGGCCTGAGGGAGGTCGGACGATGGCAACGAACGTGTCGCTTTCGATCACGGTGAACGGGGTGGAGCACACGGCGGACGTCGAAGCGCGCATGCTCCTCGTCCACTTCCTGCGCGACGAGCTGGCGCTCACCGGCACGCACATCGGGTGCGACACCACGCACTGCGGCGCGTGCACCATCCTCCTCGACGGGGTGCCGATCAAGTCGTGCACGATGTTCGCGGTGCAGGCGAACGGCCAGGCGATCACGACGGTCGAGGGCCTGGCGCGCAACGGCGACCTCCACCCGCTGCAGGTGGGTTTCAAGGAGGAGCACGGGCTTCAGTGCGGATTCTGCACGCCTGGCATGCTGCTGACGGCCAGCGCCCTGCTCGAGTCGAACCCGAGCCCGAGCGAGCCGGAGATCAGAAGGGCGATCTCCGGCAACCTGTGCCGGTGCACCGGCTACCAGAACATCGTAAAAGCGATCCAGTACGCCGCCAAGGCCGTCAAAGGAGATGAGCGATGAGCGCCCCGCACAGCCAGGATCTCGGAGGACTCGGGCAGTCCGTCAAGCGGAAGGAGGACGCTCGGTTCATCCGCGGACAGGGCAGGTTCGTCGACGACGTCCAGCTTCGGGGCATGGTCTACATGCAGCTCGTTCGCTCTCCGTACGCACACGCGCGGCTCGGAGAGATCGACACCTCCAGGGCGCTGGCCGTTCCCGGAGTTCTAGCGGTGATCACCAGCGAGGATCTCGCGGCCTCCAACCTCGCCTGGATGCCGACCCTCTCGGGCGACCAGCAGATGGTGCTCGCCACCGGGAAGGTGCTCTTCCAGGGCCAGGAGGTGGCGGCGGTGGTCGGCGAGACCCGCTTCGCGGCTGCGGACGGGGCGGCGGCCGTACGGGTGGAGTACGAGGAGCTCCCGGTGCTCGTAGACCCCCACAGGGCGCTCGACCCGGACGCGCCGCTCCTGCGTGAGGACCGTGAGGAGAAGACGAACCACATCTTCCACTGGGAGGCGGGCGACCGGGAGGCCACCGACCGGATCTTCTCGGAGGCCGATGTCACGGTGAGCCAGGACCTCATCTACCAGCGCTGCCATCCGGCCCCGATCGAATGCTGCGCCTGCGTGGCCGACTGGGATGCGACGAACGAGAAGATGACGCTCTGGATGACGTCGCAGGCCCCGCACGCCCACCGCACGCTGTTCGCGCTCGTCACCGGTCTTCCCGAACACAAGATCCGGATCATCTCGCCCGACGTGGGCGGGGGGTTCGGGAACAAGGTGCCGATCTATCCGGGGTACGTCTGCGCCACCGTCGCCTCCCTGACCCTCGGCCGGCCGGTGAAGTGGACCGAGGACCGCTCCGGCAACCTCACGAGCACGGGGTTCGCCCGTGACTACCACATGCGGGCCGAGCTCGCGGCCAGCCGGGACGGACGCATCCGGGCGCTCCGCGTGAAGACGCTGGCCGACCACGGCGCGTTCAACGCGGCGGCCCAGCCGACCAAGTTCCCGGCCGGTTTCTACAACGTGTGCTCGGGCTCCTACGACCTGGAGAACGCGTTCGTCGAGGTGGACGGCGTTTACACGAACAAGGCTCCCGGCGGGATCGCCTTACGCTGCTCGTTCCGCGTGACCGAGGCTTCCTACCTGATCGAGCGAGCGGTCGACATCCTGGCCGACGAGATCGGGATGGACCCCGTGGAGCTCCGCCGGAAGAACTTCATCCCGCCGGAGAGCTTCCCCTACGACACGCCGCTCGGCTGGACGTACGACAGCGGGAACTACGAGGGCGCGCTCGACAGGGCGCTCGAGATAATCGGCTACGAGGATCTGCTGCGCGAGCAGAAGGAGAAGCGCGAGCGGGGCGAGATCATGGGGATCGGGGTCTCCAGCTTCACCGAGATCGTCGGCGCCGGACCCGGCAAGCAGTGCGACATCGTCGGCCTCGAGATGTTCGACTCCTGCGAGGTGCGGATCCATCCGACCGGCAAGGTGCTGGCTCGCATCGGCGTCCAGACCCAGGGCCAGGGCCACGAGACGACCTTCGCACAGATCCTGGCCGAGGAGCTCGGGATCCCGGTTGACGACATCGTGGTCGAGCACGGCGACACGGATACCGCTCCTTACGGCCTGGGCACGTACGCCAGCCGCTCCACGCCGGTCGCGGGCGCCGCTACCGCCCTGGCCGCACGGAAGATCCGCGAGAAGGCGAAGAAGATCGCCGCCCACCTGATGGAGGTGGCGGAGGAGGACATCGAGTGGAAGGACTACGCGTTCCGCGTGAAGGGCGCGCCCGACCGCTCCACTTCGATGGGGGACGTCGCCTTCGCCGCCTATACGAACACCCCCGAGGGCGTCGAGGCAGGCCTGGAAGCCGTTCACTACTACGACCCGCCCAACATGACCTACCCGTTCGGCACGTACATCTGCGTGGTGGACGTGGACCGGGGAACGGGCGAGTGGAAGGTGCGCCGCTTCGTGGCCGTGGACGATTGCGGAACGGTCATCAACCCGATGATCGTGGACGGGCAGATCCACGGCGGGCTGACCGAAGGGTTCGCGATCTCTTCGATGCAGCTCGTCGACTTCGATGAGGACGGCAACATCATCGGGGGCAACTTCATGGAGTACTTGCTCCCGACCGCCGTCGAAACCCCTCACTGGGACACCGACCGGACCGTCACGCCATCGCCACACCACCCTATCGGCGCCAAAGGCGTCGGCGAGTCGCCATGCGTCGGCTCACCGGCCGCGTTCGTCAACGCCGTCGTGGATGCCCTCTCACCCTACGGCGTTCGGCACATCGACATGCCGATCACCTCGGACAAGGTGTGGAAGGTGCTGCGCGAGGCCGGCATCACGGAGTAGCGCCTCATGCACGGCGCCGGACGCTCCGGAGACGGCGAGATCCTGGGCCTGGCGGCCCGGCTGTCAGAGCGAGGCCGGCCGTTCGCGCTCGCGACGGTGGTGAGCCGCCTCCCTCCGAGCTCCTCCCAAGTCGGACAGAAGGCGCTCGTCGAGGCCGACGGGAGCTTCCACGGGTGGCTGGGTGGAGCATGCGTCGAGCCGGTGGTTCAGCGGGAGGCGCGGGCCGCGATGCGAGACGGCCGGCCTCGCATCGTAGTGCTTGCCCCGGACGCGCACTCGGACCGAGCGGACGCGATCGTCTACCCGATGACCTGTCACAGCGGGGGTACCGTGGAGATCTACGTGGAGCCGCAGCTACCGGCGCCTGTTCTCGCGCTGTTCGGCGACTCTCCCGTCACGCACGCCCTGGCAGCGATGGCCACCGGGGCCGGATACCGCGTGCGGGTAGCCGAAGCTGAAGAGGACGCCGAGGCGGCGGAACCCGTGCCGGCCGGCGAGGCCGAGCTTTTCGCGCTCGTGGCCACGCTCGGAGTGTGGGATGAGGGGGCGGTCGAGCGTGCGCTTCGGGCCGGGGCCCGGTACGTGGGGCTCGTGGCGAGCCCGCGCCGAGCCAAGGAGGTGCGCCATCTTCTGCTGGAAAGAGGGTGGGAGGAGGCCACGCTGGCTCCACTCGTCAGCCCGGCCGGCCTGGACATCGGCGCCCGGGAACCGGCGGAA
>JAPULH010000103.1 GCA_027295155.1 Gemmatimonadota bacterium
CATCGGCGTGGAGTGAGCCCCGTGACCCCGAGCGAGGCGGCCACGAGGATCGCTTCCGGGCCGCTGACTCGAACGACCGAGATACCGGCGCGACCCGGTGCCGTCGAGATCGCCGCGATCGTATCGGTCGGAAGCCCGAACTCCCGCTTTCCCATGATCCCTGGCAGGGTCGAGGCGACCCGGCTACTACCGCTTCGGGGAGGACCGTTTCCTCTTGTGTCCACCCTTCTTGGCACCTCCACCGTCCATCGCGCCGGACGAGCCGGCAGACGGCATGCTGCCGCGAACCTTTCGCCGCTCCCGCGCGATATAGAACTGCTGCGGAAGCGAAGCGATGTTGCTCGTCGTGTAGTAGAGGTTCAGGCCGGATGGGAAGTTCACGAAGAGGAACGTCATGAAGATCGGCATCCCGTACGTCATCATCTTGGTCTGCGCCGTGCTCTCCATGCCCCGCTGGCCCATCCACATCAGCAGGAACATCGAAGCGCCCATGGCCAGCGGCACCAAGTAGAGCGGATCCTTCAGCGACAGGTCGGGGAGCCAGAGGAACGGGACGCCACGGAACTCGATCGTGTTCCGAAAAACGAAGAAAAGCGTGATGAGAACCGGCATCGGAAGCATCATCGGCAGGCAGCCCGCCAGGGGATTGATGCCGTGCTCCTTGTACAGCCGCATGATCTCCTGCTGCATCTTCTGCGGATCATCCTTGTACTTCTCCCGGATGTCCTTCATGAGCGGCTGGACCTGCATCTGCCCCATCTGCGCCCGCATCGACTTCTGGTAGAGTGGGAAGAGGACGATCCGCATCAGCACGCCAAACAGGATGAGAACCCACCCGTACGCCAGGCTCAGCGTCGTGTGCATCCATGTGAGGATCCCCATCACGATCGCCACGAGCGGGCGGATCACCGGCTGAAGAAACCGCCAGCCGACCGGGTTCACGTTCTGGAGGTCGTGGCCGATCGCCTTGAGGCGCCCGTAGTCCTGCGGCCCGAAGTAGGCTTCGAACGCGAAGCTCGGGTCGCCGGCCGGCACCGGAAGCGTCGCGGTGATCCGCGCGCTCTGCTCCTCCGGCAAGCCCGTCACGACGAGGCCGCCGAAGCCGGGACTCTCCGGCGGCGCCAGGTAGGCGGCCAGGAAGTACATGTTCCTCACGGCAACCCAGTCAAACGGCCCTCCGGCCGGCGCGGTCACCTCGCCGGAGCCCACGGATGAGACCTTCTCGCTCCGGATGCCTCCCCTCCGGCCCTTCACGACGAACGCCAGCTGCCGGAAGTCCTCCTTCTGGTCAACCTCGTTCGTCCGCAGGCCCGTTCCAAGGGAGGTGTAGAGCGTGTAACCTCGGCCGCCGATGCCCTCGAACGCACCCTCCACCCTCACCAAGTAGCTGTGCGCCTCGAAGTGATAGGTCACTCGAAAGACGATCGGCCCGCGCTCTCCGCTCGCGAAGCTATAGCGAAACGTCAGCGAATCCCGGGGCGCACCCTCGTCCAGCCGTACGCTTCGCGCGCTCGCCTCGAAACGTCGCTCCGAGAGGTCCACCGTATCCGGCCCGGCGGCCACGCGGAAACCGAACAGATGGTCTCCGCCGCGCAGCAGTTGAACGAGCGCTCCCTCAGGATCGGCCGGCTCGTACGACTTGTAGCGACGGAGCTCCAACGAAACCAGCTGCGCGCCGCGGCTCACGAAGCTCAGCCGAAGGAGCGGTGTCTCCACCACGATGGTATCGACCCGTGCTTCCCGCGTGCCCGCAGCGGCAGCCGGTGTCGGCTCACGGAGCGCGGCGTCCTCCCGTGCCGGTGGCTGAGCCGCAGGTGCCTCCTCCGCCTCACCCGTGGAGAGGCCGGCTTCCGGAGACACCTGCCGCACGCGAGCCGTGTCCGGGGCGGATATCGGGGCCTCCGGCCGCCTCGGCGGAAAGAGCAGGTTGGTCACCACGATCACGCCGAACATGAGCCCGATCGCCAGAAGAAGCCGCCTGTCCATCAGACGCCCCTCTCAGGCACGACTTCCCTCTCGCCCGTCTGGCTCAAACGGTGCGTCGGCTGCTCGCCACCCTCCGGCACCGGGTCGTACCCCCAACGCCCGAACGGATGGCAGCGAAGGATCCGGCGGGCCGCCAGCCAGCCGCCCCGCAGCACGCCGAACCGGCCGACCGCCTCCAACGCGTAACGCGAGCAGCTCGGAGTGAAGCGACAGGCCGCTGGCACCCATGGCGAGATGCCGATCTGGTACGCCCGGATCACACCGCAGATCATGCGCCGCATGGACGCTCCATCGCCTGCCGCACGAACGCCCTCAACTCCTTGAACGTCGGCCCGTACGCGTCCTCCCGCGCACGGATCAGAACATCGACGCGTGGATCGCACTCCCACGCCAGCGGCAGCCACTCACGCCGCACGATCTCGCGCAGACGTCGACGTAGCCGGTTGCGCTCGACCGCACTGTGACCGTACAGCGGAACGATGAAGCCGACGCGCGGGCGCGCGCCCGCCGACGGGACTAGGAATACGTCCATCGGCCCGACCCGGCGTCGCTTGCCCGAACGCATCAGTCGGCCGATCTCTCGGCTGCTCCGAATCCGCGCCGCGCGCGGTAGGCCTTCTTTCTTCATTGGGAGTGGCGCGGGAATGGGGCGCCGAGGTCCGGCGAGCGTCAGCGACTTCGCCGCTTCCGGCGGAATTCGTCGCTGACCGTAAGACGCACCCGACCCTTCCGTCTTCGCCGGGCGAGGATACGTCGGCCGCCCTTGGTCTTCATGCGGGCACGAAAGCCGTGGTCCTTGCGCCGCTTTCGGTTGCTGGGGTTTCTATAGGTCGGTTGCATCGCGCTCGGATTCCATCACTTTGGAGGCGGCCCTCGGTCGGCGGTGGTCCGGCCACGCCGACTCGTCGCGACCCGTATTACCACGGCTCGCCGCATGGTTCCCCTCGGGGTATAGCCGTTAAGTTTAGACCTGGCCATAGATGCTGTCAAACATCTTCTCGGCCGCCCAGCGGCGACGTAGCGCTCGTTTGACAGCCTTGAACGCGCCCTCTACGTTGATCGCCCCCCGGGCGTCGTCTCGGCCTAATCGACCGGCCCCGAGCCTACCCGGCAGGCAGCAAACGACATTCGGATGGAACTGACCGCCACCCAAGTTTGGTCCCGCATCACGCAGGCCTCCAGCGAGGTTCTTCCGGAGCAGACGTTCGCCACGTGGCTGGCTTCCACAGAGGCGATCGCGCTCACGGATGACACTCTGGTCGTGGGTGCGCCGACCAAATTCGCCGTCGAGTGGATCGAGGACAAGTACGGTGCTCTCCTGCGGGAGCTTGCAGAACGGGAGCTAGGGCGACCTCTCCAACTGCTGTTCGAACACCGCGGCCAGGACGAGCGGCTCGATTTCCCGGAGCTTGGGGGCTCAGAGAGCGACATGCCTCCAGCCCCGTTCGTCACCACCGTATCGGAGCCGATCGCCGTCGGGTTGAACGATCGGTACACGTTCGAGCGGTTCGTCATCGGCAGCCATAACCAACTCGCGACCGCGGCCTGCCGTCGAGTCGCGGACGCGCCCGCCACCGCCTACAACCCGCTGTTCATTTACGGCGACACCGGGCTCGGAAAGACCCACTTGATGCACGCGATCGGACACGCGATCCGCGCCCGGCTGCCGGACCGCAGGATCGTTTACACGACGTCCGAGCAGTTCACCAACGAGATGATCTCCGCCATCCAGGGTGGTCGGACCGCATACTTCCGCCAGCGATACAGGCTGGTGGATGTGCTACTGGTCGACGACGTGCACTTCTTGGGAAACAAGGAGGGAACCCAGGAGGAGTTCTTTCACACCTTCAATGCTCTCCACGACGCCCACAAGCAGATCGTCATCACGAGCGACAGGCCGCCGCCGGAGATTCGAGGCCTCCAAGAGCGGCTTGTCTCGCGCTTCGAGTGGGGGCTGGTCACCGATATCAAGCCGCCCGACTTCGAGACCCGTGTCGCGATCCTGCAGATGAAGGCCGAAGAGGATGACCTCCTTCTGGACGAGGAGGTCATCGAGTACATCGCGCGCAGCAGGAAGACATCGGTTCGCCAGCTGGAAGGGGCGCTGATCAAGCTCCTCGCCTTCAGCTCCCTCACTCGACGGGAGATCAGCCTCAGCCTGGCGCGGGAAGCGCTGGGCAACGATCCATCACACGCTGGACTCGATCAGATCCGGTCTACACCGGAGCAGATCGTCGAGCGCACGGCAGAGCTCTGGAACGTCAGCGTGGAGGACATGAAGTCGAAGCGACGCACACGGATCCTCGTCGTCCCCAGGCAGGTAGCCATGTACCTGATCAAGACGACCCTGGACCTTCCCTACACGGACATCGGCTCGATCTTCGGCGGACGAGACCACTCTACGGTGATCCATTCCGTGAACAAGGTGGAAGCGCAGATGGCTAGAGATCCCACCTTCCGCTCGCGCGTCCGCGTTCTCCAAGACGCGCTCAGCGGGTGATGAAGCGGCTGCGAGGGGGCCCATCCACGTCATCTGCTTCCGGTGCTGTCGAAAAGTCGGGTGAGAGGCCTGTTGATAGGGCGGGACCGCTGTGGAGCGGCCAGGCCATGCGGGACTTCCTGTGGATGACGAGTGCGGGATCCCACCCGTTCTCCTGAGGGTTCCACATCGGCCGGCATCGGCACACGCCGCGCTACGTCGCATCAACGCGCCCCGTGCGCACCCGTTCTCCACTTTCCAACAGGCTCTACTACTACTACTAAAGAATATCTTTCAACTAGGAAGTAGAAGAACTATCCGGCTGCCCATCGCAGAACCGCGAGGTCATGAATGAAGCTATCCATTACAAGAGAAAACCTGCGAAAGGGTCTTGCTGCCGTATCCGCGACGATTCCAACGCGGACTACGCTGCCCGTGCTTTCCAACATACTGCTCCGGGCAGACGGAGATGCTCTCCAGCTCTGTGGAACGGACCTAGATATCTCCGTGCAGGTAAGCGTCGATGCGGAAGTGGATACGGGTGGGGCCGTAACGGTGCCCGCAAAGAAACTGTCCGACATCACACGGGAGCTGGAGGAAGCGCCCGTACACCTTTCGGCGGACCAGGATCAGATCCATATCACATGCGGGCACAGCAAATTCAAGCTGTATGGTCTTCCGGAAGGTGAGTTTCCCACTTTCCCGGAGGTGGACTTCTCGAAGTCCTGGAAGATGTCTGCGGAGGCGCTACAGGAGCTCATCTCGCATACATCGTTTGCCGCCTCGACGGAGGAAAGCCGGCCTATACTGAACGGCGTGCTCTGGCAACTGCGTCCCGACTCTACGACGATGGTTGCTACGAACGGGCACAGGTTGGCCATGATGACGAAGGAGCTGCCGGAGGCCGGGGCCCCGGAAGCCGATCTGATCGTCCCACCGAAGGCCCTCGGCCAGGTGCAGAGGTTGTTCGAGGCTGATGAGGAGCTGGAGGTGGCACGCTCCGCGAACCACCTGGCGTTTCGCTCCGCCAGGCGGGCCGTCTTCACCCGATTGATCGAAGGGCCCTACCCGAACTTCGAGCAGGTAATCCCGAAGGACAACGACCGGCACGCCATCGCGAATCGGGCCAGCCTGGAAGCAGCGATCCGCCGGATGGCCGTGGTGGCGAGTGACCAGACGCACCGTGTCCGGATGATCTTTGAAGAAGGTCTGATCAAGTTTCGTGTTCATACGCCTGATCTCGGCGAAGGCGAAGACGAGTTGGCTGTCGATTACGCTGGCGATTCGCTCGAGATTGGTTTCAACGCCCATTACCTGCTCGAGGTGCTGCGCTACATGCCGGATGGGGACGTGAGGGTTTCCTTCAAGGCGCCCGAGCGCGCCGCCACCTTCGAGCCTGCGGGTGGAGACTCGGGCTATCTGTGCCTCGTCATGCCCCTCAGGCTGCTCGACTAGAGCAGGTCGCTAACCGCAGTAGTCGGACCAGAGGTCCCGGCCCTCCCGCACCCGCACGCGGCGAAGGGAACAGGCAGCTGGCAGGCTGGGCACCAGCCGATCCCAGATGACGCGGGCCAGGTTCTCTGTGGTGGGGATCACCCGCTCCCCCGCGAACTCCGGGAGCTCGTTGAGGAAGGCACGATCCATCGGGCGAAGGATCTGTTGCGCCAGCAGCTCGTCGAGAGCTGACAGGTCGATCGCCATGCCCGTCCGCTCGTCGATCTCCCCCTCCACCGTGACCTCGATTCGGTAATCATGGCCGTGCGCCGGCTCGTTGGCGCACTTTCCGAACCGTTCCGCGTTCTCCTGCTTCGACCACTCCGAGCGGTAGTAGCGATGACCGGCGGGGAACTCGATGCTTCGGGTAAGCTGAGCGCGTGCCATCCCGGGACCCCCTCCCTTCGAGTCTTCTCGCGAGCATGTGCCGCCACTCGGCGTGCCGGGGAAATGTAAGCGTGGAGGCGCTCCCCTACAGGGGTGACGCGCGACGGCCGAGACGCCATCTTCGCTCCCAGCGCCGTACCCTAACGCGAGGGCCGACCTTGCCCGCTTGTCCACATTGCGGTTTCGACACCGGTGAAGGAGCGGCGACGTGCCCGCTGTGCGGGAGCCGCACGGGCTCGTCCGCCGCCGGCGTGACCGCTCCTGGTGCAGGCAGCCCCCGGGGAGTCGCGGGCCCGGCGGCGGGGTGGGAGGCTCCGCGCGGGACGTTCCCCTCCAACCTCGTCGCCACGTGGCGGGCGAGCCTCTTCGAGCCGGCCGCGTTCTTCCGGGGCCTCCCTTACGGGGCGCCGCTGGCGCGGCCCGTGCTCTACTACCTGATCGTCTCCGTTACCAGCGCTTTCTTCGTGCTCCTCTGGGGTTCGGTGAGCGACTCCATTTTTCCGAGCATGGCCCTTGGATCGTCCGAGCCGGTCGGCCCGCTCCTGCAGTTCTTCTTCGAGCCGTTTGGAGCGCTGATTGCACTCGGTGTCGGCACGCTGGTCCTCCATGCGTTGGCGCTGGTGCTCGCGGCCGAACCACGTGGGATCAGGGCCACGGCACGGGTGTTCTGCTACGCGTGGGGGCCGAGCGTCTTTACGATCGTGCCCGTCCTCGGCTGGATCGTGGGGTTCGTGTGGTCGGTCGTGCTGCTGGTGGTCGGCGTGCGGGAGGCGCACCGGACCACCGGCGGCAGGGCGGCCGTTATCGTGGTGACGCCGATTCTGGTTCTCCTGGTGGCTGTCTTGCTGCTTATCGCGCTGCTTGTCGCGCTCGGGCTCATGGCGGGTGGGGTGCTGGATTGGTGAACGGGGACCTTTCCGACGCCGAGCGGATCCAGCGGGTGATCGAGGAGGAGGAGTTTGCCCGGGGCCACGTCGAGCCCGGGTCGCTGCCCGTCGAGCCACGTCCTGCAGCGACGATCTGCCTCGCCCGCCCCGCCGGTTCGGGCTTCGAGGTGTTGCTGCTGCGCCGGCCGCTAGAGAGCCGCTTTGCGGCGGGTGCGCACGTGTTTCCGGGTGGGACGATCGATCCGGAAGATCGATCGGCGGGAGCGCTTGAGCGCCTGGCGGGTGGGGAGATCTCCGAGCCCGAGGCGCTCTTCGCGGCTCTCCGGGAGGCGTTCGAGGAGACGGGCGTGCTGTTGGCCGCCGGGCAGGATCCGGAGGCCGCGGCGAAGGTGCTCGCGGGCCGGGACCGACTGCTCCGCGGGGAGACCACCTTTCCGGAGTTGCTGGCAGAGAGCGATCTCGAGCTGGATGGGTCCAGCGCGGTGTACTTTACGCGCTGGATCACACCGGTGCAGCTGGACCGCCGATACGACACCCGGTTCTTCCTGGCGCGGCACCCAGGCGGCGAGCCCCGGCTCACCCGTGAGCACACCGATTTCCGCTGGCTTGAGCCCTCTGCCGCCCTCGAGATGTTCGGTGCGGGCCGGCTCCCGATGTTGTTTCCTACGCGCAAGACGCTGGAGCTGCTCAGCCGCTTCGACCGGCTCGAGGACGTCTTTACGTCGTTTCGGAA
>JAPULH010000104.1 GCA_027295155.1 Gemmatimonadota bacterium
ACGTCCGGAAGCATCGACCACGACCAGGCGCCCTGGCGAGACATGGTTCGCCAGCCAGATCCCATAGCGGATCCAGATGAGAAGAGGGTTCTCCGAGCCTTCCTCGACGAGCGCTCGGACCTCGGTATCGTAGCGTTCCACGGCCTCCTCGTAGAGACGGATATCGGTCGCCTTCAGGCGCCGGAGGATCGCCCGATAGACGGGCCGGACGTCGCGGATTCCGTGTCGCGCCAGTGCGGCTTCGTAGCGCTCGGCAGCTCGATCCGTACCGGCCGCGTCGGACACGGCGCTGCGTTCCTACTCGCCTGCCGTCATCGAGTTGAGGAACTCCTCGTTGTTGCTCGCCCGGCTCAGGCGCTCAATGAGGAACTGGACCGCCTCGGCGGGCGGCATGTCCGAGAGGAAGTTCCGAAGGAGATACATCCGGTTGAGCTCGAGATCGGAGAGCAGCAGCTCCTCCTTACGCGTGCTCGACCGGTTGAGGTCGATCGCCGGGTAGATCCTCTTGTCCGCGATCTGGCGGTCGAGGAGGACCTCGCTGTTGCCCGTCCCCTTGAACTCCTCGAAGATCACCTCGTCCATGCGGCTTCCCGTATCGACCAAAGCCGTGGCGATGATCGTGAGGCTGCCGCCCTCCTCGATGTTCCGCGCGGCGCCGAAGAACCGCTTGGGCTTGTGCAGGGCGTTCGCGTCCACGCCGCCCGAGAGGATCTTGCCGGAGTGCGGCACGGTCGTGTTGTAGGCGCGCGCCAGGCGCGTGATGGAATCGAGCAGGATGACGACGTCGTGCTGGTACTCGACCAGCCGCTTCGCCTTCTCGAGAACCATCTCGGCCACCTGCGTGTGACGGTCCGCCGGCTCGTCGAACGTGCTGGCTATGATCTCGGCCGCCACCATCTCCTCCATGTCCGTCACCTCCTCGGGGCGCTCGTCGATGAGGAGGATGATCAGCTTGCACTCGGGGTGATTCTCGAGGACGGAGTTGGCGATCTTCTGGAGGAGAATCGTCTTTCCGGCCTTCGGCGGAGAGACGATCAGGCTTCGCTGTCCCTTGCCTACCGGAGCGATCAGGTTGAGGACGCGCATCGAGATGTCGCCGTCCTCGCGCTCGAGGTTGAGCCGTTCCTCCGGATACCGGGGGCGCAGGTTGTCGAAGCCGATGCGGTGCTTGGCTTTCTCCGGGTCCTCGCCGTTGACCTCTTCGACCTTGAGCAGGGCGAGGTACTTCTCACCCTCCTTCGGCGGTCGGACCTGCCCGAGCACCGTATCGCCCGTTCGCATGTCGAAGCGCTTGATCTGAGATGGGGAGACGTAGATATCGTCCGGGCCGTACAGGTAGTTCCAGTCCTGGCTACGCAGGAACCCGTAGCCTTCGGGCAGGATCTCCAGCACGCCCTCCCCTCGAAGCACGATTTCCGAGTCCAGGAGGTTCTGCTCGATCCGAAAGATCAGATCCTGCTTTCGCAGACCCGAGTAGTTGTGGATACTCAGATCCTCGGCCATCTCGTGAAGGTCGGTGATGGACTTGGACTTCAGCTCTGCAATGTCCACGGATCAGGTCTCGGTTGATGTCGGTTGATTACGCGCGTTCGGCCAGCGTCCAGCGAAGGAACTCGCTCAAGGATGTTTTTCACGGGATCGCGGAAGCGGAGTGGACTCAGGAGAATGAATAACCAGCGGTGCCGGAGAGGTCAAGCCGAATCCGGCAGCGGTACGATCCACATGGGGAAAGGAGAAGCGGATGGCGCGCCACAATCGTGAGGCCCGGGGGGTCGACCAGCGAGGCGATCTGTGGATCATCGACTATCAGCCCGATTGGCTGAGCCGGGTCAAGATCTCGCGGCAGCTTGCCCGCGGCCGGAGACGCTCCCGTCTGACCATCTTTCGGAACCCGGCCCGCCAGGCGCAGGCGAAGCCCGGAAAGGTGGTCAGAACCCGGATCGTGGCCGCCGACGGATCGGCGGAGTTCACCGTGGCGCTGGAGGACCGCAAGAACATCGTCGAGTCGATCATCGTAGTGACGCGGCGCGGAGCGAGGAAGAAGGAGAGGGTGGAGTTCGTGCTGCAGGGTCGCCTCCCGCCACCGAGGTGAGCGCGCTCCTCGGTCTTCTAAAAGAGGCGGAAGCGAAGCCAGGCCAACGGGTTCCTCGCGAGCTCGCTCTTGACGGTGTCGAGACGCGCGCGAAGCAGGCGCGCCTGCAGGTCGAGCTCCGTGTCGTGCGCCGCTCTGCCGGCCGTGCCCTGAGCTGCTGCGAGCCTACGGCCCAGTGCGTTCGCGTTCTCCGAAAGCGAGCGGAGGGAGCGCCGGGCGCGCTCTCGCGAGTCCCGCCCGGAGACGCTCCTCTCGGCCACCATCTCCAGGCGGTCCCACGATCGCCGCACGGCGGCGGCCAGCGCGGTGTCGCGGGCCAGCCGTTTGAGTGAACCCGGGTGGCTCGTTAGGCTCCGGAGCCGGGCGAGGTCGTCTCGCAGCGCGAAGAAGGCCGCGGGTCGCGCCGCGAACTGGGCCAGGGTGCCGCCGCCGGCGCCAACGTCGCTTCTCAGGCGGTCGACGACGGGCTCGATCTCTTCGAGCACGCGCCGGAGGCTGTCTCCCAGCGCCACGATGGTCCGCGTCGTTACGGAGATCTCGGCCTGCAGCGTATCGGCGAAGTCGTAGGGAGGCTGCCCCCCCTCTCCAGGCGCCAGGTCGACGACGAACGGCGCCAGGAGCCCGGAGGGCAGGATCGTGGCTGCGGCGTCCCGGCGCAGGGCCCGCGCCGCCTCGCGGCTGAGCACGGCACGAATCGCGAGGTGCGGCGACTCGTGCGACGCGTCCTCGATGAAGCGGATCTCGGTCACTACCCCGGCCTGCACCCCGGCCAGCCAGACATCGGCTCCCGGCCGGAGGTCGCCGGCCTCCCGCGCGACCAGCATGAGCGTGGCACCGCTCTCGATCGCGAGGCGCGCCTCGTCCATGAAGAAGATGGTCGCGCAGAGCGTAACGCCGATGCCGATCAGCGTTGCTCCGCGCCGGAGATCCGACCAACCGGGAGGCTCTCTATCGATCCGCATCTCCCACATCTTGGGGGACGCGCAGGGCCGTGTCCACACGTGCCACTTCGGAAACCGGCACACTCGGGGTTCGGCGATCTCGCCACGCGACACATCCTGGGGTCCTTGCTACGGCCTCGGGCGCGATGCGCGCTGAGCCCGTACCTGACGAACCCTACTGCAGAACAGGAGTGTCCCGATGGCTCGATCCGTAAACCGCATCATCCTCATCGGAAACGCCGGGTCGGATCCCGACCTGCGAGAGACGAGCAGCGGCACGCCCGTGGCGCATGTCTCGCTCGCCACCAACCGCTTCTTCCGGCAAGACGGCGAGGAGCAGCGCAAGACGGACTGGCACCGGCTCACCTTTTGGGGGAAGACCTCCGAGACGGCGGCCCGCCTCATCCGGAAGGGAACCCGCATGTACGTGGAGGGTCGCCTCGAGTACGGGTCCTACGAGCGCGAGGGTGTGACGATCCCGACCGCGGACGTGGTCGTGTACGACTTCGTGCTTCTAGACGGAGGTCCGGCAAGCTCCGAACCGTCCGACTCTGTCCTCGAGGAGGAGGAGGCGAGCGTGTTGATCTGACGCCCCCGTCTCGTGCGGGCTCCATTGCGCCGCTTTCTCCGCCTGCAGATTTTCCGGCTCGTGGACGCCGGGCGGCAGTCGGGCCTGGTGGGAACCGAACCACCTATAGCAGGTCGCTGAGACGGAGCGTGCTCACTTTGGTTCGAAGCATCGAGCGACGCGGGGAGGGTAGCGTGTGAGCGCCGAGGTTCGCGAGCTGACCCCGGAGGAGACGGCCAGGCACGATCCTGGTTTCCTGACCGTCTCCAACCTGCTCTCGCTCAGCCGCATCCCGTTGGGGGTCATATTCCTCCTCACCAGCGACGCGAGGGTGCTGGCGGGCGTGGTGATCGCCGGGGCGCTCACCGACCTCCTGGATGGCTTCATCGCGCGGGTCAGCAGGACGACATCCGAGGTCGGCATCCTGCTCGATCCCTTCTGCGACAAGATCTTCGTGCTGCTGGGCGTTGTTTCGTTTCTTCCTGGCGGGCAGCTGGATTGGGCCGGATTCGTGATCCTCGTCCTCAGAGATGTCTTCACGGGAGGGTCGTATCTTGTGAGCCGGCTCGTGGGCCACGTCATGGCGCCCCGCTCGCGCATGGCGGGGAAGGTGACCACCTTCTTCCAGCTGAACACCCTCCTCGCGCTCATCTTCTGGCCTAGTTACGTTCCCCTCTTCGTTCTGGCCGTGGGGATCGGATCGGTGTACACGATCATTGACTACACCATCTTTCTGATCCGGAAGGGACAGCTGGCACAAGCAGCTGGCTGACCGGTCCGTGATCCGCCTGCTCCACGTGTACGGCCTGGCCCACGATCGGGCTCGAGCGCCGGATCCACTGGATAGCTATCAGCGGATCGAGGCTTCCGGCGCCCATGTCGTGCTCTTGCACGGGGCCGTGCCGGATGCGCCGCACTGGGGCGAGCCCTCCTCGCTGAGTCTCCCACTGGAGCGGCTTTCCGAGTTGGATGCCGATTACATCGCGCTGGGCGACTATCACCGGTTCCGCCCGCCCGAGGAGTTCGCCCCGATCTCAGCCTGCACGGTCCGGAGCGCGAGGTTACCGCTCAGATAGAGCTGCCCGTCGCCGGGCCGCGCCCGTAACGCGGCTCGCCCCATTACTCGGACAGGCTCTTATGGCGCCAGGAAAGCCTCTACGCGAGGCCAGTTCCGCTCGCCGTCCTCCTCGCCCAGATCGATCAACCGGGAGATGTAGGCGCTCTCGAAGAGGAGATAGCTCAACAGGTCGGAGCTTTCGCTGTGGGGAGCGCCGAGACCGCTGATCAGGAACCGCAGGAAGCCGGGGAGGTGCTCGGCGTACTCGGCGGCGAGACGGCCGAGGTCCTGTGACGGCCGGAGGACGAGGAGCTCCACGGGGCGTAGATGCTGAGGGCTAGACGGTCCCTCGGGGATCCGGCTGAGCAGTTCGTTGATCCGGTCGAGGCGAGCGGCGTCCTCGTCCAACGCGTCCAGGAAGATCGAGTTGAAGAGCAGCCCGGCCACCCGGGCCGGGGGCGGATAGCCTTCCGGCGCCGAACCGGCTGCGTCTTCTACCGTGCGCGGGTAACGCGTCGAGATGGCAAAGAGACGCCCGGCTCCCAGGTGGACAGCCGGCGCCAGCGGCGTGCGCTGCCGGAGGCTGCCGTCGCCGAAGTACTCGCTCCCCAATCGAGTTGCCGGAAAGAGCACGGGGAGCGCTGCCGAGGCCATGACGTGGTCGACCGTGAGGCTGGCGTGGACCGCGACTCGATTCCCCCGCTCCCACATGGAGATCCCCGGCCCTCCCTGGACGAAGGTGACCGTCCGTCCGGTCGAGTAGGAGGTCGCCGTGATGGCGGCGGCGCGCAGCCTTCCCTCCTGGATGTTCGTCTCGATCGCCGGGAAGTCGATCGTTCCCAGCAGGAACTCTCTCAGCGGCCGATTGTCGACCAGCCCCCGCGCCTTAGGCCCGAGCCGTGTGCCCCCCGAGAAGAGGCGATACAGCCAGCGCGCCCCGATACCGGTGAGCGAGACAGGATCGGCCCGGAACACCTGCTCGGTGGTGAGCGAGCACCACTTGCGCTTCAGGGCCTCCGTCGCCGTATCGAGCGGACCGCTTTGCGCTGCCAGGAAGGCGGCGTTGATCGCGCCGGCCGATACGCCGGTGACGATGGGCACGGAGAGAGACGGCAGTCGCCGGCAGACATAGGAAAGGACGCCGGTTTGATAGGCGGCGCGGGCTCCACCTCCCGATAGAACGATAGCGAGCGGCGAGGAACCGCTCCGACGGGTTGGTGTTGTGCCGATCAGCCGGCGGAGGGCAAGAGGCGGGCGTGCCAACTCGAGGCGGCGGGAAGCTCCCACCCACCGGTGCGCACGTCGCCGAGGCGTTGCACGGCAAGGTCGAACACGATCGTGTCCCCGTCGACCTCTCCGCGCGCCGCCATCTCCCGGAACTCACGGCGGTCCACCCGCCGGATGCCGGCCGCGTCCCGGAACCAGACCGCTCCACCGTCGAGAAGGCCTACGTCCAGCTCCGTTTCGAGGTGCTTTACGTGGTCCGTGAGCGCGTCGATAGAGCAGCCGGAAGGGGCCGTGCGATCCTCGTCTACCGCTACCAGGAAGAAACGGTCGTATCGCCAGTCGAACGCGGCGGCGAGCGCCTGGCCGTGCGCGGCCCAACCCTCCAGGAAGCGCTCGGTGCTCGAAACGAGCGGAGCCACCTGCTGTTCGGATATCGGCCGGCTCGCCCCGAAGATCCAGAGCCGCGCCTCGTCCGGAAGGTGAGCGAGGCCGGAAACGGTGCGGGCGGCGGGATCCGGTCGCATTCCCTCTACTCTACTCGTGACGAAGTGCGACGATCGGATCCATCTTCGCCGCGCGGCGCGCCGGCCAGATGCCGAAGAACAGCCCCACGGAAGCGGAGAAAATGACGGCGAGCATGACGGCATTCGTCGATACGGCCGTGTTCCAGTGGGCCAGGCTCGAGAGAACCTTCGAGCCCGCGACACCTACGATGATCCCGAGAATGCCGCCCGCCAAGCAGAGCACGAGCGCCTCCAGGAGAAACTGGAAGAGGACCGCCCGTCGCGTCGCGCCGAGCGCCTTCCGGATCCCGATCTCCCGGGTGCGTTCGGTGACCGAGACCAACATGATGTTCATGATCCCGATGCCGCCCACGAGGAGACTCACCGCCGCGATCCCGGCGAGCAGGAAGGTGAACGTGCGGGCCGTTTCCTCCTGGGTGCCCATGAGCTCCGCCCGGTTCTGGATCCAGAAGTCGTTGTCCTCCCCGACCCGGAGCCGGTGCTGGCGCCGAAGGGTCTGCTCGATCTGGGCCATGGCGACGGACATCGAAGAAGCATCGGCCACGACCACGTTGAACGAGCCCAGCCGGTCCGTTCCCATCAGCCGGAAACGGGCCGTTTCCAGCGGCACGAAGATCTGCTCGTCGTAGTTGAACCAGCTGACGCTTCCCTTTTCCTCCAGAACGCCGACCACATCAAACGTGATGTTGCGGATCTTCATCTGCCGGCCCACCAGCTGCTCGGCCGTGGTCCCGAGCACGGACGGCGCGGCGCCGCCGAGCACGACGACGCGCCGGCGTCCGGCATCCTCCGCCTCGTCGAAGAAGCGGCCCACTTGGATCCGGTAGCTGTTGAGCTCCGCGTAGTTCGACGTCGTGCCCACCACCCGCAGGTTGGCGTTGGAGCGCCCGAACTCCACCTGGAGGTTCGAGCGCATCTCCGGCGCGACCGACACGACGGTCGTCGCGCCCGCCAGCACGGCTTGGGCATCCTCCGGCGTGAGCTTGGCCGACGCGCCGGAGCGGACGCCGTGGAACCAGAGTTGCCCGGGCCGCACGGTGAGCACGTTCGTTCCAAGGCTGGCGATCTGTTCCTGGATGGCGCGTTTGGCCCCCTCGCCGAGCGCGACCATGGTGATGACGGCGGCGACGCCGATCACGATCCCCAGCATGGTGAGAAGCGACCGAAGCTTGTGCGATCGGATCGCTTCGAGCGCGACGCGCATGATCTCCACGAGAAGCATGGGTACAGGTTCCTTTCGAGTCGCTGGCTATCGTCGCTGAACGCCGGGCAGGCCGGTCCGGCTCCGAACTCTCTCCAGCAGCTCGAGCTGCTGGATGAGCGCGAGGGGCACCTGGAGTACCTCGTCGCCCTCCTCCAGGCCGGCCAGCACCTCCGTGAACTCCCAGCTGCTGAGGCCTATCGTCACCGGCCGGATCGTGAGTACGCCCGTCGAGTCCTCGACGAACACGAACGCTGGCTTCGGCCGCGCGGGATTGGTCCGGTCGGCTTGCTGCTGGCGCTCCCTGGCCTGCCGGAATCCCTGGAGGATCCGCTGGCGCTCCGCCGGTTCCAGCTGCTGCAGATGGCGCCGCCTCTCCTCCTGGGACATCGAGCGCAGCTGATCGAGGACCTCCCCCTCGCCCTCTTCACCGCCTGCCTCATCGTCCGACGCGTCTGATTCCGCTGGCGCCTGGGCACGTTGCTTCAGCAGCTCCGGATCCAGTCCGAGCGCCTGCACGAGCTGCCGGGCATCCTCGGGCGTCTTTATGGCGCCGTTCTCGAGCGACAGTGCCTCGTCGCGGCGCCCGATCACGATCTCCACGTCCGCGTTCATCCCGGGGCGGAGCAGGCTCTGCTCGTTCCCGATCCGGGTCAGCACCGCGAACATCGTGACGCCCTGCTCGACCACCGCCTGAGGCTCGATCATCAGGACCGTGCCGTTGAAGGTCCGATCCGGATACGCCTCGACCGTGATGCTCGCCGGCAGGTCCGCGCGGATCCTCCCTATGTCCGTCTCATCGACCATGGTGCGGACCTGTACCTCGGTCAGATCGGCCATCCGCATCAGGAGCGTGCCGCCGGTCACCTCACGCGTAGACGTGACGATCTGGCCGGCCTCGATCGCCCGCTCCACGACCGTGCCCGAGATCGGCGCCCGCACCAGCACGTCGTTGAGGCGGTCGGCGGCGAGCTCCAGGTTGGTCTTCCCCTTCACGAGCGTGGCGCGCGCGTTCGCGTGCTCCAGGATCGCGTTCTCGAGCTCTTCATCCGTCACGATCGAGGAGTCGTGCAGCGCCTGGCTGCGTCCCAGCCGGCGTTCGGCCACCTGGATGCGGGCGCGCGCCACGTCGAGGTCCGCCTCGGCCTGCTCGAACGCGTTTCGGACGTCTCTCGGATCGATCCGCACGAGCTTGGCGCCCTTCTCGGCGAAGTCTCCGAGCTCGACACTTAGTTCGAGAATCTCGCCCGAGGCCTGTGACTTCACGTCAACGATGCGGATCGGCTCGACCGTCCCGGTGGCGACCACGCTCGACACGAGGCTGCGCATCTCGACAATGGTGGTCTCGAACTCCGGCACGGACTCCCGGGCCGGACTCTGGCCGCACGCGGCCACCGCCGCGGCGAGGAGGGCGAGAGCCGGCGGAACGAGCCTGGCTTCCCTAAAGCTGGCTTCCTGCATCGCTTTCTGGATCATCGTGGTGGATGATACCGCCTTGCTCGGGACATGTTCAACCCTTCCTACGGTGCGGGGACTGGCAGGCTACGGTGCGGGGACCGGCAGGCTGCGACCGAGCAACGACTCCAGCTCCGCGAGGCCGATCTGATAGTCAAATCGCGATCGGATGAGATCGACCTCACCCTGTGAGACGGCGATCTGGGCCGTCTGCAGGTCGATGATCGTCGCGAGCCCGAGACGGTAGCGCTCGGAGCTCACCCGGAGGTCCTCCCGGCTCAGCTCCACGCTCTGCTCCGCCAGGTCGATTGCCGCGGAGGCGACCGCCATCCGGTTGTACGCGCCGTCCAGGTCAACGATCAGCTGGAGCTCCGCGGCTCGCAGCTGGGATTTCGCGGCGTCGGCCTGCGACTGCGCGCGGTACACGTTGCTCTCCCGCTGGAAGCCGTTGAACAGGGGATAAGAGCCGGTCAGCTGGAGGGTCCAGCTGCGGTTGTCCGGGGGAAACATCGTGTTCGCCCAGGCCCATCCGCCGGCGAAGGCGAGGCTCGGCAGGTAGGCCGATCGGGCCGTTGACACGCGGGACGCCGCCGCCTCGGCACCCTCGACGGCGCTCACGACCGACGGGGCGCTCTGCAGGCCGACCCGATAGATCTGGTCGCGGCTCACGTTGAGTGGCTCCCCTTCGAGCGTCGCCTCCGGCGACGGTCCCACGCGGCCGTCCAGGCCCATGGTCCGTCCCAGCTGGAAGGTGGCGGAGCGCAGGTCGTTCCCGGCGTTCAGGACGGCCAGCTTCGCGTTGTTCAGGTCCACCTGCGAGCGGAGCACGTCGGAGCGGGTGGCTCGTCCCAGCTGGAGCTGCTGGGTGACGAACTCGAGCTGGTCCTCCTGCCGCTTCACGCGGTCCGCCTCGACCGACACCAGGTCGCGCAACGCCAGGGCATCGTAGAACGCCCGCTTGACCGCGAGGATCAGGGCGAACTCGTCCTGCCGGTATCGGGCCTGCTCGGCGCTCAGGTCCAGCTTGGCGCTCTTCAGCTCCGTGAACTTGCGGAAGCCCTCGAACAGGTTGTAGCGCCCGGTGAGCTGAAAGAAGTAGCTCGTGGTGACGATCGCCTGACCCGTCTGGTCCAGCCGCGCCGTGCTGGCGTTCGAGTACCCGAAGCCGGCGTTGAAGTCGGGAAGGAAGTTCCCGACCGCGTCGAGCCGGTTGTACTCTGCCTGGTCCACGCCTGTCCCCGATATGCGGAGTTCCGGGTTGTGCGTTCTGGCAATTCCGAGCGCCTCTTCCAGCGTGACCTCGCGTATCGAGTCGGCGCCCAGCACCGAGGGTGCAGCCCTCTCCTGTCCGGACACGGAGGGAGCCCAGGTCAGTTGCACCGTCGCGAGGACGATCATGCACCACGCGAGTCTCATCTCTTCCTCTCTTCCGACGTTTGGATGTTCCGGGTCGGTGCCGGGTTGCCCAGCCTGCCTCTCGCCACTCCCTTAACCTTTTCCGGTTCGAGCCCGTCCTAATGGTTGACGGGTCAGCAGGCAGGCCCGACGGCCCGCAAACCGTCCGGGGTCACCGAATGGCTGCGACGAATGCTAGACGAGAGACAGGCGGTCGAGCAAGCACGCCGCGGCCAGGAAGTGGCTTGGCGGTATCTTTACGATGGTCATGCGGATTTTGTTTTCCGGTTGGCCGTGCGAACGACGGGGGATCGGGCGGCGGCGCTGGACGTGGTGCAGGAGACGTTCGTCAGGGCCGCGGCGGGCATCGGTCGGTTCCGCGGCGATTCGACGTTCCGGAGCTGGCTGGCGCGGATCGCCTTCAACGAGACGACGAACTGGGTCAGGCGGCAGGCACGTCGTCGAGAGTCGGTCCTCGAGGCCGCCGATCATGTGGCGGCGGAAGACCGGCCGGACGAGTCGGCGGTGAATCGGGATCTGGCGGAGCGCGCTCTAGCGGTCGCGCGCACGCTCCCTCCCCAGCAGCGGGACGTGCTGATCCTTCGGACGACGGAGGGGTTTTCGTACCGGGAGATCGCGCGGGCGCTGGGGACGAGCGAGGGCTCGGTACGGGTGAGTTACCACCACGCCATCCGGAAGCTCCGGGAACACTTCGGTGTCGAGTTGGGCTCGCAAGGAGGGCGAGGCAGCCGGCCCGGTGGGGAGTTCGATGAGTACGGAGAGTCAGAGCATTAGCGAGTTGCACGCCACGGATCGCCTGCCCGAGTACGTGCGGGGCACGCTGCCGGAGGGTGATCGTGACGTGGTGGAGGGACATCTGGCCGTATGCGCCGATTGCCGGCGCGAGCGGGAGCTTCTGATCGCGCTGGCAGACGTCGCGGCAGGCGAGCTCACCCCGGCGGAGCAGGATCGTTTCCACGTGCCGCTGCGGCGGTCCAGCCGCGCTGGCGTGTGGCGGGCGGGCGTGTGGAGAGCGGCCGCCGGCGTCGTCATCCTGCTCACGAGCTACGGCATCTGGATGGCCAGCCAGGACGGAGGTGAGGGGGGCGCGGCCTGGTCAGCCGATGCCGCCGTGGCGGGCTGGGAGGAGGATCTCTCGGAGCTCAGCCCGCGGGCGTTCGAGCTGCAGGTCGTGCTCGGCGAGAGCTTGGAGGCGTCGTGGCCCGAGTTCGAGGGCGGGGACGTGAGCGGGCTCAGGGGACCGTGGGAGGAATCGAGTAGATGAGGGAGTGGCTGACGACCGGATCCCGCATGGCGCTGCTCGCTCTGATCGTGGGCGGGCTTTCGGGAGTCTCGGGCCGGGTTCTCGCGCAGGATCTGGGGCAGACCGATGAGCGGGCTGCAGAGCTCACCGACCGTTTCGCGAACCGGGTGGCGGAGGCGCTCCACCTCGATGAGGAGCGAGCCCGGAGGCTTCGCGCGGAGCTTCAGAGGAGCCGGGAGATGCGGAGCGACGTGGCCGCTCGCCGCCGCTCTCTGGTCCGCGAGCTCGGAGAGCTGGTGCGCCGTGACCGAGTCGATCAGGAGCGCGTCGCGCGGTTGCTTGATGATGTGCTTCGGCTGCAGGTAGCCGAGGCCGAGATCAACCTGGACGAGCAGCGGCGGCTTTCCGGTTTTATGGTTCCCCAGGAGCGCGCGCGCTTCCTGTACCTACGGCAGCGCCTCCTGCAGCAGGCTCGCCGGCGGGGGGGGCAACAACAGCGAAATCCGCTGCGAGGGGACCGCCGCCCGCCGCCAGCGGCCGAACAGCGAAGCGTCCCCAACACGACTCCCGGGCAGCGACAGCCGTAAGCCGCCATCTCTCGAAAGATTCCTCCTGGCCTTCCGCCCCTCGGAGCGCACGTATCGATCGCCGGTGGTCTCCCACTCGCCCCGGCGCGGGCGCGCGAGATCGGTGCCACCGCGATGCAGATCTTCACCAAAGGCCCGCAGCGGTGGGCCGAGCGGTGCATCTCCGGTGAAGAGGCCGCCCGCTTTCGCCGGGCGCGTGCGGAGGCCGGCGTCGGCGTCGCCGGCTCTCACGACAGCTACCTGATCAACCTGGCGACGAGCGACCCGGAGCTTCTGGCGAAGTCCATTCGCGCCTTCCGGGCCGAGATGGACCGGTGCGACCGCCTGGGGCTCGATTTCCTCGTAACGCATCCGGGTAACGCCACGGCCGGAAACCGGAAGGCGGGCCTGCGGCAGAACGCGGAGCTGATCGCCGACGCGCTGAATGAGCGCCCGGGGGTCGTACGAGTGCTGATCGAGACCACGGCGGGAGCCGGCTCGGCGCTCGGGTATCGCTTCGAGGAGATCGCGGCCATGATCGAGCGGGTGCCGGCGGAGCATCGTGCCCGGATCGGCGTCTGTCTGGATACGGCCCACGTCTTCGCTGCGGGCTACGACCTCCGGGGAGACTACGAGGGCGTCCTCGAGACGTTCGACGAGGTGTTGGGTATTGACACGCTCGGCCTGATCCACTGCAACGACTCGCTCGGGACCCTCGGCAGCCGCCGCGACCGGCACGCGGACATCGGGG
>JAPULH010000105.1 GCA_027295155.1 Gemmatimonadota bacterium
GTCCGCTCAGCGCCAGGGCAACAGCTTTCGCCTTCGCCGCCCCCCGGACCAGCACGAAGACCCTCCCGGCCGTGCGGATCACTCGCGGCGTGATCGTCATCCGTGTCCGGGGCGGCAGGGGGCTCTGCGCCACCACAACCCTCCGAGGTCCCTCCTCGAGGGGTGTGGATCCCGGAAAGAGAGAGGCGGTGTGGCCGTCCTCGCCGACGCCCAGGACGAGCACATCGATGGGTTCCGGGAAAAGCCGCTCGTACCGCACGGCAGCTGCCTCCAGGTCGGGAAGCTCCGCCTCCATCCGGTGCACCGCTCCGGCGGGCTCGGAGAGAACGTCCAGGAGAGACTCTCGCACGAGTCGGTAGTTGCTCCGGGCGTCGTCGGGCGGAACGGCGCGCTCATCCGCGAAGTAGATTCCGACGCGGCTCCACGGAACGCCCGGCGCGCGGGCCAGTCTCTCGTAGACCGGGCCAGGCGTCGATCCGCCGGAGAGCGAGAGTGAGACGAGCGCTTCGTCGGGCTTGTCCAACGCCCGAGCCCGGAGGGCCTCGGCCAGCACGTCAGCGGCGACCGCGGCAAAGTGCTCGGGGTGGGTCACGAGGACGTCGGAGTCACCCAGCCGGAAGCGCTTCGTGCGGTCCTCCGCGCGCGAGCTCACGCTGGCTTCTTCACACGTTCCTCCAGCTGCGCCCGTCGTCTTGGATCAGGGCCTCGGCCGCTGCCGGACCCCAGGAGCCGCTGGCGTAGTTGGGGAAATCCTCCGGCGCTCGCTCCTCCCAGCGCGCGATAATCGGATCCAGGACCCTCCAGGCCTCGTTGATCCAGTCGGCGCGCGCGAAGAGCGTCTGATCTCCCTGCATCACGTCGAGAAGCAGCCACGCGTAGGCCCTCGGCGGCTCCTCCACGCCGAACGCTTCGGCGTAGCGAAAGTTCATCGTCACGTCGCGCAGGGTGATATCCGGTCCGGGCTGCTTGGCGATGAACCGCTGCACGATTCCCTCCTCGGGCTGCAGCCGGAAGGCGAGCACGTTCGGAGGCACCGGCCCATCCGGGCGCGGGAACATCACGTGGGGCGTGGGCTTGAACTGGATCGCCACCTCCGTGAGCTTCCGGGCCATCCGCTTGCCCGTGCGCAGGTAGAACGGCACCCCCGCCCACCTCCAGTTGTCCAGGCCGAGCCGGATGGCGGCGAAAGTGGGAGTGCTCGACGCGGCCGCCACGCCCTCCTCCTCGCGGTAGCCCACCACGCTCTCCCCTCGCCCTTCGCCGCCCCCGTACTGACCGCGTACGGCGTCGCGCTCGATGTCGATCGGGCAACAGTTCATGGCCTGGAGGATCTTCACGGTCTCATCGCGCAGGGAGGAGCCGTCGAACGTCACCGGCGGCTCGATGGTGGCCATGCAGAGGAGCTGCAGGAGGTGATTCTGCATCATGTCGCGCACCACGCCGGTCTTCTCGTAGAATCCGGCTCGCGTACCGATCCCGATCTCTTCGGCCACGGTGATCTGGATGTGATCGATGTAGTTCCGGTTCCAGATCGGCTCGAAGGCGGGGTTCGCGAACCGGAAGACCAGCATGTTCTGGACGGTCTCCTTGCCGAGGAAGTGATCGATCCGGTAGATCTGATCCTCGCTGAAGGAGCGTCGGATCTCCCGGTCCAGCTCGAGCGCGCTGCCCAGGCTCTCGCCGAACGGCTTCTCGATGACCAGCCTCCGCCAACCGGCCTCGCCGCGGGTGAGCCCGGCTTGGGCGAGGCGCTCTGCGATCGTCGCGAAGAGGGAGGGGGGCACGGCGAGGTGGAAGAAGACGTTGTCGGCGATGTTCGCCTCGGTCCTCACCCGCGCGATCTCGGCCGACAGCCGCTCGTACCCCTCCTCCGGCGCTCCCGCCACGTCTCCCTGGACGTAGTGGAGTCGGCTCGCGAAATCCTCCCACGCCTCGGGATGCCAGGCGCACTTTTCCTCCACGGAGTCGCGCGCCACCTCGCGGAAGTGCTCCGATGTCCATTCCCTCCTCGCGAACCCGATGACCGCGAAGCGCTCCGGGAGCAGCCGTTTGCAGTAGAGCTCGAACAGGGAGGGAAGAAGCTCGGTGCGGGTGAGGTCCCCGGTGGCACCGAAGATCACCATCACCGACGGGTCGGCGGGCGTCCCCCGCCTGAGTCCCTCGCTCGGGGCCTCGCCGCCGGCCTTCACTCCGCCCACGTCCACTCCGCTCAGGGCGTCGAAGACACCGCCGCCCGGCGCCTTCACTCCGCCTCCCGCACCGCGTGGCCGCCGAACTGGTTCCTGAGGGCCGCGATGACCTGGTGCGCAAAACGCCTCTCCGTGCGCGACTCGAACCGCTCGTACAGGGACGTGGTGATAGCGGGGATCGGAATGGCCTTCTCGAGGGCGTAGTCCACGGTCCAGCGGCCGGTTCCCGAGTCGTCGATCCACGGCTCGATCCGCGCGAGCTCGTTGCCCTCGTCGGTGAAGGCCCCGGCCAGAAGCTCCAGCAGCCAGCAGCGAACCACCGAGCCGTTCTGCCAGAGGCGGGCGATCGCCCCGAGATCGAGCCCGAACTCCGAGCGCTCGAGGCACTCGAAACCCTCACCGAGGGCCTGGAGCATGGCGTACTCGATGGCGTTGTGGATCATCTTCACGAAGTGTCCGGCCCCGCTCGGCCCGACGTGCGCATATCCGTCCGAAGGCGCGAGAGCCCGGAACGCGGGCTCGAGGCGCTCGAAGGCTTCCGCCGTTCCGCCGATCATCAGGTTGTAGCCGATCGCGAGCCCCCACACACCCCCGCTGACACCGACGTCCAGGAAGTCGACGTTCCTCTCCCCGGACACCCGCGCGTGCTCGATCGACTCCGTGTAGAGGGTGTTGCCCCCATCGACGATCAGGTCGCCGGACTCGACTCGGTCGAGCAGCGAGGAGATCGTGGCCCGGGTCGGCTCGCCGTGCGGCACCATGACCCACACGATCCGTGGTGCGTCCAGGGCGCCCACCAGCTCCTCCAGCGAGTCGACGGCTTCGACGCCCGCCTCGGCGGCGCGCCGTGTGTTCTCCGCCGACAGGTCATAACCGGCCACCTCGATCCCGTTCTCGATGAGCCGGCGGGCCATGTTCGCGCCCATCCTTCCCAGTCCGATGAGTCCGATCTTCATGAGTACCTCACGTCAGATGAGCGTTGAGGCGTCGGTTTGACGCCTGGGGACGCGGAACGAACGGCAGTGGGAGGCCACATGGGCTCCGGGCACCGGGCATGCGCCGCGGCCATGGGCCTCCGGGCATCAGGCCCGGCGGCACGACCAGGAGCCACGGCGGCCCGGCTAGGAGCCGCTGTCGGCCCCGTGACCGACGGGCTCCCGCTCGTGTCGTGCCTCACCCACGAGCCGGGCGAGTCCCGCCTCGACGTCGGCCCCGAGGTGGATCCGGCTGACCCTCCGCCCGCGGGCAGCCAGCGAGCGGTAGTCGCCCAGCGCCTGGGCGAGCAGTAACCTGCCGAAGCTGCCCTCCCCGCCCGGAATCTCGATGTCGGCCGCCGGGTCCGCCGTCAGAATGAGGAAGATGCCGCTTGCCGGCCCTCCCTTGTGGAGCTGGCCCGTGGAGTGAAGGTAGCGGGGGCCGTATCCCAGGGTCGTCGCCACGCCGGACTCCGCCCGAATTCGGGAACGCAGCCTCCCGAGAGCGGCGTCTCGCCCGGAGCTCTCGGCGAAGTAGGGGAGAAGCGCCACGTAATCACCCGGCTTCGCCCGCGCCCGTATCGTGTTGAGCGCCTCGTCGGCCGGGACGACGGGCCCTTGGTCGGCTGGGACGGCGGACCCTTCACCGGCCGGGCCCTCTCCGCCGACCCACGTCCCGAGCACTTCGCGCGTGTTGCGCTTGCTCTCCTCGACGTTCGGCTGATCGAACGGGTTGACGCCGAGCACGGCGCCGGCCGTGGCCACGGCGAACTCCCAGCGGAAGAACTCGCCTCCCAGGGCGAGCCGGTCGGGCAGCTGAAAGCGGATCACCGGGTGTCGCTCGGCCAGCCGGTCCAGCCGACGAACCATCTCGCCCTCCTCCTCGCCCGCGAGTCCCAGCCACACGAACACCCGGTCGCTCCCGTACTCCGACGGGTCGCCCGATGGCTCGCCGGCGACGGGAATGAGGCCCCGGCCGTCCTTGCCCGTGCTCTCCGCCAGGAGCTGCTCCGCCCACAGGCCGAAGGAGCTGAGGGAGGTGGAGGCGAGGAAGGTCACCTTGTCCCGGCCGCCACGCGCCAGCATCGCCAGCGCGGCTCCGAGGCGGGCGCCCGGGTTCCGGGGTGCCGGGACGGAGGGGCCGCAGAGCTTCCGCATCAGGCGGGCCCGCTCCAGCAGCTCACCGACGGGAACGCCGGCCAGGGCCATCGGGACCAGCCCGAAGTAGGAGAGCACGGAGTAGCGCCCGCCGATGTCGGGCGGATTCTCGAAGCAGGCCCGGAAGCCGCGCTCCTTCGCCTCCTCGGCCAGCGGGGTCCCGGGATCGGTGATCGCCACGAAATGGCTTCCCGGCTCTCCGGCGACCTCGTCCTTCACCCGCTCCCAGAAGTAGCGGTAGAAGCTGATGGTCTCCTGGGTCGTGCCGGACTTGCTCGCGACGAGGAAGAGGGCGGATGCGAGCTCCACCGTGCCCTCGACCTCGCGGACGGCCTCCGGATCCGTGCTGTCCAGGACCAGAAGCTCCGGCCAGCCCTCCCGCGCTCCGAAGGTTTGCCGGGCCACCTCGGCCGAGAGACTGCTCCCGCCCATGCCCAGAAGCACCACGTGCCGAATGCCGTCGTCGCGGGCGGACGCCGCGAAATCGGCTATCCGGGAGGCGCGCTCCGAGAACGTATCCACGGCGTCCAGCCATCCGAGCCGGTCGCGGATCGCCCGAGCATCGGCCGGCTCCCACGCGTTCCAGATCGACGCGTCGCGCGCGTACACCCGTTGTCCGAACTGCGCGTCGTCCAGCGCCGTCAGGGCCGCTTCCACCCCGCCCGCCGCTCCGCCGAGCTCCATCGTCGCCGCCGGGGCGATCTCACCCAGCGTCACGCGCATTCGCTCGGCGATCGTCTCCATGAGCTGGTCGAACGGGTCGATGAACTTCTGGACGCCTTCGTTCTCCAGCTGCCAGGTGACGCGCTCGAAGTCGATGCCGACCTCCGCCAGCTCGGCGAGCATGCGCTCCGCCTCCTCGACCTCCTCGGTCACGGTCGTCGCGACGTGTCCGTGGTCGGCGAACGCATCGATGGTCGCGTTGGGCATCGTGTTCACGGTGTCCGGGCCGATCAGCGGTTCCACGTATCTGATGTCGTCGTAGAGCGGGTTCTTGGTGCTCGTCGACGCCCACAGCATGCGCTGCGGCCGCGCCCCGCTCTCGGCCAGCGTCTGCCAGCGCTCGCCGGCGGTAAGCTCTAGGAACCTCTGGTAGGCGAGCTTCGCGTTGGCGACCGCCGCCCTTCCCAGAAGCCTCTCGGGGCGTGGCTCCCGCTCGCCGCCCGGGGAGATGCGCTGGCCGAGCAGACGGTCCGTGAGGACGTCGATCCGGCTGAGGAAGAAGCTCGCCACCGAGGCGACCTCGTCCAGTGGCCGCCCGTCCTGCAGCCGGCGCTCCAGCGCACGCATGTAGGCGAGCGCGACCGCCTCGTAGCTCTCGATCGAAAAGAGAAGGGTGACGTTGATGTTGACGCCCTTGTACAGGCACGCCTCGATGGCCGGGACCGCAGCGGCGGTGCCCGGGATCTTGATGAAGACGTTCGGCCGGTCCACTCGGGCGTTGAGGCGGCATGCCTCCTCGATCGTGGCGTCGGCGTCATGGGCCAGGTACGGAGAGACCTCCAGGCTCACGTAACCGTCCACGCCCTCGGACTCGTCCCACACGGGCCGCAGCACGTCGCAGGCGCCCCGGATGTCGGTGACCGCGAGCTCCTCGTAGATGGCGCCGATGCCCACTCCCTCGCGCACGAGCACGCCGATCTGTTCGTCGTAGTCGTGGCCGCTCGAGATCGCCTTGTTGAAGATGGCCGGGTTCGAGGTCACGCCGCGGAGCCCCGCTTCGCGGACGCGCCGCCCCAGCTCTCCGCTTTGGATCATCCCGCGCGTCAGGTTGTCGAGCCAGTAGCTCTGACCGTGCTCCAGGAGCTCGTGAAGTGGGTTCATCTCTGCCATTTCTTTTCCAGGTCCAGCACCTTGTTCAGCCTGCGCAGGTGTCGGCCGCTCGCCGAGAAGCGCGCCCCGAGGAAAGAACGCACGATCTCGCGCGCGAGTTCGATTCCGATCACCCGTTCGCCGATGCACAGCACGTTCATGTCGTCGTGCTCGACGCCCTGGTGGGCCGAGTACGTGTCGTGGCAGACTGCGGCCCTCACGCCCGGCACCTTGTTCGCGGCCACCGAGACGCCGACGGCGCTGCCGCAGATCAGCACGCCCCGCTCCGCGGTGCCCTCGCGTACGGCCAGGGCGACCTTCTCCGCATACTCCGGGTAGTCGGCAGGCTCGTGGCTGTGCGTGCCGAGATCGATGACCTCGTGCCCCTCCTCGCGAATCATCTCCAGAAGCGTACCCTTGTAGCCGAAGCCGGCGTGATCGGAGCCGATGGCGACGCGCATCAGCCCAGGGGCCGGCGGGCACGATCGAGGACACGCATCAGCCCAGCAGCCGGCGGGCGCGATCGACGACGTTGGCGACCGTGAACCCGAAGTGCTCGAACAGGTCGGCCGCCGGCGCGCTCGCCCCGAACCGGTCGATCCCGACCACCTCGCCACGCTCTCCGACCCACTCCAGCCACCCCTGGGTCGCTCCCGCCTCGACAGCCAAACGGTGAGGGACGTCGACCGGCAGCACCGAGTCCCGGTAGTGGGCGGGCTGCTCCCGGAAGAGGTCCCAGCTCGGCAGGCTCACCACTCGCGCGTCGATGTCGTCCTTCGTCAGCGCCTCTCCCGCGTCGAGGGCCAGCGGCACCTCCGATCCGGTGGCACTGAGGATGAGGTCGGCTCGCTCGCCGCGTTCGGCCCTGAGCACGTAGGCTCCCCTCCAGAGGTCCTCCGCGCCGGCCAGCTCCGGGCGGTCCAGCACCGGGAGCTTCTGACGCGAGAGGACAAGCATCGTGGGCCCATCGTCCCGCTCCATCGCCACTCGCCAGGCGTACGCGACCTCATTCGCGTCGGCCGGCCGGATGAGCCGGAGGTTTGGCATGGCCCGGAGAGACGCCAGGTGCTCGATCGGCTGGTGCGTGGGGCCGTCCTCCCCGAGCCCGATCGAGTCGTGCGTCATCACGTATATGACCGGCAGGCCCATCATGCAGGCGAGCCGGATCGCCGGCCGGGCGTAGTCGGTGAAGATGAAGAACGTCGCGGCGTACGGCCGGACGCCCCCGTGGAGCGCCATGCCCGAGCAGGCAGCCACCATCGCGTGCTCCCGGACGCCCCAGTGGAGGTTCCGCTCGCCCAGGGTCCCGGCCAGAAGATCGCCGGAGCCGGCGATGAGCGTCTTCGTGGAGCCCGCGAGGTCGGCGCTCCCGCCGATCAGCCACGGCACCCGATCGGCGAAGCCGTTGAGGACCTTCCCGGACGCCGCGCGGGTGGCGATCGGACCGTCGTCCGCCGCGAAGTCGGGGATTCCGGCGTCCCACCCGGCTGGGAGAGCCCCCGAGAGCGCTTGCTCGAAGCCCGCGGCCGCCTCCGGGTGCGCCTCCGCGTACGCCGCGAGGCGCTCGTTCCACTCGCGCTCGAGCCGGACGCCACGCGCCGCGGCCTCGCCCATGGGCTCGGCCACCCGGCGTGGGACGCGGAAGCTGGCCTCCTCGGGCCATCCGTACGCCCGTTTGGTGAGCCGGATCTCTTCGTCACCGAGGGGCGAACCGTGCGCATCGGCCGTGTCCTGCTTGTTCGGAGCGCCGAACCCGATGTGCGAGCGGAGCACGATGAGCGA
>JAPULH010000106.1 GCA_027295155.1 Gemmatimonadota bacterium
CCCCCGTCCGAGTGAGCGAGAGATCCGGGAGAGGTTGTCAGGCCACCTCTGCCGCTGCACGGGCTACCACAACATCGTGGTGGCGGTCCGGCTTGCCGCGACGCGCCTGGCGGAAGGCATGGCCGCGCCGGCGCCGGTGCAGGCCGCGCCGGTGCAGGCCGCACCGGCCGGCGAATGAGGCGCTCCGCGTGAGCACCCGATACTTCGGAGCGCGCGTCCCGCGCAACGAGGACGAGGCCCTGCTGACCGGGCGAGCCCTGTTCGTCGACGACGTGCAGCTGCCCGGCATGCTGCACGCGGCGTTCGTTCGCAGCGAGTGTGCGCACGGCGTCCTCCGGCGCGTGGACGCATCCCGTGCGCTCGCACGGCCCGGCGTGGTCGCCGTCTACACGGCGGCCGACCTCGGTGATTACTGGCAGCCCGGCCCGCTGCTCGTGCCGCCGCCGCCGATCGATGGCCTGACGTTTCAGGCGCGCACGCAGGTGCCGCTCGTCCGGGATAAGGTGCGCCACGTGGGTGAGGCGATCGCCGTCGTCGTGGCGGAGAGCCGGTACCTGGCGGAGGACGCGGCCGAGGAGGTCGAGGTCGAGATCGAGCCGCTCGAGGCGGTGGTCGACATCGAGGCGGCGCTCGAGGAGGGGGCTCCACGAATCCATGACGACCTGGACTCCAACCTGGCCGCCCACGCGGTCCAGACGAAGGGGGCGTACGAGGCGGCACGGGCCGACGCCGATCTCGTGCTCGCGCGCCGTCTCCTGTACGACCGGGGCATCTCCGCGGCGATCGAGAACCGCGGCGTCGTCGCCCACTGGGAGGAGAAGGCTGGACACCTCACCGTCTGGGACACGACGCAGGCGCCGATCCCGATACGAAACGGCCTGGCCGCCATGCTCGGGCTGTCGGAGTCCCAGGTTCGGGTGATCGCGCCTTTCATCGGGGGAGGCTTCGGGCCGAAGATCATGATGTTCTACCCCGACGAGGTGCTGCTGCCGTGGATCTCCATGCGGCTGGGCCGGCCCGTGAAGTGGATCGAGGATCGTTTCGAGAACTTCTTCTCGACGACCCAGGAGCGCGGACAGGTCCACGACGCGGAGATCGCGGTGCGGGCGGACGGCCGGATCCTCGGGGTGAAGGACGTCTTCGTGCACGACACGGGGGCCTACAGCCCGTACGGCCTGACCGTGCCGATCAACACACAGTGCACGCTGCTCGGGCCCTACGACGTCCCGAACTACTACAGCGAGTTCCGAGTGGCCTACACGAACCGGCCGACCGTGACGCCGGTCCGCGGCGCGGGGCGTCAGCACGGCGTGTTCGTGATGGAGCGGCTCCTGGACCTGGCGGCGCGGGAGCTCGAGATGGACCGGACCGAGATCCGCCGGCGCAACTTCCTGTCGCCGGACGACTTTCCCCACGATCACGAGATCCTGTACCAGGACTTCGCGCCGCTCGTGTACGACAGCGGTGACTACGAGCCCGCGCTCGACCGGGCGATCGAGATGATCGGCTACGACCCGGCGGCCACGCATCGGCCGGAAGCGGACGGCTCCGGGCGGCTCACGGGCGTCGGCATCGTCTCCTACATCGAGGGCACCGGGATCGGCCCATACGAGGGCGCCCGCGTTCGCGTGGAGCCGAGCGGCAAGGTGTGCCTCGTGACCGGCATCGGCACGCAGGGGCAGGGGCACTTCACCTCGTTCGCGCAGATCGTGGCCGACCAGCTCGGGGTCAGCGTGAGCGATGTGCGGGTCGTGACGGGAGACACCCGCGAGTTCCACTGGGGCACGGGCACGTTCGCGAGCCGGGGCGCGGTCGTGGCCGGCAACGCGTGTCATGCGGCTGCGGTGGCCGTGCGCGCGAAGATCCTTCGGAAGGCGAGCGAGATCTTGGAGGTGGCCGAAGAGGATCTCGAGCTGGCCGACGGGAGGGTCGCCGTTCGCGGGGCCCCCGATCTGTCGCTCGCGGTCGGCGACCTGGCGGTCCGCTGTAATCCCCTCCGTGGCGCGGTCGAGCCGGGGAGTGAGCCGGGCCTCGAGGCGACCGCGTACTTCGGGCCGGAGCGGGCCGCGACGGCCAGCGGCGTCCATGCCATGGTCCTCCAGGTGGACCCGGAGACGGCGATGGTCGAGATCCAGCGCTACGTGGTGGTTCACGACTGTGGAGCCATCATCAATCCGGCGATCGTGGAGGGTCAGATCCACGGAGGGGTCGCGCACGGGATCGGGAACGCGTTTTACGAGCAGCTCGTGTGCGACCCGGACGGCCAGCTCCGCAACGCGTCCCTCATGGATTACCTGCTCCCTACCGCTACCGATGTCCCGTCGATCGAGACGGCTCATATCGAGACGCCGTCGCCCCTCAACCCGCTCGGCACGAAGGGCGTCGGCGAGGCGGGCGCGATCCCGGTCGGAGCGCTCTTCGCCCAGGCGATCGAGGATGCCCTGCGCGATCACGCGCCGGGGCTGGAGATTCGCGAGATCCCGCTGAGCCCTAACCGGCTCTTCGAGCTGATCCAGGAGGCTCGTTCCGAGGCCGCGATGGACGCGCCTGGGGGGCGGATGTGAAGCCTCCGACCTTCGAGTACCATGCCCCGCGCTCCGTGGAGGAGGCACTCGCCCTGCTCACCGAGCACGGGCTGGACGCGAAGCTTCTGGCCGGAGGGCAGAGCCTCGTTCCGG
>JAPULH010000107.1 GCA_027295155.1 Gemmatimonadota bacterium
ATCGTGAGCAGGTTCGCGGCCGCCTCCCGGAAGTGGAAGGGGATGAAGACCGAGCCGGGGGCCATGCGCTCGGAGCTCGTCACCTTCAGCACGATGCGTCCCCGGCGGGAGGCCACCTCGACGAGGTCCCCGTCCGCGATCCCGAGCCTCTCGAGGTCGCCCGGGTTCATGTCGACCCTCGCCTCGGGCCGGATCGCGGCCAGCGCTCTCGACCGCCTCGTCATGGTGCCTGTGTGCCAGTGTTCCAGGCGCCGGCCCGTGTTCAGCACGAACGGGTACTCCTCATCGGGCAGCTCCTTCGCAGGCGCAAACTCCGCCGGCACGAACTTCCCCCTGCCGCTTGCCGTGGGGAAGCGATCGCCGAACAACACCTGAACGCCGTCCTCCGCCGGGTCGGGGCACGGCCACAGCTTCCCGGTCAGGCCCAGGTTCTCGTACGTCATCCCGGCGTACGAGGGAGAGAGCGACGTGAGCTCGGCGAAGACCTCCTCCGGCGAATCGTACTCCATGGCATAGCCCATCCGGCTGGCGATCTCACACGTGATCTCCCAGTCCGGCCGGGCGTCACCCGGCGGATCCAAGGCCTTTCGTCCTACCTGGACGCGGCGATCGGTGCTCGTATACGTGCCCGTCTTCTCAAAAAAGCTCGCCGCCGGCAGGATCACGTCGGCAAACTCTGCGGTTTCGGTGAGGAAGATGTCCTGGACCACCAGGAACTCGAGGTTCGCCAGGGCCTTGCGGATCTTGTTGATGTTTGGGTCCGACAGGAAGGGGTTCTCGCCCATCATGTACATGCCGCCGATCGTGCCCTCCAGCGCCGCACTCATGATCTCCACCACGGTGAGCCCCGGATCGGGATCCAGCTCGCGGCCCCACGCCCCCTCGAACTTCGCGCGCACCTCGGGATCGGCCACGCTCTGGTAGTCGGGATACACGATCGGAATGAGCCCCGCGTCCGAGGCGCCCTGCACGTTGTTCTGCCCGCGCAGCGGGTGCAGCCCCGTTCCCTCCCGGCCGATGTTGCCGGTGAGCAGCGCCAGAGAGATGAGACAACGAGCGTTGTCGGTCCCGTGGGTGTGCTGCGAGATGCCCATCCCCCAGAAGATCATCGCGCGCTCGGCCTCTCCGAAGGTCCGTGCGGCCTCGCGGATGAGGTCGGGCTCCACGCCGCAGATTCGGGCGGAAACCTCCGGCGAATAGCTCTCCACGACGCGCTTGAGGCCGTCGAAACCCTCGGTGCGCTCCGCGACGTAGGATTCGTCGACGAGATCCTCGTCGATCAATACGTGCATCCACGCGTTGTAGAGGGCCACATCCGTGCTGGGCTGGATCTGGAGGAAGAGGTCGGCCTGATCGGCCATCTCGGTCCGGCGGGTCTCGACGACGATCAGCCTGGTGCGGCCACTCTTCCGGGCTTGCTTGATGAAGGTGGCGGCGACCGGGTGATTATCGGTCGTGTTGGAGCCGGCGATCAGAGCAACATCCGCGTTGCGGACATCGCCGAAGACGTTGGTAACCGCCCCGGATCCGATCGTCTCGAGAAGCGCGGCGACGGACGAAGCGTGGCAGAGCCGGGTGCAGTGGTCGACGTTGTTGGTCCCGAACCCCACCCGCACCAGCTTCTGGAAGAGGTACGCCTCCTCGTTGGAGCACTTCGCGCTCCCGAACCCGGCGAGGGCCGAGGGTCCGTCGCGGTCCCGGATCTCGCTGAGCCGAGCGCCCGCCAGGTCGAGCGCCTCCTCCCACGTCGCTTCGCGAAAGTGCGGCAGCACCTCATCGTAGTCGACCAGACCGCCCGGGCGGCGCCGGCGCCGGCCCGCCTCGCCGCGCACCTCAGTCGAGAGCGGGCCCTTCGGGTACGCCGAATCCTTCCGGATGAGGGGCTTCGTGAGACGGTGAGGGTGCGTCGTGTAGTCGAAGCCGAACCGCCCCTTCACACACAGACGTTCGTGGTTGACGGGGCTGGGACGACCATCGGCATAACGGATCCGGTTGTGAGCCTCGTCGACGAAGTAACGGATCGCACACCCCACGCCGCAGTACGGGCACACCGACTCGACGCTCCTCAACGCCGTCCGAGCGGAGCCTCCATCGATGGACCCGAGCAGCTCCTCACGGTGAGCTTCGACCGCGGCCCGCAGTTCGGGAGTGAGCGCACGGTGAAGGTCCTTCAGCAACAGCCGCTCGCCCTGTCGGCGCAGTTCCACGCCCCGCTCGCGGAGCTCGCGAAGAAGCGTCGCGGTCGTCATACGCGCTCCCATCCGTCGGCTCCGGCGGCCAGGTCGCGAAGCGACAGTGCGCCGGTTGGGCAAACCTTCTCGCACTCCCCGCACGCAACGCACGTGCTCTCGCCCATCGGCACGTCGAGATCGAAGGCGATGCGGGACGCATATCCCTTGCCCGTCCTGCCGATCACCTCGTTCACCTGTATGTCGTCGCACGCCCGGATGCAGCGGTCGCACAGAATGCAGGCCTGGTGGTCGACGCTGATGACCTTCGACGAGTCATCGACCGGGCGGCCACCGCCGGCCAGTATGCCGCCCACGTCGGCCGTTCGGGCCCCGGCGGTCGATCCCGCCCCGTTTCCCGGCCACGCGACCCCCAGCTCCCGCGCCAATCCCAGGAGCTCATCGGGAGCTGTCTTGAACCGGTCGGCAGCATCACACGGGTAATCCGACAACAGGAGCTCCACGAGACCCCGCCGGCACGCGTCGAGCGTCGGGGTCGACGTGCGGACTTCCATCTCATCTTCAGCCCGCCGCACACACGCGGCCGTGAGCTTCTTCTCACCGATGTCCACCAGACAGATACGGCACACGCCCACCGGCTCCAGGCGCGGGTCGTGACAGAGAACGGGGATGTCCACGCCGAGGCGGCGCGCCGCCTCCCAGATGGTCGTCCCCCCGGGAACGTCGATTCGACGGCCATCGATCGTGACGCCGATCATCTCGCTGCTACTCATCGTGCCGCGAACCCGGGCTTCCGGGCACCTCGTGCGGCCAGTGCTCGGCGACCGAGAGGAGGGGGTTGAGAGCGACATATCCGAGGCCGCAAATCGAGGTCTCGCACAAGAGCAACTGCAGCTTCTCGATCGTCTCCCAATCCAGCGGAGCGCCGGTCGCCATCGTCGACTCGAGCATTTCCGAGGCCTTCTCCGTTCCGACCCGGCACGGCACGCACTTGCCACACGACTCGTTGCGGAAGAATCGGACCACGTTGGCCGCGAGCGGGAGCATCGGCGTATCCTCCGCCACGACCACCAGCGCGCCCGAGCCCAACATGCTGCCGGCCTCCTCGAGAGTGGCGAAGTCCATCGGCACGTCGGCCCGGTCCGCCGGCAGGAAGTTGGAGGAAGCTCCGCCCGGCGCGAACGCCTTCAGAGCCCGTCCACCGCTCACGCCGCCGGCCTCCTCGATCAGCTCACGTACCGTGGTTCCCATCTCGATCTCGTAGACGCCGGGGCGTTCCACATGGCCCGACACGGCGATGAACTTGAGGCCGGCGTGCTCTCCCTTCCCGAGCGACCTCCACCACTCGCTTCCGTGCTTCAGGATCCCCGGGACCAGCGCGAGCGTCTCGACGTTGTTCACCAGCGTGGGGCGCCCGTGAAGGCCCACCTGACCGGGGAAGGGCGGCTTGTTTCGTGGCTCGCCCCGTCGGTCCTCCAGGGCTTCGAGCAGAGCCGTCTCTTCGCCCAGGATATAGCCGCCCGGCGAGACGAATATCTCGATGTCGAAGCTGAAGTCGCTGCCCAGCACGCGCCTCCCGAGCAGGCCGGCCGCACGAGCTGTCCGAAGCTCCGCGTCGAGCGCCATCCTCGCCTCCGCGTACTCGTGGCGGAGGTAGATGATGCCCCTGTCAGCTCCCACCACGAACCCGCCCAGCGCCATCCCCTCGACGAGCAGATGCGGGAGATCCTCCATGATCACCCGATCCTTGAACGTGCCCGGCTCGCTCTCGTCGGCATTGCACACGACATACTTCGGGACCGTCTCTTCGCGCCGAACGAGCTTCCACTTGAGTCCGGTCGGGAAGCCGGCCCCCCCCATCCCCCTGAGGCCGGCGCCCTCGAGCACCTTCACGATGCGATCCCGAGCCGAATCGGCCGACTCCTCGGCAAGCGCCTCGCTCAGCACCCGGTAGCGCGACCCGGTGCCGTATGGGTCACACCGCCACGCCCTTGGCGCGGGACGCTCGACGGACAGGCTGCCGTCCAAGGCCTCCCGGCCGAAGTCACCGATACCCCCGATTCTGGATGCGCGTCCGTTGACGCGCGCCGCCGGGGCCAACTCGCAGCATCCGAGGCAGGACGTCTCTTCGACGCGCACGTCGTCTCGACCGGCCATCTCCACCTCGAGCGCGTCGGCGACGCCATCGCCGCCGGCGAGGTGGCAGGCCATGTCCCGACACACGGAGATGGTGACCGCCGGCACCGGCCAGGTACGAAAATGGGGGTAGAAGGAGGCGAGGCCTTCGAGGCGGTAGAGCGGAGTGCGCAGCCGAGAGGCAAGCTCCCTCAGCGACGCCGGGTCGAGATAGCCCCGCTCTTCCTGCAGCTTCTCGAGCTCGCGAATCAGACGCATCAGGTGCCTTCCCAGTAGCGCGCCTTGCGGGGGCTGACGATGGCGCGAATGCCACCCGTCGGGTCGGGGACATCCCCGATGTGTCTTGGGATTACATGGATGTGGGCGTGCGGAACCGTCTGGCCGGCAGCCAGCCCGTCGTTGATCCCGATGGTAAAGCCCTCGGGGCGGGCCTCCCGGACGAGAAGCCCTCGCGCGCGGGCCGTGAGGACCCAGAGCTCCTCCTGCTCATCGGCCGTGAGGTGGAAGATGCTCTCCACGTGCCGGTACGGCACCACGAGAAGGTGTCCCTCGGCGACCGGAAAGCCATCGACCACCACCAGGCCGTGCTCGCCTTCGATCCGGATGCGCTCCTCCGGCAGCTCGCAGAACGGGCAACCCTCCATACGCTTCCCCGGTTGGATTCCACATCGGCCTGGCCGCCGCAATCTCGCGTCACGCGGCCGGCCGGCTACGATCGGCCCGCCACACGCTCGCACAAATGTAATCCATCGCCCTGTCGGTTACACGACCAGCGGAGTAATGGCCTCGTACGGGGATGCGGAGCCTGCCGGCCCGGAGCGCGGGCCAGCGCTTTCTACTGGTGGCGTGCCGCCCAGTAGGCCCAGGAAAGCGGCCCCGAAGGACGGGCCGGAGGCGATGGTTCGGGAAGCCTAGCCACGCGGGACTCGCCTGGGAAACGCAGCACGGTCGGGTCGTCCTCGCCCTGTCGCTCACCCGGGCCGGCCCAGTCGTAGCTCCCGCTCGGGCGAGGGGCGTCCCGACGCTCGGTTGGCCCAACGCCGTCTCGACGCTCGAGCTCGCCGGTCCGCTCGGCCCGATGGACGGGTTGCAGCTCTACCCCCGCTTCATCGACCTCATCGACCGGGACGTCATCGACCTCATCGACCGGCGCGGCCTCGGAGAGCACGTAGCTGAACGGGACCAGGAACCGCCTTTCGTTTCCTCGAACGCGCCGCCGCCAGTTCTCGAGCAGTGGCGTGAGCGTCGATGGAATCCTACTACGACTCACCGGCACGCACCCCGAGGGTCAGGAACTCAGCAGGAGACGGCCACGGCGGAAGCGCGCCATCGCGGCAGCCAAGAGCACACAGTCCAGCACCGCGAGACCCACTCCGAGGAGGAGCGCAACGCGTCCGGCCTCTCCCATCAGCATCAGGCGGAAGAGCCCGCCCTTAGCGGCATCGGGAAGCAGCTGGATGCCGAACACCGGAACGACGAACACCGCCAGAACTCCCAGGCTGAAGGTCTGTTGGGCATGCCGAACCGTGGGCGCCCGCAGAGAGATCAGGACGCCGAGTGCCGCACCGAACACGGAAGCGAGGAGCGCGAGCGTCATCACGGTCGCCAGCTGGGCGGGCGTGTAGAACGCGAGTGGGCCGGGGGAGCGCACGTTGATCGCCAGCAGGCTGAGCGGGACGCTCAGCAGCGTGGCGCCCCATACGTAGACCACGACGGCGCTGATCTTCCCGGCGAGGATCGCCCGGTCCGGAAGTCTGGTGGCAAGGAGGCTGCCCAGGGTCCCCCGCTCACGCTCTCCGGCGAACGAGTCGGCCGTAACCGTGGTCATGAGGAAGATCGGGATCCAGACCCAGAACAACATGACCCAGGGGGCGGTCAACCAGTCTCGTCCAACCTGGTACGGAAGAAAGAGCCCGAGGAGACCAACGAAGATGATCAGGCTCAGCAGGCCCGACTCTCGGCCCTCGTCGGCGCCGAGCTCCCGCCACTCCTTCCACGCTACGACCAGCACGTCCCGGATCATGCGGCTGCCGACTGGCCGAACGTTCCGACGGCGATCCGACTCGGCTCCTCTGATCTGGAAGCGCCACCGAGAACGGAGAGGAAGGCATCCTCGAACGTGGGATCTCGCACGACCTCCTCGACCTGCACACCGCAGCCGACCAGGAGGCTCACGATCGGGGCGGCCCGGACTCCCGGGGCGAGCTTCACCACGAGCTCGCCGCGGCGCACCTCGGCACCCTCCACCTCCGGGCGCAGAGCGAGGAGCGTGAAGGCGTCCTCGGTGAAGCGCGAGCCTCGGATCGTGAGCTGGTTGGATGCCGTCGACGCCCGAAGCTCGTCCGGCGAGCCGCAGGCCAGAAGCTTACCCGAGCGGATAACGCCGACGCGATCGCACAGCTTTCCCGCCTCTGGAACGTTGTGGGTCGTCAGGAAGACCGTGACACCCTCCTCGACCACCAGATCCGAGAGCGAGCGCCGGAGCGACTCGGCAGACATCGGGTCGAGGCCCGCCGTGGGCTCATCCAGAAAGACCAGCTCGGGCCGGTGGAACAGCGCACGGGCAACGGCGAGCTTCCGCTTCATCCCGAAGCTGAGACGGCCCGCTGGTTCCTTCCGGCGATCCCAGAGGCCGAACTGCCGCAGCAGCTCCTCGGATCGCGCCCGACGCTCCCGCCGTGACATCCGCCAGATGCGGCCGTAGAATTCCAGGTTATCCCGCACGCTGAGCCGCTCGTACAGGCCGGCCTGGTCGAGCAGAGCGCCGGTCCGTCGCCGGATCTCGTCGATCCCGGTGGCAACATCACAGCCCAGAACCTCGGCCCGCCCCGCCGTTGGGCGAAGGAGGCCGAGAAGCAGGTGGATGGTCGTCGTCTTCCCTGCCCCGTTGGATCCGAGGAAGCCGAATATCGAGCCTGCCGGGATCTCGAGCGTCAAGCGATCGAGCGCCCGGACGGTCACGTACTCGTGCGTCAGGTCTGCAATGCGAATGGCATATCGGGTCATCGAGCGCTCGCAGTTGCATGACCCGTACACACCGCTGGAGATTCGTGAAGGGTGCCTGGCAAGGATGCGTATAACGTTTGCACAGCGATATTTACGTGCCATCACCTACGATGGCACGTCGTGCTCCCGGTGGGAACGGGAAGCTGCAGCTGTTGCCGCCGGGCCACATTTTGAGCCGGTTGCGCGTCACAACCGATGCGTCAGGGAGATCGCGGCGTCGTCGCCACAGCGAGCCGTACGGTCCGCTTGGCCGTCACGGTGAGAGCCTTATCTTAGGACCTTCGCTACCGTACTCGTCCAACCGGGAAGGAGCTCTTGGTGCCGGACTCGAACTCGAACTCGAGAATCGTCGTTGGGCCGGAAACCTTCGAGGTGGTCGAAGACGCCCTGGTGGACCTCTGGGCGGTCGTCAACTCCCTCGCACGCATTCGTCCGCCGAAGCCGAAGTACTACCGAGTCACGATCTTCGGCTCGTCGCGTATGCGGCCGGGCGACCGGCTCTTCGAAGACGTGAGGACGCTGGCGAAGGAGCTCTCCGCGATGGGGTGCGACATCGTCACGGGCGGCGGCCCCGGTCTGATGGAGGCGGCAAACCAGGGGGCGAAGCTCGGAGACCCGGACGACGTGACGCGCTCCTTCGGACTGCCTATCGAGCTCGCCACAGAGGAGGAACCCAACCCCTTCGTCGAGAAGATGTACCGTCACCGAACCTTCTTCTCGCGACTCCATCACTTCGTCCGGCTGTCGAGCGCCTTCATCGTCGTGCCTGGAGGGATCGGCACGCTCCTGGAGGCGACCATGATCTGGCAGCTGTGCCAGGTCAAGCATGTCTCGGGAGTGCCTCTCGTCTTCCTGGGTGAGATGTGGCAGGACCTGCTGGCGTGGGCGCGGGACCACATGCTCTCGGGGGAGCGGGACCTCGCGAGCCCGGGTGACCTGGAGATCCCGCATTGCGTGGGGACCGTAGAAGAGGCCGTGGAGTTCATCCGGCGGGACGTGAGCCGCTTCAACGAGGATCACGAGTAAAGCGCTTGTGGGGGCGGCAGCCGCGAGCTAGGCTGGTGATTCGAACGGTGAACCCCCGCAGGGTACCGAAGGAGCAGCAGGAAGCAGCGGAAAGAGGAGGAAGTAGCATGAAGCACCGCGCACTTGGAGCCGCGCTGACCGTGGTCGTCGGCCTCGCCTTGGCGCACCCGATCTACGGGCAGGAGTACGACGAAGCAGCCGTCATGGCGGCCTACGAGAAGGCCATGACCCCGGGGACGCCCCACGCCATACTCGCCGAGATGGCGGGCGAGTGGCAGCTGGAGATCAAGTTCTGGATGCCACCCGGCGGCGAGCCGATGGTCTCGACCGCGACGAGCACCCGGAAGATGATCATGGGCGGGCGATACCTGGCCGACCATGTGGAAGGCACCACGATGGGCCAGCCGTTCACGGGCATGGGGCTCACCGGCTACAACAACGTCGAGGAGCGCTTCGAGGCGACCTGGGTCGACAACATGGGAACCGGGATCTTCACGAGCCACGGGGAGTGGAACGAAGAGGAGAACGCCCTCGTGATGCACGGGAGCTACGTCGATCCGGCGACCGGCAAGGTGAAGAACGTGAAGACCATCTCCCGGATCGAGGGACCGGGCAAGGAGATCTTCGAATGGTACGAGAGGAGCGAGGGTGAAGAGGAGGCGGTGAAGACGTTGGAGATTGTCTCGATCCGCAAGTAGCGCGATCCTCCACTCGTCCGGGTGGCTGCGAGGGCCGTTGACGCGCCACCTTGGATCTGTGGGTCACTCGGGGCCCGGGCTTTCGGCCCGGGCCTTTCAAGGTTTCAGAGCGTCTTGGACACCCTCACACGATGCGGGCCGGGGGCGCTGGCGCTGGAGGCGGCGCCGGCGGCACGCTTACCTCTCCGGGTGACGCCGGGTGGAGCGGCATTGCCGGTAGCATCGGTGCCAAGCCGTGGAGTAGCATCGGCGCCAGGCGGTGGAGCGGCATCATCGGCGCCCCAAACCGGAACGTGCGCAGGTGCGGCGCAAACGCCCTCGGCATCGGCATCACGAAGACATGGTCCCCGTCGGAGTGCCACTCGAACGAGTGCCGCTCACCGGGCGCGAAGAACACGTTCTCGCACTCCCCTTCCTCGAGTTCCTCCAGAACCACGGTGAGCGTCCGCCGCTGGCCGTCCCGCATCACCTCAACCTCCATCGGCCCGGCCTCCGCTCCACGAACGCTGCCGACCACATCTCCCAGGTCACCCACGCTCTCGCCACCGAGGGCGACGATCACGTCGCCGGCTTGCAGACCCGCCTTCGCGGCCGGTGATTCGTCGCGCACCGACGTCACGAGCGCGCCCTCGCCTCCCTGGACGCCGAAGTACTCGCCCAGCTGGTCGGAAAGTCCCTGCAGCTGGACTCCCATGCGACCGCGACCTCCGTGGACGGCGCACGCACCCAGGCGCACCCGAGCCTCTCGCATCTTCTCCCGCGCCTCTCCCATCTTTTCGCGCATCTCCTCCATGCGGACTCGCAGCTGGGGACCGTACGCGTAGCTCAGCGCCCGCGCCACATCCGCGCGCTCCCCGAGGGTTACGCTGACCGTGCGCTCCGTACCGTCTCTGGCGACGCCGAGTCGAACGGTACGCTTCGGAGGCGTCTCGCGAACGAAGCGCGTCAGCTGCGCGACGCTTTCCACACGCTGGCCGTTCCAGCTTCGGATCACGTCGTCGGCCTCCAAGCCTCCCTTGGCCGCCGGGCTTTCCTTCGAGACGCTCTCAACGTAGGCACCATACTCACCGGACAGACCGAGGCTCTCGGTATCCGTCTGACTCACATCGCGGAGCACGACTCCGAGGTATGACCCGGAGCCCATCGCAGAACGGATGGTGATGCGCCGAGCCTGCTCGGGAGCCTCCTCGGCCTCCTGCGCGAGCGCGCCGGGAGGAGCCGCCGAGAGCCCGAGCGCACCAAGAACCACCGTCATCAGAAGCCGATTCATCGTCTCTTCTCCATGCATCGAGGATCATTTGCAGTCGCTGGATGGACAGCTGGGCGGCGGGCATGGTTGTACGCCGGCCGCCCGTACTTTCCGCCGCTCGCGGCTGCCCCGCCGCTCGGGCCGCCGGGCCCTATCGATCCGATCGGGAGGCGGGACAGATCACACGCAGAGCGCCCGGCTCGACCTCGTACAACACCGGCCCATGGCCGCCGGGCTCGCCGTCGATCGTCACGGGCATCGCCGGTTCGGCCGCTACGCGGACGCGCCGCGCACGCCGGTGGATCACGAATCGGCTTCGCAGCTGCCGACCGCTCAAGATCAGCGGAACGAGCCATAGCAGCTTGATCGTGGAGAGGGCCGGCAGCACGACCACGTCCAGCAAGCCGTCATCCAGCCTGGCCTCAGGCGCCAGGGGAATGCCGCCGCCCTGGAACCTTGCATTGGCCACGATGATGTTGGTCACGTCGAGCTCGAGCGTCTCGTCATCGAGCTCGATCGTCGCCCGGTAGGTTCGAGCGGACCCGATATCCGCCAGCGCCATGCGCAGATAGATCCCCGCACCCCAA
>JAPULH010000108.1 GCA_027295155.1 Gemmatimonadota bacterium
CAGCTACTCGCGCGTCCCGCCATGCCTGGGCAACCCGGTCATAGGCCCGGATGGTCTCGTCAACGTCGGTCATGGATGGCGTTCCTCGATGCCGCCTTAACGTCCCTGCGCTCGGCTACGCCGAAGCGAGCCTAGAAGCGGGCTACAGATCGCTTTCGGTAGAAAGCGAGGCGGCCCCGAAGGAACCGTCCAGAACCGGAACATTCCTCCGGGGTGCGATAACCTAGCCGCTTCCGAAGCCGGGTGCTGAGGTCGGCGACAGCCTCTATTCGGGGGGCAGCGCCGCCGTCTTCTTCGCCTCGACTAACGACTCCATGAAGTCCTGGCGCTCGGCCAGCAGCCCCATCCTCTGATCCCCTCCCTCGACAGACTGCCTCAACTCTCGCACCTCGTTCTCCAGGCGCGCCAGCGTGTCGCGGTCCGGTGACGTCTCCTGGCGGAGCTTGATCCACTCTTCCAGAACCCTCCCGAGGCGGCGGCTCAGCGGGAAGAGGAGGATGAAGGTGCCGATCACGAGTATGATCACAATCGCTCCGATCATCTCGGCGATGGCTTGTGTCATCGATGACTCCGTGTCCTTGCATGTTCGCTGTGGGGTCGGAAGTGTGCTGGGTGGCCGAGGGGCCGCAACACGCCCCTTCATACGGAATCGTGAGGACCCGAGTTTCGGCGGAGGATGGCAGATGGAGCCTCGGACGAAGATGCCCTACGAGGACGTGATCAGGAGCGTGGAGGGGCCAGATGCAGGCAGGGGCGGCCCCCACCGCGTGTGCCCGGGGTTTTCAGCGGATCGCATCTAATCTCTCCTATCCTGCCGGTCTCGTTGGCGTCCAGCGTCCTGGATTAGCCGCACCAAACCGTACCCGGCCAGTCCCAGGACGATGAGTACGATCACGATCCCTCCGAGCATCATCACCCAACCGCCCCAACCCATCATGCCGCCGTTCATCACGCCTTGCATTGCGAGTATCCTCCTCTATCGGGTGCCGGTTCGGGTCTCCATCATCCGCTGGGGCGAGAGCCGTTCAAGAAGGACTCATTCGCATGGTAGCCATGTCTGCCAAGCTAGAACCAACACCCCAACCGTGCGCAACGGTGCTGTCCTACGAGGACGAGATCAGGAGCGTGGAGCGCGGCGCGGTTGAGAGTGGGTTGACGCGGGCCGCTAGAGTGAATGCATGGATGCTCACGACGAGCTGTTCTACCGGCTGAACGATCCAGACCCACACACGCTCACGGGGCGGTGGCTTTCTGTCGTGGGCGGTCCGGGCGATGGGACCTGAGGGGGGCCTTCGTAAGCCCGGCTTCCCCTATACACTTAGGCACCCACTCAGCGCCACCAGCTCTGGCTCGGCATCGCGGCCTGCCGATGAGGTAGGTGGGGCAGCTGAGTCCCTATCGCCCTGGTCTACAGAATACCCATTATGTAACCTAAGCCCCTTGGCGGGGCGGAGATGCAGGCCAGTGGGGAATGAGTGTGATCGCGCGCCCGCGCGACCATGAACTCACGCACCGCAGCGCGGCGACGCCGGAGCCCTCTTTCGGTGTCGCCAGAGGGAGGGCGCCAAAGCCGAGCCGTACCAGGTGAGGAGATCCGCCCCACCCCCTCACCCCCCGCCCCCCTCCAACCGATCCAGCAGTGCCTCCAGCCTCTCGATCGTCGCCCGGAGCTCCTCGCGGACCTGGTCCACGAGCTCCGGGGCCGCCGCAGCCGGTTCCGCCGCCGCCTCCTCCGGCCCCGGCACGGCGGCCTCGGCGACCGGTGCGACGGCGGGCAGCTCCCCGGTCAGCGCGGCGACGGCGGCGTCCAGCGTCGGCCGCATCACCACCTGACGGGCGTCGGCCAGGATGATACGGCGGAGCTCCGGGAACTCCAGCGTCTCCGGCTTCAGGAAGACCGGCTCGGCGTAGAGCACCGCGTCGCCCATCGGGATGACCAGGAGGATCCCCCGCATCACCTCCGAGCCCACCTGGCCCCAGAGCGTGAACTGCTCTGAGATCACCGCATCGTTGTCGATCCGCGCCTCGATCTGGTTGGGGCCGTCCACGTGCCGCCCCGTCGGGAACCGGAACAGGATCCGCTCGCCGTAGTGCTCGCCGTCGTTCCGGGCCGCCATCCACCCCACCAGGTTGTGCCGCTTGTCGGGCGTGAACGGCTGGATCAGCAGGAACTCCTCCGCCTCCTCGCCCGGCAGCCGGGCCACGATGTAGTACGGCTCGAGGGGATTGGATTGGCCGAAGGAGGTCTGGACCGGCACATCCCACTGGTCCTCCTTGTTGTAGAAGACGACCGGGTCCCGCATGTGGTACTGGAGCAGCATCTGCGTCTGCACGGTGAACAGGTCCAGGGGCACCCTGACGTGCGCGCGCAGGTGCTCCGGGAACTCCTCCCGCGACTTGAAGAGCCCCGGGAAGATGGCCTGGTAGGTCAGGGCCAGCGGGTCGTCGGGGTCGAAGATGTAGAAGTCCACGCTCCCGTCGTAGGCGTCCACCACCGCCTTCACGCTGTTCCGGATGTAGTTGAACCGGCCGTCCCACCGCGTCGCGTAGGGGTAGCGGTGCGTGACCGTGTAGGCGTCCTGGATCCAGGACACGCGGCCGTCGGCGACCACGGCGTACGCCTCGCTGTCCCGCATCAAGAACGGGGCGATCGCGCCCACGCGCTCAGTCACCGTCCGGCGGTACTGGATGCGGCTCTCGGGTCCCACCTCGCCGGTGATCAGAATGTTCAGGTCGCCGAACTGCCAGGCGTAGAGGAGCCGGCGGAGGAACGAGCTCAGCCGCACCCCGCCGCTCCCCGTGTAGCGCGTGTACTCGGGCCCCTCGGGACCCGGGTAGTTGAACTCCTGCATCCCGGTGCGTGCGATCACGAAGTCCAGGCTCTGGAGGCCGTAGTAGATCTCGGGACGTTCGAGCGGGATCTGGCCGACCGGGGGGACGTCGCGGATCAGGAAGGCGGGCCGCCCGCCGGCCTGGACCTCGGTCACGGGGCTCATGGCCACCCCGTAGCCGTGGGTGAACTGGAGGCGCCGGTTCACCCAGCGCTGCGCCTCGGCCGGGAGCTTCTCGGCCGACAGCTCGCGCGTGGCGAGCATCACCTGCCGCAGCTCGCCGTCCACTGTGTAGCGGTCGGTGTGCACGGCCACGAAGTCGTAGTAGAGGCGGAAGAACTGGATCTGGTTGTAGCTCTGGAGCAGCGGGCCCTCGTCCCATAGCCGAATGTTCCGGATCGTCCCGCGGTTGCCGGCGACCGTCTCCCCCTCGATCGCGCCGCGGGCCGGATGGTCGCGCGACACCAGGCCTTCCAGCCCGAATGCCCGGCGCGTGAACGCGATGTTGCTGGCCAGGTAGTCGCGCTCGAGCGCCAGCTCGCTCGGCTCCACCCGCAGCCGCTGCACCGCCGCGGGCGCGGCGACTCCCACCAGGATCCAGAGGGCGAACCAGCCGGCGGCGGGCCAGACGATCCACCGACGTCCGCGGGAGAAGACGCCGCCAACGAACACGAACCCCGCGGTCGCCAAGGCGACGACGGCCAGCAGCGTGCGGCCCGGCAGGTGCACGTGGTCGTCCGTGTAGCCCACGCCGAACACCGTCCCGGTGGGCGAAAACAGGAGCTCGTAGCGCCCCAGCCAGTGTCCGGCCGCGATCAGCAGGAAGATCGCCGCGCCCAGCACGGCCAGCCGCTTCCGCGCTCCGCCTCCGAGGAGCGCCGGATCGCCCCGAAGGTGGCCCGTCACGTAGCGGAAGCCGACGAGGATCAGCCCGAGGCCCACAACCGCAGTCAGGAGCCAGCCGTGCGCCAGGCGCAGGGCCGGAAGCGTGAAGATGTAGAAAGCGAAGTCCCGGCCGAAGATCGGGTCCGACTCTCCGAACGGGACGGCGTTCAGGGCGAGTAGGACCGTCTCCCACTCCGAGCCCGCATACAGGCCCAGAACCACGGCGGCCAGCAGGAGGGCCACGGCCGCGCCCCGGACCAGGTACTTGTGGACGAAGTGGTAGTCCAGCTCCTCCATCGGCGCGTTCGGGAGCGGCGGCCGGTCGGTGGACCGGGCGGCGGCACGCAGGCCGACGAGCCCGAGGCCCAGGAAGAGGGCGCCCGCGAGCGCGAAGAGGACGATCCGGGTCGTCACGATCTCGACCAGCACCGCCTCGTAGCCGAGCTCGCGGAACCAGAGCCAGTCGGTGTAGAAACCCCGCGACCAGCTCAGCCCCGCCCAGACCAGGATTAGCGCCAGGACCCAGAAACCCCAGCGCATCAGCTGGCGGATCCGGTCGACGTCGACGGAGCTGAGGTCGATTTTCTCCGCCTCGCCCCGGCGGCGCTGGAAGTCCGATAGGTCCTTCATCGTGGCATCAACCTAGCGGGCCGGCAGGGGGCGAGCGAACGGGGGGGCGGGCGCAGTCGGTTCACCGAGTTCGGTGCGGTCGGCCTTGTGGTTCTCGTAGCCCTCGTTCTCGCTCCAGACCAGCGTCTCGCGGCGGACGCCGAGCACGTCCACCACGAAGCCCAGCGGGTCGTGCTGGTACTCGGTGAGCGCCCGTGACTCGCCCGTCCCCGTCACCACCTCCCGGAGGATCTCGCGGTCTCAGAGTCGCAAGCCACCCAAAGAAAAGAGGGCCAGTCCGCCTTGGACTAGCCCCATTTGTTCCCAAATCCGTTCCCATCGGCTGCGATAGTCGATGTGGACAACGCTGTAAGTCTTTGTATTGCTTAGTGACCGGGGTGGGCATCGAACCCACGACCTACGGATTAAAAGGCACCCCCTAGACCCGCCCCGTTGCAGGATCTTCCCACACGACGCGGCTTTTCGCGC
>JAPULH010000109.1 GCA_027295155.1 Gemmatimonadota bacterium
GGACGCTCCGGAGAGGAAGGTCAGGGGCTACGCCGAGGTCACGGGTCCGACACGCTCCGGGATCCCCGAGCAGGTCGAGGAGCAGCTCGAGCGTCTAGCGGCCCGCCTGGCTCGCGTAGGGGCGGTGGTGGCGGTGGGGAGCGGCAAGGGAGGGGTAGGGAAGAGCGCCGTGACCGCCAACCTCGCGGTTGCGCTCGCCGGTCGCGGAGCGCGGGTGGGGGTCGTCGACGCCGATCTCAACGGACCCTCGCTGGGTCACATGCTCGGCCTTGTGGGCAAGCGGCTGGGGGACCTGCCCGACGGGGTCGCGCCGGCCGAAGGCGTGGCGGGCGTGAAGGGGATCTCGACCGAGCTCCTCCTCGAGGAGGGGGCGCCGCTCCGGTGGAGGGGCCCGGACGGGGACCGCTTCGTGTGGCAGGGGCTCACCGAGACCGCCACCCTGCGGGAGTTCCTCTCGGACGTGGTCTGGGGTGACCTGGACTACCTGCTCGTGGACATCCCTCCAGGTACCGACAAGATCGGGAGGTTCCTAGATCTCGTGCCGAAGCCGGACCAGCTCATCCTGGTCACGATCCCGTCGCGGGTCGCGGCCGCAGTGGTGGCGCGCTCGGCCGCGCAGATCCGGGACGCCGGAGTCGCGTGCGCCGGGCTCGTGGGCAACATGTCGGGGTACGCCGGGCCCGGTGCCGACGCGTCCCTCCCGCTTTTCTCAGGCCCGGGGGTCGCCGAGCTCGCGCGCTCGATCGGACTCGATCTCTGGGCGGAGATCCCTTTCGATCCCGCGTTCGGTGCGGCGACCGACCAGGGCGAGCCGCCCGGCGCGGACGGCGACTCGGACGCATCACGCGCCTTTGCCGAGCTCGCCGAGCGCGTGGAGCGCGGTCCGGGCGGGCGGGAGGCGAGCAAGTGAAGTTTCTCTGTCTCGAGTGTGACGAGGTGATGGACTTCGGAGAGCGCAAGCTTCCGGGAGACGGGACGCTTACCGTGATCTTCGCCTGCGGCGCGTGTGGCCGAGAGATCGCGATGCTCACGAATCCGATGGAGACGCAACTCGTCACGTCGCTCGGCGTCGAGATCGGCGGGCGCACAGTGCCGGCGCAGCCCTTTCAACAAACACGCACCAACCTGGAGGACCCGCGCGAGGACGCGTTCGCCGAAGTCGCGGCTTCCGCCGAAGGGAGCGAGGCCGGCCGGCCCGAGAGTCCCTCGGCCGCTCCGTCAGGGGTTATCTGGTCGCAGGAGGCGACCGACCGGCTCGGACGGGTGCCCTCGTTCGTGCGGGGCATGGTCAAACGGATATACGCAGACTACGCCAGGGAGCGTGACATCGACGTGGTCACGCCGGCGGTGATGGACCAGGCGCGCACAGACCTCGGACTCGAAGGCATGTGATCGATCCGCAGCACCCCGCTGCGAGCGATCTCGACCTAGGGGACGGGGGCACCGCCGCTTCGTCTGCTCCGCTGACTCGAGCGCGTGGAGTGACGTTTGGCTACGGCTCCGCGTCTGCTTCGGTGGTGCAGGTGGACCTAGAGGTGTGTCCTGGCGAAATCGTCGGGCTGGTAGGTCGAAACGGCGCGGGGAAGAGCACCCTCCTACGTCTCCTGATGGGTGAGCTAACGCCGACGGAGGGCACGGTCATGCTTCCGTCCCCACGTGGGCTGGACGGCAGGGTCGCCATCGGCTACGTCGGCGAAGAAACGGCGCACTTCGAAGCCATCTCCGGGCTGGACAACGCGTGTTTCTTTGCCCGGGCCGCGGGGCTTGGCCGGCGGGCAGCATCAGAGGCGGTGGCCGAGCACGTGAACCTTCTCGGCCTCAACGACGAGGCCGCCGACCGCGTTTCGACTTATTCGTTCGGCGCCAGGCGCAAGCTGCTTCTGGTGGAGGCCCTGGCCCACCGGCCTCGTCTCGTGCTGCTCGACGAGCCCACCGCCGGGCTCGACGCCGGGTCCCGGGACGCCTTGGCTCGGCTCCTTCGCGTGCGGCGGGGAGAAGGATCGGGTGTCGCTGTCGCGAGCCACGATCTCCACTTCCTCACCGACATCGCTGACCGCATCGTGGTTGTGCATCGGGGGCGCGTGATCGCGGAGGGCCCGCTGCACGAGCTCCTCGCCACCGTGGGCTCGCTGACTCGTCTGGAGATCACACTAGAGGCGCGCCCGGACCGGCTCCCGGAAGATTTTGGCCCGGAGGTCGAGCTGGTTCGGGACGGAAAAGAGCTCGTGCTGGAGACGACGAGGGGCCAGGCTGCACTTCCTGATGTGTGGACCGCATTAGTCGCTGCGGGCGCCCGCATCTCCGGAGTGGTCGTTCGCGAGCCCGGTCTGGCCGAAGTCTTCCGCCACTTCACTGGCGAGGAACTCGACTCGTGAGCCTCCTCGTCGTGGAGCTGGAGCTCCGGTCCGCGCTGGCCCGGAGGCGCCTGTTCTTCTTGAACGTCGCGGTGCCGCTGCTCCTCGTAACGCCCATCGCGCTGGGGGCCGCTCCCGCCTTTCATGCCGCCGCCGTCTACACGGTCCTCTTCGTGCTCTCCGGCACCTTCGGCTCGGCGATCCCCCTCGTGCGCGACGCCGAGGCCGGGCTGCTCGAACGGGTTCTTCGTTCCGGGCTGTCTCCAGCAGTCTATCTGCTTCAGCGGGCCATAGCGGGGAGCCTCCTCGACGCGCTGCAGCTCGCTCCCGCTCTAGCGGTTGCCGGCCTCGCGGGAGGGGCGTCTGCGGTAGGGCTCACGAAGGTTTGGTTTGCTCTGGCCGTGTCGCTCTGGATCGCCAACCTCATCGGCGTGGCGGTCGCGGCGGCGGCGCGCTCCCTCGCCGAGACGGCGCTCTTCTCCGCGGTCACCGCGCTGCTGCTCCTGCACGTTTCAGGTGTGTTCCGTACACCGGTGCGGGGGTCGATGTGGGCCGGAGCCGAGAGCGCCAGCCCGTTCCGCGCGCTCCACGAAGCGACCCTCGCCATGGCGACCGCATCTCCCGCGCAGGGGGGCACCGCGCTCGTCCTCTGGGCGCTCGTTCTCCCCTCCATGATTGCGCTTTTCGCGCGGCCACTGACCCAGACTCTCCGGGTTGTCCGGAGCGCTTGATAGGCGGACGGCCCAGTTTTGTGAGCGCGTTGGTGAGAGACAGGTCATGCCCAGCGAGAGGCTCTGGGGCGGAAGTTGCACGTCTCCATGCGCCGTCCTATACTGCCTGGCGAATGATCCGGCGGGGTGGCTAGAGGGTGCCGCCTCACCCGGTTTCCTCGACGTCGGGGGACCCCGCAAGCGGCCCCTCGGAGCTGAGGACTGAGTGCGTCACCATCGAGGTCCGGCGGTTTCTGACCACCGGACCGTTTAATAAATAGACGCTTAGGTCCGGCACGTTTCCGGAGGCGGCCCAGGCCGCCGTAGGCGAGCACCCGCGTGAGCGTAGAGCGCCTAGGTGCCCCG
>JAPULH010000011.1 GCA_027295155.1 Gemmatimonadota bacterium
CGGGAAGCGGTTGCAGGCGCTCGACCTTCTGCCGGTTCCCTTCCCACTGGCCGAGGTCCTCCCGCCGGACGTCCTCAGACACCTGAGACACCTGTTCGGGATCGGGGGGCTGAGCTACGGAAACCTGAGTGCCCGGCGCGACGCCGGGAGCTTCTGGATGAGCGCCAGCGGCGTCGACAAGTCCCATCTGTGGGAGGTCGGCCGGGACATGCTGCTCGTCACCGGCTACGACGCTGAGCGCGGAGCCATGCTCCTGAGCGTGCCGCCGGAGATCGAGCCACGCCGGGTTTCCGTCGACGCGATCGAGCACTGGATGATCTACCGGGAGCATCTGAGCGTCGGAGCTATCCTGCACGTGCACGGGTGGATGGAGGGCGTTCCGTGCACCGCCTTCAACTACCCATGCGGCACGTACGAGCTGGCGCAGGCGGTGGCCGAGGTGGTTCACCGGGCCGAGGACCCTTCGCGGACCGTGGTGGGGCTGAAGAACCACGGCCTCACGATCACCGGCCGCTCGCTGGACGAGATCTTCGAGCGTACCGAAGGGAGGATCCTGCTGGAGGTTCCCATGGCGTAGGAGCCTGTCCGAGTAATGGGGTGCGGCCGCGCACAGGGGTCTTGCGAGGCTCAGACCAGGAACGAGAAGGAGTCGATGCCGGGCGCGACCACGTTTCGCGCGGTGCCCTCGACGACGAGTGACGAAGTACGAGGCCGCAATCCCCCTGTGCCCTTTGGGTTACGGCGGCGAGGGGCCAGCTTCTTCGTTGGCGTTCCTCCCCGATGCTACGGCATCGCATTCGTCGCGCCGCCTCGAATCTGACTGGCACCCGCCGCATGGCGGGTCCGGCGCTCGTAACGCGGCTCGCCCCATTACTCGGACAGGCTCCTGGTCTGCTCACGAGAGGTGAGCAGCCGGCTAGAGGGTTTCGATGGCGGCCAGCCGCGCTCGCTCGCGCTCCTGCAGGCTGCACACAGCCAGCTTGCGGCTCCTCAGGGCGATGATGGCGTCCGCGGCCGCCGACGCGGCCGAGAGGGTCGTGGTGTAGGGAATGCCGCGGGCCACCGCCGCGCGACGGATCTCGTAGTCGTCGTACTGCGCGTGCTTTCCGAGCGGCGTGTTGATGAGGAGCTGCAGCTCGCCGGAGAGGAGGAGATCGAGCAAGTTCGGCCGTCCCTCGTGGATCTTGAGCGCCGTCTCGCAAGGGACCCCGCGTGCGCGAAGGTATCTCGCCGTGCCCTCGGTCGCACGGATCTCGAAGCCCAGCTCGTGGAAGCGCCGGGCGATCGGAGTGACGCCCGGTTTGTCGCGGTCGTGCACGGTGATCCCTACGGTTCCCTCGAGCGGCAGCGAGGAGCCAGCCGAGCGCTGTGCCTTGGCGAACGCGAGGCCGAGGCTGTCGGCCAGCCCCATGACTTCGCCGGTCGAGCGCATCTCGGGTCCCAGCTGCGGATCCGCCTCGGGGAACTTGTCGAACGGTAGAACGGCCTCCTTTACGGCCACGTCCAGGAGAAGCGGTTGCTCCGGGATGTTCAGAGAGTCCAGGCTGCGGCCGGCCAGCACCCGCGCTGCCACCCGGGCAAGCGGGATGCCGATCGCCTTGCTGATGAACGGTACCGTGCGGCTCGCGCGCGGGTTCACCTCGAGCACGTAGACATCGCCCTCGTAGACGGCGAACTGGACGTTGATCAGGCCCCGCACGCCGAGAGCTTCGGCGAGCTCCCGCGTCTGGCTTCGCATCTCCTCGATGTCCTCATCGCGCAGCAGGTAGGGCGGGACCACGCACGCCGAGTCGCCCGAGTGGATGCCGGCGTCCTCGATGTGCTGCATGACTCCGCCGATCAGCACCCGCTCCCCGTCCGCCACGGCGTCCACGTCGGCCTCGAACGCGTCCTCCAGGAAGCGGTCCAGCAGCACCGGGTGCCCCGGCGAGGCGAGAATGGCCCGGCCGAAGTACTCACGCAGCGAAGCCTCGTCGTACACGATCTTCATGGCCCGCCCTCCGAGCACGTAGCTCGGCCGGACGAGCACGGGGTAGCCGATCCGCCCCGCCACACCGAGCGCCTCGTCCACGCTCGTCGCTGTGCCCGCTTCGGGCGTCCGAATCTCGAGCCTTCGGCAGAGCGCCTCGAATCGGCGCCGGTCCTCCGCCTCGTCGATTGCGTCCACGCTCGTCCCCATGATCGGGACTCCGAGCTCGGCGAGCGGGCGCGCCAGCCGGAGCGGCGTCTGACCGCCGAGCTGGACGACGACGCCCTCGGGCCTCTCGTGCTCCACGATCTCCAGGACGTCCTCGAGGGTGAGCGGCTCGAAATAGAGCTTGTCGGAGATGTCGAAGTCGGTCGAGACGGTCTCCGGGTTGGAGTTCACCATGATCGTCTCGTAGCCCTCCTCCCTGAGGGCTAGCGCGGCCGATACGCAGCAGTAGTCGAACTCTATGCCCTGTCCGATCCGATTCGGCCCACTGCCCAAGATCACGGCCTTGGGACGGTCCGACGGCACCGATTCGTTCTCGGTCTCGTAGGTCGAGTAGTGGTACGGTGTGGCCGCCGGGAACTCGCCCGCGCAGGTGTCGACCATCTTGTAGACCGGGCGAAGGCCGAAGCGGTGCCTGAGCCCTCGAATCTCCGCCTCAGGGACGCCCCGCAGGCGGGCGAGCTCGAGATCGCCGAAGCCGAGGCGCTTCATGGCGAGCAGCTCGGAGCGTGTGAGCTCGGAGGGTCCCGGCTCGGGGCCAGTGTCGCTGTCCGGTTTGGGTCCGGCTCGGCCCGGCTCGAAGCGGCGGGCCGCGGCGACCAGTTCGGCGAGCTCATTCAGGAACCAGGGGTCGATCCGGGTCAGCGAGGCGATCTCCCGCACCGACATGCCGCTCCGAAGGGCCCGGTAGATCTGGAAGGGCCGCTCCGGCGTCGGCGTGCGCAGCGCGCTGCGCAGGGAGCCAAGGCTCTCGTCCGGCAGCCCGTCGTCCTCCGGCGAGTCGGCCGCGTACCAGCCGGAGCGATCGTTTTCGAGTGACCGAAACCCCTTGAGCCAGGCCTGCTGAAAGGTTCGGCCGATCGCCATGACCTCGCCCACCGACTTCATTTGCACGCCGAGCGTGGGGTCTGCCATCGGGAACTTCTCGAACGCGAAGCGCGGGATCTTGACCACCACGTAATCGAGCACCGGCTCGAAGCACGACATGGTCGTTCGCGTGATCGCGTTCTCGATCTCGTCGAGGCGGTATCCGACAGCCAGCTTGGCTGCGATGCGGGCGATTGGGAATCCGGTGGCCTTGGAGGCCAGCGCCGAGCTGCGCGAGACCCGAGGGTTCATCTCGATCACCAGCATGTCGCTGCCCGCCGGGTCGATCGCGAACTGGATGTTGCATCCGCCGGCCTCGACGCCGATCTCGCGGATCACGGCGATCGCCGCGTCCCGCATCCGCTGGTATTCCGTGTCGGAGAGGGTCATGGCCGGAGCCACGGTGATCGAGTCGCCCGTGTGCACGCCCATGGGATCGATGTTCTCGATCGAGCAGACCACGACCACGTTGTCCTCTCCGTCCCTCATCACCTCGAGCTCGAACTCCTTCCACCCGATGACGCTTCGGTCGATCAGCACCTCACCGATCGGGGAGGTCTCCAGGCCACGGCGCACGGCCACCCTGAACTCCTCGTGGTTGTAGGCGATTCCGCCGCCACCGCCGCCCAGCGTGAACGACGGCCGGATGATCGCCGGATAGCCGACGTCCTCCGAGATCTTGAGCGCCTCCTCGAGTGAGCGAGCGAACCCGCCGTGCGGGATGGGGAGGCCGATGCGGCGCATCGCCTCCGCGAACTCCTCGCGGTCCTCCGCCCTTCGGATCGCCTCGTGGCCCGCGCCGATCAGCTCCACGCCGTATCGGTCCAGGACGCCGCTGTCGTAGAGCTCGAGGGAGACGTTCAGGCCGGTCTGTCCGCCTATCGTGGGGAGGAGCGCGTCGGGACGTTCGCGTTCGATCACCCGCTCCACCCAGTCGGCGGTGAGCGGCTCGATGTAGGTGGCGTCCGCCATGTCCGGGTCGGTCATGATCGTGGCGGGGTTCGAGTTGACGAGGATGACCCGGTATCCCTCCTCGCGGAGAGCACGGCACGCCTGGGTACCGGAATAGTCGAACTCGCAGCCCTGACCGATCACGATCGGGCCCGAACCGATGAGGAGGATGGATTCTAGGTCTTTTCGGCGGGGCATCGCCGCAAGATGGGGCAGCCGGAGGGGGCGTCAAGCCTGCCGCGATCCGGCGCACGCGGCCTAAACTGTGAAGAACGTCGCCGGTCCGTGCACCGGCGCCGGGCAGAAGCTCTGCCAGCTTGCAAGCATCACACCGTACGGAGGTCCGATGCGCCCGGGGAGGGCGTCTGGAGCTCCCCGACCGGCGCGCCGTCTCGGTGGTTGCCTACCTCATGAAACGCGGCGTCGATGCGGGTCGGCTACAGGCCGTCGGAAAGGGTGAGGCCAACAACGCGACGCCTGAGGGCCGGCAGCAGAACCGGCGGGTAGTGCTCCGGCTGCAGGAGTAAGGCCCGTGAAGTAGCCGGCTCAGCGAGTGGGTGCGGCTAGGGGGGTCTCCCGCGGCCGTCAGGGTAGCCGGGTCGACACTTTCGCTCGGACGCGAGCGCCGATTCCAGCTCGTTACTCGAGGCTCTCGTTGACGCGCACTTCCTTCGTGATCGTGGTTATCTCGAACTGGCCGGTCTCGAGCATCTTCCGGAGCTTCTCCATCTGCCCCCCCATCATCCGCTCGACCATGGCGCGCTGGGAGGCATCCATCCCCTCCAGGTTCCTCTCCATCTCCTCCAGGCCCTTCCGCGCTTCCTCCGCATCCTCCTCCGACATTCCGGCGGAGAGCCCGGTGGCCGTGATATGCACTTGGAAGGGGTGGAGCATTCCCTCCACCTCACGATAATCCGAAAGAACGGTCACGGCGGTCATGGGCCGGGTCTTGCCATCGGCCGTGATCTCCCCCTCCATCTCCATCTTCCGAATGAGGTGATCGTCCGTGTCCACGTAGAGCTTCCCCTTCCTGGGGATGAAGTCGCCCCGGTCCCCCATGGCCATCTCCTGGTCGAGGTCCAGGCCGCTGAGATCGACCACCACGACATGACACTGCTCCCCGTCGACCAATGCTTTTCCCTCCAGCTCGGCGCGCTCGGCGATCTTCGGGTACATGCTATAGAAGGTCGACATCCCTGCGCTGCTGGCGCCCTCCTTGCCCTTCGGCACGAACACCGTTCGGCCCTCCACCTCCGTCCGTACGAAGGTGATGCTAGTCTCGAACCCCATCGTCTCCTGCACGATGGTGTAGTTCTCGATCCCCTCCATCCGCCGCTCGTATTCCTCGAGGGAGGTCATGAGTATCTCCTTCGCGGGCTGCGCGGCGGCGGCCGGCGGGAAGGCGAGAACGACCGCGAGCGGCAACAACCGGCGGCCGGCAGAGTTCTGCAGGATCTTCATCAACGGGCCTCCTTTAAGGGTGACGAAAGAGCCCGGCCGGCTTACCCGACCGGGCTCGTGGTCAAAAGTGCGGCGCTCGGAATCCGAGCGTCAAGCGGAGTGGAGCCGAGCTACTCCTCTTCGTCGTCGTCCGGCTTGGTGCTCGCGCCGGCGTTCGCCACGACCATCCACTGGTCGCCCACCTTCTGGAAGATGGTGATGTACTCGCCCTCGTCGCCCTCGGCCTCGCCCTCACCGTCGGGGTCGTAGGTCCACCAGCCGCGCTCGACTGCAAGGTCACCGGAGGCCGCCACCCACACCTGCTTCGCGCCCCAGTCCGCCGTGGCGTCCGGATTCTCCGCGTACTCCTCGGTCATGTTGGCCAGGATCGCCGCGCGTCCGTCGCGCAGGCCATCGTCTCCGATCGTCCACGCGTCTTCTAGGAAGAGGGCCGCGACGCCATCGGCGTCTCCGGCTCGGAAGCGCTCCAGCCAGTCCATGTTGACCTGCCGAACGGCGGCCTCCTCCGCGGCCAGATCGATCGCCGGCTCCTCCTCGGCCGGGGCGCCGCCGCCTCCTCCCGAGCAAGCCGTGGAACCGACCATCAGGGTGCCGGCAAGGGCGATGCCTGCGAAACGTGCGTTGTTCCAGGCGATCATTGCACCCTCCTGTGGTGCTTGGTGGAAGCCGGGTTTCACCCGGCCGGGACTTGCAGGATTCTCAGCAGCCTGCTTGGCCTACCATCCGGCCATCATCTCCTTGATCGTGAAGGTCGGGACGATGTCGACCGGGACTTCCTCGAGTTGCTTGCGGGCACGCTCCATCTCCGGCGAGAGGGCTC
>JAPULH010000110.1 GCA_027295155.1 Gemmatimonadota bacterium
CCTTCGTCCTCCCCCCACGGCCGGATGAACGTCTCCGGCTCGACCCCCAGGGCGTCGGCGATCCGCGTGATGTAGTTAAAGTAGGCGATCACCTGCGCTGCGTCGTGGATCGCCGTGTCGTCCAGCCCGTGCGCCCGAAGCTCGTCCACGTCGTCGGCCGTCATTTCCTTCTGCCGGTGGGTGAGCTTGGCGGCGAACTCGCAGAGCGCCCGGTCGGTGGGCGACAGTGGCGCGGTCCGCCACGCCCTCGCCACCGCGTGGACGAAGCGGTCGGCTTCCGCCGGATCGTCGTAAAGATCGGAGACCTCGGCCCGGAGGTCGTGCGCGTGCGCCTGTGTTCAGTAGTGGCAGTCGAGCTCCGCCGACACCACGGTGGCGAGGAGCTCGCGTTGGGCCCGGGTGAGGGGTGACGAGCCGAACATCACGGTCCCGTAGAATTCCATGCTGCTCTTCAGCGTCCGCGGGTTGAGGCTCATGATGTGCAGGATGTTCCAGACGCGCCCCGCCCGCCGGATCGCCTTGTCGAACTCACGCTTCAGGAGCCCGGTGGCTTCGTCGATCGGTATCTGACGGATCCAGGGCATCAACTTCCTCCCGTTGCGAGTCGGGCTCGCGTGCTCACGCGGGAACGATCGCGAGGACGCGGGCCGGGCTACCGCTCCCGTTGACGATCTTGAGGGGCGCGGCGATCAGGATCGCGCCCGTGGGGGGGAGCCGGTCCAGGTTGCACAGGCTCGCGAGACCGAACTTCCCGGCACCGTGCATGATCGTGTGGGCCGGGAACGGCGGCTCGAAGCTCCCCGCCTGTCCAGCGTCGGTCCCCACCGTTTCCACTCCGAGCCCCAGGACATCGCGCTCGCGCGCCAGCAGCTCCACAGCGGCCGGGTGGAATCCGGGCGAGTGCGGGCCATCCTCGCCTACGTTCAGGAACGCGGCCGGGTCCGTCCGCTCGCTCCACCCGGTTCTGAGCAGCACCCACGCTCCGGCCGGGATTCGGCCGTGGTCGCTCTCCCACGCCTCGATGAGCGGCGGCACGAGAAGAAAGTCCGGGTCGGTTGCGACCTCGGCCGTGACATCCAGAACGCAGGCGGTGCCGAGGAAGCGGTCGGCGGGGATCGTGTCGCAGGCGTTGTCGGGCAGCTCCCGTCCGGTGATCCAGTGGATCGGCGCGTCGAAGTGGGTGCCGGTGTGCTCGCCGAAAGCCAGACGGTTCCAATACCAGGCGGGACCGCGCTCGTCGTAGTGGGAGATCTCCTCCACGGTCACGCCGGGCGAGGGGGCGAACGGCGGAGGGAGCTCGATGACCGCCGTCTCGGGGCCGAGCGGGCGGGAGAGATCGATCACCTGCAGCGCCCCCGCGCTGAGCTCGTGGATCAACCGATCGAGCACGCCGGACATGTCAGTCCTCCATCAGATCGCGCGTCAGGAGCAGGGCGACGGGGGAGAGCGAGCTCTCCGAGAAGGTGTAGGCGTCCCGGATCTGCGTGGCGACCTTGTCCGGATCGCGGGCGTACTCGAAGGGAATGGCCAGGGCCCGTAGGACGCCCTCGGTGACGATGCCCCCACGCGTGTGCCACGCGTAGGGTTCGCCCCAGTGACCGCGCAGGGCGATGAGCATGCAGAGCGGGATGCTGTAGAGTTGCGCCAGGGAGACGATCCCGTTGATAGCCGCCAGGAAGCCATGGTTCTGCATGAGCAGCAGATGCGGTTCGCCGGCGAAGTAGGCGCCGGCGGCGACGCCGATCGCCTCCTCCTCTTTGGCGACCTGGATGAGCTCCAGCTCCGGATCGTCCTCGGCCCGCTGCAGGAGGAGCCCGAGCCAGGTCTCCGGGAGGGCCGATACCGTCCGAATGCCAGCGGCCTTGATCCCGTCGAAGATGATCTTGGAGTTCTCGTACGAGACGGTCATCCTGCCTCCGGCGGGTCAGGCCCGCTTCCGGTCCAGGATGTGCCGCCGGAACCGAAAGGCGTTCTCGGGCAGCTGTAGATCCATCCCGTACAAGTCCGGACCCACCGCGTCCACCTTGGCGACGATCACGCTCAGGTCGTCGCGCTCCAGCGCCTCCAGCGCCGCCTCACCGAACTCCATGAGCGTACCTGCCGTTGCGACGTGTTGGATCCCCGCGCCCCGAGCGATGGCGGCCAGATTGGTGATGCCGGAGGTCGTCTGCGAGTCGAAGCCGCCGGTGGACAGCAGGCTCTCGTTGTCGAAGATGATGTGAAGCAGGTTCCTCGGTCGGTAGCGGGCCAGGGTGGTGAGCGTGCCCAAGTTCATCAGCACGGAGCCATCTCCGTCCAGCACGACGACACGCTCTTCCGGCAGGTGCAGCGCCAGCCCGAGGCCGATCGACGAGGCGAGCCCCATCGCGTGCTGTAGGTAGAAGAAGTTCTCGCGGTGCCCGAGGTCGTACAGCTCCTGGGCGCAGGCGCCCATGATCGTCACCACCAGCTTGTCCTGGAGTTCGGGGTACAGCAGCTCAAGACACTGGGCGCGTTCCATGGCGTCCTCTCACTCTTCCAACGGCATGCGCCCGAAGATGCCGCTGCGCGTCCCGCGAACGCCAGAGGCGACGTTTCACCGCTCACCACGAGTTGCTAGAAAGTACTGTCCTACTTGTAGTTAGGACCTCATGCCCCCGGCCTTCAGGCGGGGATCGCGTGGGAACGCTTCTTGCCCAATACGTCTCCTGTCATGAACGCCATAACGGTCACACAGGGGCCTCACGGTGCTCTCCGCGATGGGTCTCGCGCCAGAGTGCTTACGGGCATCGAGCCGCTGGACAAACGTTGGGGTGGCCTCATGGCCCCCGGCGTCCATGTCCTAGCGGGCGCTCCGGGAAGCGGTAAGCTGTTGTGCGTCCTTCAGTTCCTGCATGCCGGGATATCGGCCGGGCGTTCGGTCGCCTTCCTCGGCGCCCTGTCGCCCCCAAAGGTGTTTCGAGAAGCCCGAGGTTGGGGCCTCGAGTTGGAGGACGCCTGGAAGCACGGCCAGCTTCGGCTGCTCACCTTCCGTGCGGATTTCCAGCGTCGCGTGCTTTCTGCCGCGGTGCCCGAGGAGATGTACGAGGAGTTCAGCGAGCTTCTGGCCGGCGGCGTCGAGCGCATCGGGATCGACCCGGGCGCGGCGCTGTGGGAGACCCACGCCGGCTCCGAGCCTGGCGCACGCTTCATGGAATGGGCCGAGGGGACCGGCTCGATCGTGCTCGCGACGCTGCCGGGGGACCTGGAGGAGGCGCTGCCCGCAGCCACGGAGTGGGTCGTGCAGACCGCTGCCGGGATCCTGCTGCTCGAGCGGCTGCCCAGTGGACTCTACCAGCTGTGGCCACGTCGCCTGAGCCCGCCGCCCGAGAGCGCCGCCCCAATAACGCTGGAGGCCGCGGTGGGGCGGGGATTTGTCGAGCCTACGGGCACGCTGGATCGCCGGAGAACGGATGCTCCGACCGAGGCCGCCAGCCGTCTCTATCTGCTTGACCTGACCGAAGAGCTGCCTGCCGAGGTCCGGAGCTGGGCCGGTGGACGCTTTCAGCTGACGGTAGGCAGAGAGCCGCTCGAGCTCGTCGAGCTCCTTCAGCGCGGAGAGGCGTACGGGCAGATCCTCGTCTATCTGGATCGCTCGCGCGTGGAGGACGCGGTGCAGGCCTGCCGGGTGATCCGCAGCATGTCGCAGGCCCCGGTCTTCCTCGCATCGGACGACACGCTGCGATCGAGCGACCGCGTGAGGGTGCTGGAGGCGGGCGCCACGGACGTGCTCAGCGGGCACCCAAGCATCGCCGAGCTCGAGGCCCGAATGCGGCGCACCGTGGCTTCGTCCAGGGGCGATGGCGCGCGGGGCCGGGAGGCGCGGCGCGGCGGGCCGGATCTGCTGGCGAAGGAGCCGTTCGCCAGCGCGGTGAGAAAGCGGCTGGCGGCGCGCGGCATTTTCGCGCTCGTTAGGCTCACCGCCGGTGAATCGGCTCGCCAGGCGCTGCAGCACGCGCTGCTCAAGCAGATTCGACGGGAGGCGGGAGACCTCGTGGGGTCCTTCGGATCCGGCTACTGCGTCCTCCTCGAGGGGATCCGGCGAGACCAGGCCCAGGCCTTCCTAGGACGAGTGCTGGACGGACTCCCGGCTGGATCCGGGGAGGCGAGCGGGGTGGCGGCCGAGGTTCTGAGCAGCATGACTGACGCCGAGCGCATCGGTGCGATCCTGGGAGATTCGCAGCCGACTA
>JAPULH010000111.1 GCA_027295155.1 Gemmatimonadota bacterium
GGCGTAGTAGAAGGGCCGGTTTCCGACGTCGTCGCCCTTGCCCGCGAGCTTCCACGTCTGCCCACCGTCCACCGACCGGTAGAGCGCGTTCTCCTTCTTCGCCTCGATGTACGCGTACATGATGTCCGGGTCGGAGCGCGCGATCGCCAGGCCGATCCGGCCCAGATCCCCCTCCGGCAGCCCGTCTTCGGGCGTGAGCCGCGTCCACGTGTCGCCTCCGTCTCGCGACACGTGCAGGCCGGAGCCCGGCCCGCCTGACTCGAAGAACCACGGCCAGCGGCGGTACTCCCACATGGCAGCGAAGAGGACCTCGGGGTTGTCGGGGTGCATGACGAGGTCGGCGGCGCCCGTCCTCTCATCTACGTAGAGGACCTTCTCCCACGTCTTCCCGCCGTCCCGCGTGCGGAAGACACCGCGCTCGGCGTTCTCGCCCCACTCCCGGCCCAACGCCGCCACGTACGCCACCTTCGGGTCCTCCGGATGAAGAACGATCCGTGGGATCCGCTCGCTGGCGTCGAGCCCCAGGTGCTCCCAGGTTTCGCCCCCGTCGCGTGTGAGATAGACGCCGTTCCCGACCGAGACGCTGTTTCGGACGTTGCCTTCGCCCGTGCCGACCCAGAGCACGTCGGGATCCGCCGGGTGAACCGCGAGGGCTCCGATGGCGGCCACCGGCTGGTCGTCGAAGATCGGCTCGAACGAGAGCCCGCCGTTCGTGGACTTCCACACGCCCCCCGTCGCTGCGCCCACGTAGACGATCTTCGGATTGGAGGGAGCGGCCACGACGTCGGCCACGCGGCCGCTCATTCCGGCCGGACCGAGCGACCGGGACTGCATCCCGGCCAGCAGCTCCGGCTCGACCTGGGCGACGCCCCGGGCTGGGTACACGAGGCCAATGATGCCGATCGCCAACGCGACTTGGAGGCGGGCTGAGCTTCTCATCTCATCTTGCACTCGTGCTAAAGGTCCGACTTGAACGGGGGCGGAAGATAGGAGCCGCCCCCCGTCGATTTCCAGAGGGTGCGTGGCCGGGTGGAGCGGTGAGCCGCATTTTGCTACCGTTGGTTGGCGAAGAACCATCGTGTACCGGAGAACGTTGGGGTGGCAAAGGATCGCCATGATCCGGAGAACGTTGCGATCAGGCCTTCGCGCCGCGCTTGTCGCGCAGCTCCTGGGCATCGGCACGGCCGCTGGGACGCACGCTCAGGATGCAGGGCGGCGCGAAGCGCCCGCTGACAGCGCCTCGGAGCGCCCCGGGCAGCCGGCCGAGGATCCCGCCGACACGTTGGTGAAAGCCCTCCAGCCGCTCCGCGTGCGCGTGGGGCGGCCGCTCGTCGTCGGGGGGGCGAGCGCGTTCGAGGTCGACGTGGATTCGCTCGCGTTTCTGGCGCCCTCGCCAACCCTCGGAGAGCTGCTGCGCGACACGCCCGTTCTCCGGGTGCGCGAGAACTCACGGGGCGAGACGCACCTGTCCCTGCGCGGTTCCGAGGCCCGTCAGCTGCCGGTCCTGCTGGACGGCGTCGCTCTCACGCTGGGTTGGGACAACCGCACCGACCTCTCGCTCATTCCGATCGCGGGCGTGAGACGGGTCCAGATGGTGCGGGGCCTCTCCTCGCTCCTGGCTGGACCGAACGTTCTCGGAGGGGTTCTGCGCCTGGAGGTCGCCAGGGAGCCGTTCGCGCGGGCGCCCGTCGAGCGGGTGCGCCTCGGCACCGCCCTGGACGATGCCGGCGGGGGAGCGGTGGACGCCCGCGTCGAGGGGTTGATCCGGACCGGCGGGGCCGAGGTACTTCTGCGGGCCGGCGGGGGCTTCCGGAGGCGGAACGAGCTGCCCATCCCGGAGGAGATCGTTCAGCCCAACCCGGCGCTGCCGGGCGTCCGCCTGAACAGCGATTTCCGGCAGGCGAACGGCTTCTTGGCGGCCCGGCTCCAGACGCCGGGCGGCGCGTGGGCAGCGCTTTCGTCGGTTGCGTTCTCAGCCGAGCGGGGTGTGCCTCCCGAACTGCACGTGGAGGAGCCGCGGCTGTGGCGGATCCCGGAGACGTCCCGCTGGGTCACCGTGCTCGCGGGGGGCACGGGCTGGCGCGACACCGGGGCGGGCCGGGGGCGCCTGTCGGCGAGCGTCGGGATCGACTTCGGCCACACGGAGATAGACGTCTATAAAAGCCCTGCGTACGAGAGCGTGGTCGGCGGGGAGGACGGTGACGATGGTACGCTGACCTTTCGCCTATTCGCCGACCACGCTCTCGGAGATGGGGCGATCGCGACGGCGTTCACCTTCGTCGACACAGACCATGACGAGAAGCTGGATCCGGGGGGCGCGGCGAGCTTCAGCCAGCGGCTCTGGAGCGCGGCTGCGGAGGTCCGGCAGCCGTTCGGCCAGCGGGCGGATGGCTCGGGGGCAGCGATCACCGTCGGCGGCAGCCTCGACGGATCGGACACGCCGGAGACCGGAGGGCTGCCGCCCCAAGAAACGCTGTGGGACTGGGGGGCGAAGCTTACGGGATCCGTAACGCTGACGGGGGGTGCGACGCGCCTGCACGTCGGCGTGAGCCGCCGGACCCGCTTCCCGTCGCTGCGGGAACTGTACTCCAGCGCCCTCGGCCGCTTCGTGCCCAACCCGGATCTCGGTCCGGAGGCCCTGGTCGTGGGCGAGGCGGGCGTCACCGCGTCCGGTGCGAGCTGGACGCTGCAGGGCGTGGCGTTCCACCAGCGGCTCACCGACGCGATCGTGCGGACCGAGGCGGGGGAGGGGACGTTCCGGCGGGTGAACCGCGACCGCGTCCTGAGCACCGGGGTGGAGCTGCTGGGTTCGAGTCGCTGGCGATTCCTCTCCGCCTCCGTCGACCTCACGCTGCAGAGCGTGAGGCTGGACGATCCCGCCATACCGGACGAGCGGCATGCCGAGTACCAGCCGGCCGTGAGCGGCAGCTTCGAGCTGGGTGCCCGCCTGCCGGCGGAGATCGACGCCCGCTTTCTCCTGGATCACATTGGGCGCCGGTACTGCGTGAACCCCGACGTGGGGCGCGACGAGGAGCTGGAGGCCGACACCCACCTGGCGTTTCAGGTGTGGCGCGAGTGGAGGCTGAAGGGGCTGGGGCCGCTGAGCCGTTTCCGGGCGCTTGCCGGCGTCGACAACCTCGGGAACGCGGTGCTGTTCGACCAGTGCGGGCTTCCGCAGCCGGGCCGGATCTTCCGGCTGCAGATCGATTTCGGCTAGTGCTCGCGACACCCCCGGGCTCGTGTCACAGTCTCCGGTGTCGACCACAAAGGCTCAGCGGCCACCTTCAGTGCGGCTCCTCCTCGGCGTCGTACCAGGCCTCGTCAGGGCTCACTGGTTCCGGCTGCTCCGGGCCCACGTTCTCTGCCTCGATCGCGGCCACGATAAAGTTCTCCGGGTGGATCGGCGAGCCGGCGAGGCGCCGGAGCATGGCGAGCTGGCCGGCGTGGGTCATCGCGTCGGCGAGAGGCCCCTGGAGCAGCCGCGCGGGCGTCGTGCTGCGAAGGGGCGCGTCGGATTCCAGCTGCCGCGAGAGGTCCGCCAGCATCCCGTGGAAGCGCTCCACCTCTCGCTCGAACTCCTGCAGGATGCGCGGGCGGTACTCCCCGCCGACGAAGTGCGTGCGCGCGTAACCGAGCACGCTCGTCATGTGCCAGAGGATCTCGTGCGGCGTCCGGAGACCGTGCCCGGCCCGGAAGTCCGGGTAGCTGTCCTGGGCTCCACGCAGCGCCTTATGCGTCCGGTAGGCCAGCGCGGCGAGGAAGTGTCGCAGCAGCTGCCGCTCATTCATGAGTCAAGGATTCGGGCCTCATCTCCCGGTCTCGAGGACGATCATCTCCCGGTCTACGCCTCGTCGCTTGGAACGCCGCCCTCGATGCGCCGGAAGCGGCCGTACACGAACTGCTGCTCGACGCCGGCGGGTGTTCGGTGCCGTTCCTCGCGGCTCTCGACGAGCTGGAAGCCTGATCCCAGCTCGGACGCGATTTCTTCGGGGCCGTAGCGAACGACCGGCAGCCCGCTACACCGGGTGGGCCCCTCCGGACCGAACGTCGCGACGATGGCCTCGCCGCCGGCCACGAGGCTGCACTCCAGAGCGGCGCGGTAGGCGGCTCGATCCTCCACCCCGGTCAGGAAGTGAAACACCGCCCGGTCGTGCCAGACGTCGAAGGGGTGCGGCGGGACGAAACAACGCACGTCGCCCTCGAACCACCCGACGCCTGACGCGCGCTCGCCCAGCCGCTGGCGTGCCAGGTCGAGCGCGGTGGGGGAGATGTCCAGCACCGCCACCTGCACGAACCCTGCGGCTAGGAGATAATCGACCAGGGTGGAAGCGCCGCCGCCGACGTCCAGGATCCTAGTTCGGGGTCCGGCGCCCGTGGCTCGGATGAGCTCCAGGGAGAGGGCCGGATGCCTCTGATGCCAGCTGAATTCTCCGGGGGAGCGCGCGGACCAGACGCGTTCCCAGTGGGCCCGGGAGCTCATGACGACCCCGTGGTCAGGGCGCCCTCGGCACCGGGCCCTGGCCGATCCGGCTCACGATGCGGTCGAGGCGACTCGATGCGGTGACGATCATCTCCCAGTTATCGGGCACGATGGGTTGGGCGTGGGCCAGGTTGTTCCTGAGCGAGCCGAACTCCTTGATGGCGCGATCGCCGTCCCGGCGGGAGGTGACCTCGAAGTCCTCGCGCCACTCCGGATCTTGGAGAAGGATCTGCGCCTTGTCGCCGAGCTGGAGACAGTCGATCAGGCGGGCGGGCTGCTCCCGTCGTCGCCGCTCCGCGTGCAGCTCGCGGGCTTTGCGCATGCGGCCCGTCGAGACCAGCTCGATCCAGGCGTCATCCGGGTACAGCGCGGCGATCGTCTCGGTGAGGAACGTCTCGACGATCGTGATCATTCCGAACAGCCACATTCGTACGGGCGGCTTCTCGAAGTGTTCCCGGATGACGAAGGCGTCGATCTGCCCCAGCATCGATACGAAGCAGTGCTCCGTGTCCTCCAGCCGTTCGACTACCTCGGCGAGGGGAGCGGAGTGTGGGACGACCTGGTCCGGGTCGATCTCGCGAGCGTAATCGGCGCACGTGCCGCCGGTCAGGTCGTTCGTCCGGACGTACTTGACGACACGGCCGTCTCGACGCACCCCTCCCACCGGGTCCCGGCTCTGCGCCAGGGCGGACGCGGCCTCGGTGGCCTCGGAATCGGCATCGAACGAGAGCAGAGGCTCCGCGATGTCCACGACGGTGAAGCCTTCGGTGAAGAGCTTCTTCATGCGCAGCTGGAGGGCCAGACGATCGGCCGGATCCGATGAGATCATCCCTCTTGCACGCTCGGCTCCCCGCTACGGAGCGCCGGCTGAAGCTGCCTTCTCCGATTCGGCCTCGCCGGATGGCACGATCACCCCCGGAACCTCGGCCTCGGCAAGGGCGGCGTTGAACTCGGCCACCTCACCGTCGATCACCGACCGCAGCTCGGCCAGCACGGCGTCGAGCTCGGCGTTCAGATCATCGAGCCGCTCGTACGCCCCATCCGTAGGCGGTGCGTCCGCCCTTCCCACGATGCCGTACAGGTAGACGAGCTGCGCGTCCAGCCTGGGCGGGAAGTTCAGCGGGTCCTGGCGGCTCTCGTTCTTCGTTTGCATCAGCTGCTCCTCGACCGCCGTCAGCCTCGAGGCGATCGAGTCGGCAAGCGCTGTGAGGTCCTCCCCGTAACCTGCCTCGCTCGCCAACTTGGCCTTCTCCTTCACCTGCTTCCGCACCGATCGGAGCCTTCGGATGGCGTTGTGTGTCTCCTGCATCCGGTCGCGGATCCGGAGCAGCAGATCGAACTGGGCCGTGCGCTCCTCGGGCGTCAGTAGGACGCGAGGGTCGGGCAGCAGCTCGAACGACCGGGTCTGACTCCAGTCGCCGACCGTGACACGGACCTGGTAGCGACCGGGGGCGACCATCGGACCCCCGGCCTGGCCGAAGTACACCGCGTCCTTCACGAGCTCCGGCTTCTCCAGTCGCAGATCCCAGCTCGCGCGGTTCAGCCCCGCCTTGGTCGTGAGGGAGTCGCCCTTCGAGCTGCGCTCGGTCCGTTCATCGGTCTCGTCGTCCTTCGCCTCCGGCTCCCACGTGTAGGAGCGGAGCACCTCTCCCTCCTCGTCCAGAATCTGGAGTGCCACCTGGTCGTCGGGCTCTTCCGCCAGGTAGTAGTAGAAGCGGGCGCCGTTCGGCACGCTGTCCAGGGTGAACCCGAACCCCGAGCGGTTGCCGAAGCGCGCCCGGTACGCGTCGCGGGGCCGATACAGGTACGCGGCGGCGCTCGCCACCTCCTGCGAGAGCTGGCGGAGCGGCGACAGGTCGTCCAGGATCCAGAAGGAGCGGCCCTGCGTGGCGACCACCAGGTCGCCCTCGTGCACGCGGAGGTCAGTGATCGGCGTGACGGGCAGCTCGAGCTGAAGCGTCTGCCAGTGGGCTCCGTCGTCGAACGAGACGTACATGCCGTACTCGGTCCCCGCGTAGAGCAGCCCCCTCCGCTCCGGGTCCTCGCGCACGACGCGCACGAAGTGGTTCCCCGGGATCCCGTTGCCGCGGGTGAGCAGCTCCCAGGACTCGCCGTAGTCGTTCGTACGGAAGACGTACGGCGTGAAGTCGTCCTCGCGGTACTGCTGGACGGCGATGAACGCCCGGCCCGGCGCATGGGAAGAGAGCTCGATCATGTTGACGGTGCCCCGCTCCGGCATCTCGCCCGGCGTGACGTTCGTCCACGTGGCGCCGTCGTCGCGCGAGACGTGGACCAGGCCGTCATCCGATCCCGCCCACAGGACCCCCTGTTCGTGCGGCGAGACCTCGAACGCGAAGATCGTCCCGTACACCTCGACGCCCGTGTTGTCCTTCGTGATCGGGCCGCCGGCGTACGCCTGCTTCGTCTCGTCGTCACGCGTGAGATCCGGGCTGATCGTCTCCCAACTCTGCCCGCCGTTCGGCGAGCGGTGCACGTACTGCGAGGCGTGATAGAGGACGTCCGGATTCCACGGCGAGAGACGGATCGGGGCGTTCCACTGGAAGCGATACGTGAGGTTCACGGCCGCCTCGCCGATGCCGAGCTCAGGATAGAGGAGGACGCTTCGGTTGGTGCGGTTGCCGTAGTCTCTTCGGGTGATCGTCCCGCCGTATGAGCCGGCGTAGGTGACGTCGGGGTTCCGCGGGTCGATCGCGATGTGTCCGCTCTCGCCGCCCCCCACCGATCGCCAGTCCTCGTACGGCGTCAGGCCCCCCATCGCCCGGCTGGGAAGGGAGATCGTGCTGTTGTCCTGCTGCGACCCGTACACGCGGTACGGGAATTGTTCGTCCACGAAGAGGCGGTACATCTCGGCGGTCGCCTGGTTGTACATCGTCGACCAGGACTTCCCGCCGTTGTGGGTGATCTGCGCCCCCCCGTCGTTCCCGATGATCATCGTTCGCGGATCCTCCGGGCTGATCCACAGGTCGTGGGTGTCGCCGTGCGGGACCTGGATCTGCTCGAACGTCTTCCCCCCGTCGATCGATTTCCAGAAGCGGACGTTGAGGACGTACACCGTGTTCTCGTCACCCGGGTCGGCGTACACGTGGGTGTAGTACCAGGCCCGCTGCCGGAGCTTCCGTTCCTTGTTCACCTGCTTCCACGTGTCGCCGCCGTCTTCGGAGCGGTACAGCCCGCCCTCCTCGTCGGGGGCCTCGATCAGGGCCCACACGCGATCGGGGTTGGAGCGCGACACGCTCACGGCCGTCTTTCCGACCAGGCCGTCCGGGAGGCCCTTCTCGAGTCGCTTCCACGTGTCCCCGCCGTCCTTGCTGCGCCAGATCCCTCCCTCCCGGGCCCCACTGATCATCGTCCACGGCTTGCGCTCCGCCCGCCACATCCCGGCGAAGAGGATGCGCGGGTTGTCCGGCCGCATGGCGAGGTCCACGGCGCCGGTGGAGTCGCTGATGAACAGGACCTTCTCCCAGCTCGCCCCGCCGTCCTTCGTGCGGAAGACGCCGCGCTCGGAGTTGGGCCCGAACGGGTGGCCCAAAGCCGCTACAAACGCGACTTCGGGGTCTCTCGGATCGACGATGATGCGTCCGACCTGGCCGGCCTGGCGGAGGCCGACGTGGCTCCACGTCTTCCCGCCGTCGACCGATCGGTACACGCCGTCGCCCATGGAGGTGTTGCCCCGAATGCACGCCGAGCCCATCCCGACCCAGATGACGCTCGGATCGGAGTCCGAGATGTCGACCGCGCCGACGGAGGCGGACTCGAGGTACTTGTCCGCCGCGTTGACCCAGCTCACTCCGGCGTCCTCGGTCTTCCACACGCCGCCGCCGGTGCTCCCCATGAAGTAGACGAGCGGCCGGCCGGCGATGCCGGCGACGGCCGTGACGCGGCCTCCCCGGTGCGGGCCGATGTTCCGGTAGCGCATCCCCTCGTAAAGCGTCGTGTCGTAGACCGCGTCCGATGCTTGGGCCTGCGCCTTGGGGGGCAGGGCGAGATGAGCGACCGCGGCTGCCGCCGGCGCGAGCGCCGCGACGAGGGCGATCGTCCAGCGGTGGCGAGTGCGC
>JAPULH010000112.1 GCA_027295155.1 Gemmatimonadota bacterium
CCGCGAGAGCCTCCCGGGTGACGGCCGACCGGCCTGCGACGGGTCGCCCAAGGGTCCACCGTCGCTTGCCCCGAGCTATCTGAAGAAGCGCCTCCAGCGCCACGTCGCTTAGTACCTCCTCGAGGGCGCGAATCGCGTTCACGCGAACCTCTCGCGAGTTCTCTTTCGTCAGAGCCAGCGCGACGATCCTCCCCACCTGATCCTCGGGGGGGTCACCGCGAGCGGCGAGAAGCCCGAGGATTACGGTCCGCGAGTCGTCGCACTGAAGCGCCGCGGCGACCGCCCGCGCTCGCTCCGGGGGTTCGCGAAGGAGCAGCTTGATGGCGGCGCGGCGCACGCTCTCGTTCTCGTCCTCCAGGTGGGGCGCCGCCGTAAAGCCTTCAGGGGATCCCCCGAGGCCCTCGAGGAGCGAGAGCAGGTTTCGCCTCACGAACCAGCGTTCGTCGTCGAGCCGCTGTATGACCTCGGGGCCGATGCCGGGACCGAGATCGTGCAGGCGGCGGAGCAGCTGGCTTCGGACCGCCCTCGATTCCGATCCCGCCAGGGCATCGAGCAAGGGTGGTGCGGCCGCCACGCCCAGGCGAGCGATCAGCCGATCGATCACGTCGAAGTCGAGCGGAGCCTGATCGAGAAGCGATGCCAGAATCTCGGGCCTCTCGAGCTGCGCTCGCAGCTCGGGGACGGCCGGGTTCTCGGCCGGAGCCTCCTCCAGCACGTCGAGCAGCTCCGCGATGGCTCCCTCCCGGACCATCTCGGAGAAGCCGTCTAGAGCGGGCCCCTCGACCCGTTCCACCTCGATCCCCATCTGAAGGACCCGTGCGGCCTCAACAGAGGTTCGTGACGATCCGGCGCCGTGTGCGGTCTCGGCGGGACGGTCAGCCGACATCGCCTCGAGGACGTTCGCGTAGTCGGACGGAGTGGAGCTGGAGATGTCCCAGTTCGCCAGAAGCTCCAGAACCTGCTTCCGGACCACCTCCGAGGCGTGCGACCTCCGGTCCGGCAGGCCCTGCTCGGCATATCGGGCCAGCTTCGTCAGCATCATCCAGACGGAGTGCGGAATCTCGCAGTCGTCGAGCTCGGCGACCTCGCGGAGCAGCTTGACCAGAGCGCCGGCGTGAAGGGAGTTGGAGGCGCCGGCCAGGAGCTGCCGCCGCTCGTCCGTGGTCATCCCCCGGTCGAGCAGGCTGCGAAGGGCCGCTGGATCCAGGCTTGACACGAGGTTCGAGGCAAGCTCCCGGAGCTCAGAGGTCTCGCCGGGCGACTGCTCGATGGCGCGTTCGACCTCGAGCAGGTTCTGCATGACGCTCCGCGCGTAGGCGTCGTCGGTGCAGCGTGCCTCGATGTCTCGCGCCAGCCTGCTGGCGTCGGTCGCCTCTGCGGGATCCACCCCGTCGTCGCCGAACGCGGAGTGGGCGAGGGCCAGCCACACGTCCCCGAGCTCGCCGGCCGGTAGGCTTCCACGCTCGTCGAGCGTCAGCCGGTCGTACTGGAGGAACGTGATCCGCACGTGCCGCCACGCCTTCTCGGAGAGCGGGGAGGCCGCGTCCTGATCCGGGTCTGCGGACAGCGCGGCGAGGAGTTCGGTTACCTCATCGGGGCCGATCTCTCTGGAGAGCGCGAGAGAGGCAACGTGATGACGGTGCAGCTGGTTCGCGAGCGGCGCGAGGGTGGGATTGGAGGGGTCGGAGAGCGCTCCCTCGACCGCCAGCTGATTTCGGCCCACGTGAATCGCGATCTCGGGGCTGTCGTCGAGCACCTCGTTCACCAACTGCGCGAGCGCGACGGACGACCCGCGCAGGGCCGGATGCTCGGGAGGGTACATGGCTTGCCGATGGAGCGCCCGCGCCAGCTCCGTGAGCAGGGCGCGCACGTCCGCCGGCAGGTCAACGCCAGCTTCGGCTGCAGTGTCGGGGCCTTGCGCGGTCTTCATGTCCATCGCGCGTAGGCGAGGCGCAAGGACCGGACCAGGCGCCGGTCGATGGCAACGTATGTTAACGTATGTACTTAGGTGCTAAGGGGCTTTCGGGATCGGGGCTCGAAGCTGCATAATGCTGCACCGGCAGCGACCTTGCAGGCACTCTCGGCTGCGGCTCGACCCTCGGGAGGACGCGGGAAACGACATGATCGCGCTGATTACCGGAATCACCGGCCAGGACGGCTCCTATCTGGCAGAATTCCTGCTGGAGAAGGGTTACGAGGTTCACGGAATGGTGCGTCGCTCCTCGTCGGAGCGGTTCGAGCGCATCGCGCACATCTCCGATCGGCTCGTGCTTCACCAGGCGGATCTGCTCGATCAGTTCTCCATCGTGAGCGTGCTGGAGGCCGTGGGGCCCGATGAGGTCTACAACCTGGCCGCGCAGTCCTTCGTGCCGACCTCCTGGAAGCAACCGCTTCTCACGGGGGAGTTCACGGCTCTCGGCGTCACCCGGATGCTGGAGGCGATCCGCCACGTGGATAGCGGCATCCGCTTCTATCAGGCGTCGTCCTCCGAGATGTTCGGGAAGGTGCGCGAATCGCCGCAGAACGAGCGCACGCCGTTCTATCCCCGAAGCCCGTACGGCGTGGCCAAGGTCTACGGCCACTTCATCACCGTGAACTACCGTGAGAGCTACGATCTGTTCGCCGTGAGCGGCATTCTCTTCAACCACGAGAGCCCCCGCCGCGGGCTCGAGTTCGTGACGCGGAAGGTGACGCACGGTGCGGCGGCGATCCACCTCGATCACGCCCGCGAGCTGCCGCTCGGAAACCTGGAGGCCCGGCGCGACTGGGGTTTCGCGGGGGACTTCGTGAAGGCCATGTGGATGATGCTCCGGCAGGATCGCGCGGCCGACTATGTCATCGGCACGGGCGCCACCCACTCCGTCCGCGATCTCGTCGAGGTGGCGTTCTCCCACCTCGACCTCGACTGGCGAGAGCACGTGGTCGAGGATCCAGCCTTCCTGAGGCCCGCCGAGGTGGACCACCTGTGCGCTGACGCCAGCGAGGCGAGGCAGGAGCTGGGCTGGGAGCCGACGGTCGGGTTCGAGGAGATGATCCGCCTCATGGTCGACGCCGACGTGAAGCGGCTGGAGCTCGCGAAGTGAGCGGGCTGGATCGGCGAGGCGAGGCGAGCGGAACCCTCCGCGACGGCGATAAGCCGATGCGGGTTCTCGTCACAGGGGCCGCCGGCTTCATCGGGAGCCACCTCGTCGACCGCCTCCTGGAGCGCGGGGCCGAGGTGATCGGCTTCGACAACTTCGACGACTTCTACGATCCGGAGGTGAAACGGCGGAACCTCGGTGGGGCCCTCGGCCATCCGGGGTTCCAGCTGGTGGAGGGGGACATCCGCGACGGGGCTCGCATTCGTGAGGCGCTGCCGGACCGGATCGACTGCCTCGTTCACCTGGCGGCTCGCGCCGGCGTACGGCCTTCGATCGAGCAGCCCCTCCTGTATCAGGACGTGAACGT
>JAPULH010000113.1 GCA_027295155.1 Gemmatimonadota bacterium
CTGACCCGCGTGCAGGAGGCGGTCTTCCGGTGTCGGCAGGAGCTGGCGGACGGGACTCACGACGTCGGCGCCGAGGCCGAGCGGCTCCTGGGCGCGGCTGGGGGGGAGCTTCGAGCCGCCCTCGAGAGCCCATCCACCGTGCATACCAGCGCCGTCGATTCCGACGGGCTCGCGTGTGCGATCACGGTGTCCGCGGGTTACGGATCGGGAGCGCTGCCGGGAGGGACCGGCATCTGGATGAACAACTGCCTCGGCGAGATCAACCTCAACCCGGACGGCCTCCACGCACTGCCGCCCGGCACGCGGCTACGGTCCAACATGGCGCCCACGATCGCCCGGCGGGACGACGAAGTCCTGGTGATTGGATCGGCCGGCGCCAGCCGCATCACGAGCGCGATTGCCCTCGTCTTCCTCAACCACGTTCGGCTGGGAATGCCCCTGGCGGAGGCGGTCGACCACCCGCGGCTCCACGTCGTTACGCGCGATGGAGAGATCCTGGTCGAGTACGAGGAGGGGCTGGCGGTGGAACGGCTCGGCGTCCCCCTCCGCCGGTTCTCGAGGTCCATGCACTTCGGAGGCGTCGCGGCCGTCCTGCGGGACGCGGCTGGATCGTTCTCCATGGCCGCCGACCCGAGGCGAAGTGGATCCACGGCGATCGGCGGCGGGTAAGCGTGCACCGGCAGAATAGACGAGGAGCGATGGAGCACCAGACGTCAGGAAAGCGGGGGAAACACTTGGCGGCCGCCGTAGCCGCGGGCCTGCTGCTCGTCGGCCTCGCCGGATGCTCGGTCCGGTTTCGCGCGAGCGAGCCGGCCGGTGCGGCGAAGCAGGAGGCCGGGGACGGTGAGGACAAGAAGAAGATCAAGCCGTACGGCGAGGTGGTGACGGAGGAGGCGGTCAGCGACTCGGGCCTCTTCGTCGTGCATCGGGTGGATGAGAAGCTCCTCTTCGAGATCCCCGATTCGATGCTGGAGCGTGAGATGCTGCTCGTGTCGCGGCGTGCCCGGACCGCCCAGCAGCTTGGGTTTGGCGGGATGAAGAACAACACTCAGACCATCCGCTGGCAGAGACATCAGGACCGGATTCTTCTCCGGGTGACGTCGCACGAGATCGTGGCCGACGATTCCCTTCCGATCTACGAGGCGGTCGTCAATGCCACGTTCGAGCCGATCGTCAAGGCGTTCGACATCGAGGCCATCAGCGAGGACAGCAGCGCGGTCGTCATCGACGTGACGAAGCTCTACACCGGGGACGTTCCGATGCTGGGGCTGAGCCGGCCCCTGCGCGAGCGCTTCAAGGTGACGACGCTCGACGAGGGTCGAAGCTTCGTGGAATGGGCCAAGAGCTTCCCCCGGAACATCGAGGTGCGCGTCATCCTCACGTACTCGGCGAGCCAGCCGCCGGCAAACCTCTCCACGGGCACGCTCTCCCTCGAGATGAACCACTCGATGGTGCTGCTCCCGGACAACCCGATGCAGCCGCGGCTGTGGGACGAGCGTGTCGGCTTCTTCAGGGTGTCACAGGTCGACTACGGCCGGAGCGAGCAGAAGACGGTGACACGGCAGTACATCACGCGCTGGCGTCTCGAGCCGAAGGACACGGCGGCCTTTCGCCGCGGCGAGCTGGTGGAGCCCGTCAAGCCGATCGTCTACTACATCGACCCGGCCACGCCCGAGAAGTGGCGCCCCTACCTGAAACAGGGCGTGGAGGACTGGCAGCCGGCGTTCGAGGCAGCCGGGTTCAAGAACGCGATCATCGCGAGGGATCCACCGACGCCGGACGAAGACCCCGAGTTCAGTCCGGAGGACGTGCGCTACTCCGTGATCCGGTGGTTTCCCTCCGAGATCCAGAACGCATTCGGGCCGCACGTCCACGATCCTCGCACCGGAGAGATCCTCGAGTCCGACATCGGGTGGTACCACAACGTCGCCAACCTCCTGCGCAACTGGTTCTTCATCCAGACCGCGGCGGCGAACCCGGACGCCCGGGCGGTGAAGTTCGACGACGAGGTGATGGGCCAGCTGATCCGCTTCGTGTCGGCGCACGAGGTCGGCCATACGCTGGGCCTGCCCCACAACATGAAGGCGAGCTCGGCTGTCCCGGTCGACTCGCTCCGCTCCGCCGCCTTTACGTGCGCAAAGGGCGTGGCGCCCTCGATCATGGACTACGCCCGCTTCAACTACGTCGCCCAGCCGGAAGATGAGGGCGTCTGCTTCATGTCGGGTGTCGGCGAGTACGACCGGTACGCCGTCATGTGGGGATACCGGCCGATCCCGGGCGCGACCACGCCTGATGGGGAGGAGCCGACGCTGAACCGCTGGATCCTCGAGCACGCCGACGACCCGATCTATCGCTTCGGCGACCCGAGCGCCGTCGATCCCACCTCGCTGACCGAAGCGATCGGGGACGACGCGATGCGGGCAAGCGCGTACGGGATCGCCAACCTGGAGCGGATCGTCCAGAACCTCTTCGACTGGACGTACGAGGAGGGGGAGGACTTCGCGGAGCTGGACGAGCTGTACGATCAGGTACTCGAGCAGTGGAACCGCTACATGGGCCACGTGACGGCGAACGTCGGCGGCTCCGTGCGTACACGGAAGACCTACGACCAGGAGGGACCGGTCTACGAGTTCGTGCCGAGGGAGGTCCAGCGGCGAGCCATGGCGTTTTTCGCGGAGCAGGCGTTCGAGCCACCTACCTGGCTCGTGAACGAGGGCATCCTCACCCGGATCGAGAACGTGGGCACGGTCGAGCGCATGCGTGGGATCCAGGTCGGAGTCGTAAACATGGTGATGGAGCCGGGACGCATGCAGCGCCTCATCGAGGGCGAGGCCCGTCTGGGCGGTGAGGCGTACGGCCTCGGCGAGATGCTGACGGACCTGCGGGCGAGCGTGTGGACGGAGCTGGTCACCGGTGAGCCCATTGGCGTCTACCGGCGAAACCTCCAGCGCGGCTACCTGGAGCGCGCCCGGATCCTGATGACGGTGGAGGTGTCGGTCCGGTCGAGCTCACCCGCCGCGGCCGCTTTCTTTACACAGGTCGACGTCTCGCAGTCCGACATCCGGCCGCATATTCGCGGAGAGCTCGAGACGATCCGGCGGCAGGCCCGCCAGGCGCTCGCCAAGGGAACGGACCGGGAGACGAGGCTTCACCTTCAGGACGTGCTGGTCCGCATCGAGGAGATCTTGGAGCCGGAAGATTAGGACAGGCTACGGCAGCTGCGCCCGACCGAGGTAGTTGGTGTCGGTGCCGAACCAGATCGAGCGGGTCTCCCGATCG
>JAPULH010000114.1 GCA_027295155.1 Gemmatimonadota bacterium
CGGCTCCGCAAGTCCGAGAGGCGCACGTGTCCGCTCAGCGAGTCCGCCCGCAGACCGCCGTAGGCGGCATCCCGGATGGAGATGTCAGCCACGAGCGCGATCCGGGCGCGGTTTCCGGATATGGAGCCCCGGGCAACGAGGGTGCCGCCGAGCGCGTCGCTCGTGGCTTCCGCAGCGCCCAGCCCGCCGCCGCGCGCCCCGTCGCCGTCGAGCCCGCCGAAGCCTGGCCCGTCGAGCCCGCCGCTCCAGCGGGCCAGATCCGAGCGAACGTCCAGCAGCAGGGTCCCGAGGCTCTCCTCCGCCAGGCCGAAGGAGCCCCGTCCGTCGATGCTGCCCAGCTCGCTCCGGATCGCGAACGTGTCCACCGTGGCGACGCCGCGGGCCAGGGTGAAGCGCAGGAGGCTGGACTCGATCCGGGCGCCTTCCACGACCGAGGGCAGGATCTCCAGATCGAAGCGCGCCTCCAGGGTCGCCGGATCCGTTCCCTCGCCGCTGACGCGGCCGGCCGCCGCCAGTTGGGTGCTCGGTCCTCCCTCGATCCACTCGTGCAGCTCGATCCCGCTGACCACGACCTCGGCGTCGTAGCGCTTCCGCTCCGACGCCAGATCGAAGGTTCCGTCGAACCGAAGGCTGCCCCTGGGCGTCGCCAGATCGGCTCTCGCCCGCAGATCCGACAGCGCGCCGGCAAGCGAGATCGGCCCGCGCACAAACCCGACCAGGCTCGCCCGAGGCAAGTAGACGTCCAGGGCGGTCAGCTGGAGGGGCTCGAGGCTGGCGCTGAGCTCGATCGTGGAGTCGGACTGGTTCAGCAGCATCTCGCCGCTCACCCGCGAGAGGGCTCCCGCCCCGGTGCGGTGCTCGACGTCCATCGTGACCCGGACGGAATCCCCGGGCACGCCATCGACCGTGACCTGCCCGTTCAGGCGCCCGCCGAGGCGGGTGGGCAGGCCCACCATCGCGGCCCAGCGGGGCTCGAACTCCTCCAGGTCGAGGGCCAGGTCACCGAGACGCCTGGGCTCCACCAGGCCCGCCTTCCCGGCGGCACGCAGGTAGGACGGCTCCCCCTCGCCCTCGAGGTCCGCCAGAACCAGATCGGCGACCATGTCGATCGCGTCCAGCGGGCCCGTGCCTTCGAGCGGCCCGCTCAGGTATCCGTCGATCAGGGTCTCGCGCTCGAGCAGCTCATCGACCAGCGACAGGCGGAGCGGCTGCACCTCCATACTCAGCGAGTCGAAGCGCGGAATCTCCCCGAGCCGGATGATCATGCCGCCGGTCATCCTCGAGTCCCGGACGCTCACAGCCGCCTGCCGCAGCTCCACGAAGCCCGTGCCCGCCTGCCGGCGGATCACCACCTCGCCCGGACCTCCTCCTTCGCGCGGAATCGGGATGGGAAGCCACTGGAGGTCGGCGAAGCCGATCGGATCGCCCTCCAGATCGAAGCGGAAGTCGGTGTCGTCGCCCGTCTCGGAGTACTCGCCGCTCGCGATCCACCCGCGGCCCGTGAGCCGGCTCCCCCCTATGTCCGCCCGACGGATCTCGATCCGCACCGAGTCGCCGAACACCAAGGAGCCGTCGAAGCGGAGGAACTCGAGCGGCTGCCGCACGGCCCTGACCTTGGCCCGCATGCCCTCCAGCTCGATCCGAACGGGTCGCCCCGGCTCGACGAGCCGAACGAGGGGAAAGCGCCCGCGCAGCCCCTCCAGCCGCAGCGCACGCACCCAGCCATCTCCCTCGGGCTCCACGTTCCAGATCTCCTCGCCCCGCCGCGCGGCGTCGATCGCGGCCTCACGGGCTTGGCCGGTGAGGTCGTGCGCCCACGGCGTGAGCAGCGCCAGCGTCCCGTCCCTCACCTCCCCATCCAGGATCGTCACCCGGGTGCCGCCCTGCTCGTCGAGCTCGGGCATCGGGTAGGGCGTGGGCGGCGGAAACGGCAGCGCCGGACCCTCCGGTTGGGCCTCCGCCGCCTCATCCGCACGGAAGATCCGGTCGAAGTTCCAGTCGCCCTCCGGATACTGGCGCAGGATCAGCTGCATGCGGTCGGCCGAGAGCCGTCGAAACGTGTAGCGGCCCGAGAGGAGGCCGAACGGGCTGTACGAGACCCTCACGCCCTCAAGCTCCACGAAGAGCTCCCCATCGGGTCCCACGAACCTCACGCGCTCGAGCGTGGCGCGGGTGAGGAGGTTCCCGCCCTGGATCGGACCCAGCGTCACCTGCCCGTTGACCACCCCGTTGAGCGCGTCCTCCGCAAACGAAAGGACAGCGTTTCTCCCAAAGTCCGTCTGCGTGACGAGGAAGAGCGCCACGGCGGCCCCGAGGCTCGCGAAGCCGGCGATCACGCCGAGCGCGCGCACCAGGTAGGTGGCGGCGACGCCGTGCGCCCTGAGCACCCGACGCAGCCTGCTCCGTGGCGATCTCATCCGAGGGCCGGTTCGTTCAAAACGCCTGTCCGATCGCGAAGTGGATCCGGAGCCGCCGGAAGATCTCCGTAAACAGGCCCGGATCGTCGAAGCCAGCCGGATCGTACACGACCGGCAGTTCCAGCTCATCGAGGGAGCCATCCTCCAGCTCCGCCACCACCTGACGCAGCCGCGGACCGAGAGTGTTGTACCCGAGGTCCAGACGGATGGGCCCGATCGGGCTGGAGAAGCGGACCCCGAGTCCGGGCGTCGCCGCCGGCAGATCGAAGGTCGTCAGGTCCGAGTACACGTCGCCCCAGTCCAGGAACGCCACCATCCCCCAGCGCGGGCTGATGCGATAGCGCAGCTCCAGGCTCCCCTCGATGAGGGCGTTGCCCCCCTGGGGCCGCTCGTCGAACCGGTTGGCCGCCGTATCGGCCAGTGCGAACGCGCACGCCTGGAGGGGCGTGTCCGGGCACTGGGTGACCGAGTCCATGACGAGCACCGTGGGCCCGAGCAGGTTCTGGCTGAACCCTCGCACGCTGTTCGCGCCGCCGCCGTAGAAGCGCTTGGCCGGATTCACGATCTCGTCGGACGCCTCCTCCTCGCCGCCGAACGTGATGCTCCCGGAGGGCTCGACGAACCCGCCGCGGAGGTGAAAGGCGAAGATCCAGTCCGGGTTGAGACGCTGGAAGGCGGCCGCGTTCAGGGCGAACCGGACGTATCGGTACTCGGATCCCGTGAAGGCGGCGGCGAACTCGGCCTGGGGGGAGAGCCGGTAGCCGCTGGTCGGGTTGAGCCGTGAGTCCGTCCGATCGTAGAGCCACTGGAACACGATCGGGGAGAGCCAGCGAGGCTCCGTCAGGATCGAGATGTCCGTTGGGTCGCAGATCCCGAAGCTGGCGCAGAAGAAGATGTCTGTCGACTCCGGGTCGAAGGCGGTCAGCTGCGGCCGGTACGAGTAGGTCACCGTGAGCCGGGGGTTGAGGCGCCGTGTGATGCCTATGGCCGCGCCGAGGCTCGTGCTGACGAAGATGTTCGGCACGCTCTCCCGCTCGAAGAAGATCGAGCCCAGGAGCCGGTTGCGCTCGGAGATGAAGTACGGCTGGTCGAAGTCCGCCTGGATCCGGTAGGTGAGCTGACGGAAGACCTCGCTGTCTCCCACCTGACCGCACGGAAAGCTTCCGTCCAGCGCCTGTGCCCCGATGTTTCCGAGCCTCCCCGAGATGGTGAGGAGCCGCCCGCCGCCGAAGAGGTTTCGGTGGGCGAAGTCCCCCTCGAGGACGCCGCACTGGGTCGTGCTCATGCCGACGCCGGTCCGGAACGCCCGAAGGTTCGCCTCGGTGATCCTCACGGTCACATCGACCAGCGTGTCGGGGTCCTCCCGGACCTGGGCCTCGATGCTCGCGAAGCGAAACGCCGCCACATCCAGGAGGCCGAGCTGGCTTCCCCGGATCTTCTCCTCGCTGTAGTACTCCCCCGTCCGGAAGGACAGGAACTGACGGGCCAGCGCCTCCTCCACCTTCTCCATCCCCTCGATCCGCACGGAGGCGATTCGGGCCCGGTCGCCGGTGACCACGGTCACGACCAGCTGCGCCTCCCGTACGCCCTCGGGAATGAAGTACTCGTCCAGCACCGCCGCGTTGACGTACCCGATGTTCAGCAGCTGATTCTCGATGGCCTGCGTGCCGCGCTGGAGCGTGAGGATATCGAACGGATCTCCCTCTTTCAGCGACAGACGGCTCGCCAGGGCGGCGCTGTCCGGGAGGCCGGAGAGGCCCTCGATTCGAAGCGAGACTACTCGCGTCGGTTCGTTTTCCTCGATCACGAACTGCACACGGACCACCCCCTTGGAGCGATCCATCACGGTGTCCACCGCCACCTGCCGGTAGCCCCGCTGCCGGTAGAACACGCGCAAGCGCAGGACGTCCAGCGGCAGCTCCTTCTCGGACAGGTACCGTCGGTTGTGGGCGATCCCCCAATCGGTGAGGGGGCAGAGCGGCAGGGGAAACTTGAAGAGGAAGGTCTTGCAGGTCGTCGCCTTGTTGACGATCGCGGCGCCGAGCTCCTTGTCCGAGAACGCCTCGTTCCCCTGGAAGGTGAGCCCCACCAGCTCCCGCTCGGGAGGCGCCTGGGCACGAAGGATGGCCGGCGCGATGAGGATCGGGAGCGCGGCCAGCAGAGCCCGCCACCTCACACCGATCACCGCGGGAGGCGTTCCGCTCCCTCGTCTTCCGCCGCGATCTCGAGGTCGCCCGGCGGTCCTTCTTCCAGCGGCTCTCGCTCCAGCCACAATCGGGTCAGGTAGAAGGCGATAGCTCCCACCGCCGCTCCCGCGGCCCCTGCGAGAAGCCGCTCCGCGTCCGTCAGTGATCTCCGCCGGTAGTACGTCACGTGCCTTCCTCTCGGCTCGATACGGTCCCCGCTCCTGCGCTCGGCGCCAGCCAAGCGGAGGACGCGGTGCCGAAGCGGTGCTCGCTGTGCGGCTGGAAGCACCCCCCGGTGTCCCGCCAAAGATAATGCGTGACGTGGATCTCCTTCCGGCTGGCGCGGATGTAGTTCAGGCTGTTCTTCAGCCGCTCCCGGCCCCGCCCGCGAGAGGAGGTCGTCGTGCCGCACTGTACGATGACGATTCCGCTCTCCCGGCCCTCGCTCGGAAGGAAGTCCAACGAGTCGCCGATGTACGCGCGATGCAGGTGCCCGGCAAGGATGAGTTCGACACCCATGTCGGTAAAGCGAGTCAGCGCCCTGCGGCCACCGGGTATCGCGTGGCCGTGAGCGAAGTCGGGCGGAGACGCGAGATGGTGATGGGTGACGATCGCCCGGAAATCCGATTGCGGGGACGCATCGAAAGCCCGCTCGGCGAACTCGAACTGAGCTCCGTGGAGTCTGCCGTTGGTGATTCGGAGGGGACCGGTGGAGTTGAGGCTGACGAGCGTCAGTCCGTCGATCCGGTAGACGGAATCCAGATCCTGCCGCACGTACTCGCGATACAGCCCGTACGGCGAGAGGATGCGCTCCCAAACGCGGTAGAGCGGAACGTCGTGGTTCCCGGGCGTCACCGCGACCGGTTCCTCGAAGGAGGCCAGGAACTCCGCGGCCGCCTCGAACTGATGCCGCTTCGCCCGTCGGGTGAGATCTCCGCTCACCACCACGAGGTCCGGCCGGCGATGGGCGATGACATGCTGGATCGCGGCGGCCCGATCCGGCAAGAACGCAGGACCGAAGTGGATGTCCGAGATGTGCAGGAGCTCCGGCATCGGTGCGGGCCGCTCAGGCGGCTGCCACGTCGGGCGGACGCCCGCGGCGGCCCCTTCGGTTCACGACGATCAGGATCCCGGCCGCGAGAATGATGACGCTGATCGCCTGCGCGAGCGTGAACGGCCCCATGAAACGGTCGTCCTTGGCTCTCAGGAACTCGACGAGGGTCCTCTCGACGGAGACCAGGATCATCCACACGCCGAACAGCCAACCGTCCGCACGCGGCGTCTTCCTGAGCCTCCACAGCACGAAGAAGATCGCGAAGAGCATCGCGCTCTCATACAGCTGCGTCGGGTGCACCTCGAGCACTGCGGAATCCGGAATGCTCTCCGGGATCGCGGCGCCGAAGTCGCTACGGAGGTTGCCGGCCGTGGTCGGTGGATAGCCGTTCGGAAACGCGACGCCGACCCAGCCCTCGGTCGGACGGCCGTAATCGTCCCCCACCAGGAAGCAGCCGATTCGTCCGATCGCGTGGCCGATCGCGAGGGCAGGCGCCCCGATGTCCAACACCTGGAGAAAAGGCTCGCCCCTCCGCCGGATGACCCAGGCCACCGCCAGCAGGCCGCCGATCAGCCCCCCGTACCACACCAGGCCGGAGCGCGAGAAGATCGCTCCCGCCGGATCGGCGATCGTGCGGTCCCAGGTGAGGAACAGGTAGTAGATCTTCCCGCCCAGCATCCCACCTACGAGACCAACCAGGAGTAAGTCCCCCGCCAACTCCGTGTCCTTCCCCATCTCCCGCAGGCGGACCCGGACCGTCTGGTAGCCGGCCAGGAAGGCGATGGCGAGGAGCACACCGAACGAGGTGATCGTCACCTCGCCGACGACGGGCAGGTTCAACCGGAAGAGCTCGGGATACACGCTAGCAGGCCGCTGACAAACCCTGGCGGGTCGCGTTACGAGCGCCAGACCCACCTGCGGTGGGTGCCCGACAGATCCAAGGCGGCGCGACGAAGCGATACCGTGCGTATCGGGGAGGAGCAGCAACGAGGGAGATGCCCACACGCCGCCGTAACGGTAACAAGCGCGTAAGCGCTTGTCGGGGCGCATGGGGATTGGCTGGCGCCGACCGCCACTCGCTTCGCTCGCTCCGGTTGTGGCCGAATACGGCGTCACTCGTCGTCGAGGGCACCGCGCGAAGCGTGGTCGCACAGGGCATCGACTCCTCCTT
>JAPULH010000115.1 GCA_027295155.1 Gemmatimonadota bacterium
CTGACGCCCACGATATCGATGCCGCAGCGGAGTCGCGGGCTGTAGTGCACGAGCGACGCCAGCACCATGTAGCCTCCGTAGGACCCACCGATCACCGCCACCCGACTCGCGTCGAGATCCGGCTGCTCGCCAATCCAGTCGAGCAGAGCTCCGATGTCCCGTACGGCGTCTTCCCGCAAGTACCAGTCGTCGAGCGTCGTGAACGTTCGCCCGTAACCGGTGGATCCCCGCACGTTGGGCGTGATCAACGTGATCCCGGACTTTTCCGTCGGACCTTGCCCCGTCTTGAGCCGTGCTTGGCCTTCCGGCCCACCGTGAATATTGATCAGTACCGGCCGAGGGCCGTCGCCCACTCCCGGATATACGAAGGCGGGGATCAAGCGGGGCTCGCCACCGACCGAGTCGAACGTCGGGTAATGGATGAGACGCGGAGCCGGAATGTCATTCTGCGAGCTCTCGGCGCCCGCCCAGAGCGTGAGCTCCTGGCTCCGGAGATCGTACGTATAACCGCGAATTACCCCGAGCAGGTCGGTGTGGTTGACCAGGAGTAGCGGCTCTGCAGGGTGGAGCCCGGCAGAGAACTGCCCATCCGTAAAGAGCTCGAGCGCGTGCATCTCCTCGCCGAGCGGATCCGTGGTGTAGTGCCTCGTCCTGCCGTCCTCGTTCACGGCGATCAGAATCAACTCGCCGTCGCCCGTCTGCTGGATCGAGGAGACATCCCAGGGGATCTCGTCGGAGAGAATCGCTTCCTCGCCCGTGCGAAGGTCCAGCCGCCTCAAATGCGCAAATTCTGTCCCCCGATCGCTGGTATAGTACAGCGCTGTTCCGTCCCGGCTCCATTGAGGAGAGCCATGCCGCACCGCACCATCCGCTTCGTCGGTGATTCGCTTCAAAGAACCGGTGCCGATGTCCAGAACGTGGAGCTCGTTCTCCAGACTCGACACGGCGCGGACGAGCAGGAGCTCATCGGACGTGCGAGACCAGCCGACCACGCCCCACATCCCTTCGACCTCTAGGATCAGGCGGTCCGACCCTGAGTCGAGGGGGGCCATGAGGTAGACGTCGAAGTCCGCTCCGTTTCGGCGCGTGCTGACGTACGCGATGCGAGGGCCATCTGGCTCGAAGGCGCCGAACTGCGCGCGCTCGGATTCGGATGTGAGGAGAACGGGACCCGAGTCTCCCAAGTCCCAGCGATACAGGCGATGCTGCTCGTCCCCGTCGGTATCCCACTGGAGCACCATGTACTCGCGACCAAGTTGGCCGTGGACGCCCGCTACGTTGCGTGGGATCTGCGGGAGGAAGACCGCTTCCGCCGCCGGATCCGAGAGCGTGTGGAGCCGGGAATCGAGGATCATGCGGCGGCCCCCAACCAGCAGGCCCGAGCCGTCCGGCATCCAGCCAACGAGGCTCTTCGACTCCCGGGACTTCCAGAGCTCGCCGGCATCGGCCAGGACCGGTCCCCACGCCACCCGCCCGATACTTTCGGCGGTGATCGCCGGCGGTCTCGGCACTCCGATAACCGCCAACACGATTACCAGATGGATGGGCAGCGTCACCAGGAACAGTGCGACCCACTTCATGGTCTTCCGCATCAGTCCAGCTCCAGCTGCGCGTAGATCAAGCTACCTGAGACCCCAGGCCGGAACTCTCGCCGGCCCTCCGACCACTACGGGATGGAAGTCCGATCGGTTCACTCGGCAGCGGAAGCCGAAGCGAGTGTCCCGGACGTTTCCGCGGAGACGTCCCCCGCAGGGTCCGCGCCGGTAGCGCGGGAGCCCTTGGACGACCGCCCCTCGGACTGTCTTCTTCTTCGCAGACCGCGGCAGCCGAACGGGTGGCTCAAAAGCTGGAGAGCAGGCGTCTCCCTCCATCGCCGTCCTCCTGTTCGACGCCGACCCGACGCGTCGTACGTACCGCTGAGCCTTTGGCGCCTCGCAGCCCCGGCGAGCGCATAGGACCGCACGTGCGATTTGCGGGGTACCGCACGTCATAGCAGAGTGTCAGGACCGTGACGTGCTCCTCCGCCTAGAGACTCCATGCGAACCTCCATTCGACCCTTCGACGCTCGCGTCTTCGCGGTCGTGGGGGCGGTCCTTACTCTCCTACTCGCGCCGGCGAGCGTTCTCTCCCAATCCGCAGCAGCCGACTCCGCTGAGGTTGTCGAGGACCTCCATGACCTTCAGGAGGAGTTCGAGCGCTTCCGTGAGAGTCGCATCCCCGTCGAGATGGAGCGGCCTGGTGGGGCCTGCGACGAGCGTATCGGTCGCATCTGCATCTGGTTCGGCGGCGACGACGGCTCAGAGGACTTTCCCGCTGAGTTTCGCGAGGTCGGTCAGGCCCGCGTCGAGTTGATCCGCTCCTTGTCCGATGCCTTCGAACAGGTCAGTGACCCCTGGCTCATTGGGCAATGGGTCCACTACCTCGTGGAAAGTCGAAACATGGCGGAGGCGGAGCGGGTCGCCACGGAGTGCGGAGTCCAGGAAACGTGGTGGTGCTCGGCGCTTCTCGGCTACGTCCTCCATGTGTGGACCCGCTACGTCCCCGCGGAGGCCGCCTTTCGGCAGGCTCTCGCTGCCATGCCGGAGGAGGAGCGGGAGGAGTGGACGACGCCGCGCTACATCTTCACCAGAGATGCCGAGAACGAATTCAACAGCGCTTCTCCGGTGGAGCGTGAGCGCAAGTGGGAGCTCTATTGGCGGCTGTCGGATCCGCTCTTCCTGTTCGAGGGCAACGATCGCCTGACGGACCATTTCGCTCGGTGGGTCGTGGCCAAGAACCGTGAGGACGCCGCCGATCCGCTGGGACTGGAGTGGGAGGAGGACTTGGAGGAGACCCTGATTCGCTACGGCAGGAACACCGGCTACAGCCGCACCCACAACCCGGCGCGAAGCTTCGGCGGTCGGTTGCAGGACACCCGCCGGATGGTGGGGCATCACCATCCGAAGAGCAGGGGGTACCTCTTCCCCGAAGACTTCCTGGAGTCGCCGTCGGACATTCCAGCGGAGAGTTGGATTACCGCCCCGCGAGAGGCGAGGACGTGGTATGCGCCGCCGTACGCCCCTGACATGCGCGGATTGGAGACACAGGTCGGCCGCTTCCGGAGAGGCGACCAGATGCTGGTCGTGGGTGCCTACCGGCCCACCGTTCCCGATGGCGACGCCAACGGACGGGTGGTCTCGGCTTGGAGCCCCGATGGAGGTCTGGAGGGGCCCGCTCATACGGCGCTGTTCCTGATTCCGGAGAACGGAGAGCAGCCAATCTCCGTCCGAGGCACCGACCCCGAAGGCGTTTTGACCATTCAGGCGTTGCCCAGCCGGTACGTGAGCGGCCTAGAGGTCGTGGACCTGGAAGGGAGGCAGGCCTGGCGGGCACGGCAGGGCGTGGTCCAGCTCCCGATGGTTCCGGGCCTGGTCGATGTATCGGATCTGATGATCCTGAAAGAGGGGACGCCGCTGCCGGAATCCCTCGATGAGGCCCTGCCGAACGTGCGCCCTGGTGTGAGACTGAAAACGGGCGAGCGGTTCCCGGTTGTCTGGGAGGTTTACGGGCTTCGCATCCTGGAGTCGGTCCAGGTCACGATCGGGTTCAGCAAGGGTCGTCCGGGCTTCCTTACGCGGGTGGGAGAGTTCCTGGGCGTGATCGAACCGGAAGAGCGCGTGGACAT
>JAPULH010000116.1 GCA_027295155.1 Gemmatimonadota bacterium
GATCGCCCCGACCGTGTCGCCACCGACCAGCACCGACGCGCGCGACACTCGCTGGGCTACGACGCGCATACCGCTCTCCTTGCCACCGTACGCCTCTGCGGCGCCCGCCGCCGCAGTTCCGGTACTCCAAGATAGGCCCGCGTGCAACACGACCGCTGCCCCACCTCTCCCTACAGCAACCACCACCCCAGTCTGGCCTGGCCGTGCAACCCCAATCCACACCGTCGTGGATAAGCGATTCCTCGGTACCCGCTCCGAATCAGCCTCGGGCAACGTGTTTTCCACGTTTTTCTCCACACCCTTTCCACAGGACGACGCTCAGTTTTTTGAAAAACCCGCATCCACCGGGCCAAGCCCCAAGTCGATGCCCCATGGATCACGTATGACGAGAGTCAGCGCTCGGCGAAGCGGCATGCACCATCGGACAGGCAACCAGAGGAGGATCCGGGAGACGCTGTCTCGCGAGGACGGAGTCCTCAACGGCAGGCAGAGGTTCCCAGATGTACTCAGCCCCCGCCCGCTCCGAAGAGCGTTCGGGGGCTGAGGGAGGATCGACCCGCCTTCCGACAGATCTCACCGTTCTGTCAACCGCGTCTTGGTCGATCGCGCAAACCTTCCAAGACTCAACGGGTCTGGTACCATCTTCGTCCAACCCGCGGTGTGACTTCCAGTTTCCAGCCTCGCGGCCTTCCACCTTCCCCCACGTCGGACGACCCGCTGATCCGTGACAGAGGGCGCAGCATCCGGTCTTGCTGGTGCCTCCTCCTCGGACACGAATGTAGTATACAAAAAGAATTTTTTGAGGTCAACCCCCGGAAGCGATGACCTTGCACTTTTTCAAACTTTCGTTTGCGATCACACGTCATGGCTGGAGTGTCGGCGTTCATTCGATGGAAATGCCCGGCCCTCGCCATTCCATCCCGCGGGCTGCCACAGACCGACAGGATCGGCACCCCGCAGCAGATCCGCTCCCGATACGCACACGCCCTCCTCGGCCACACGGGCGACGATCCGGTTGATGAGGGCGTCGGCCGGCAGCGTCCGCCGGAGGCCCGCCACGGAGGCGATCAGCACCAGGGAGTGCCGCGCGCGGGAGAGCGCCACGTTGACGAGTCGAGGAAGGTCGGGATTTCGACCCTCGTGCAGAAACCAGCTCGTTCCAGGCGGGGCATCCACCGTGTCGAGGAGGAGGACGGACTTCTCCCTTCCCTGGAAGCGGTGGATCGTGGCGATCTCGAGCCCGGCCGGCGCCGCCTTGCCCAGCTGATCACGCACCGCCTCCCTCAGCTTGCGCATCTGCAGCCGGTACGGTGTCACGACCGCCACATCGTCCATGCCACAGCTCGCGAGAGCCTCCAGCAGGCGAAGGATCAACCGGATATGGGCGGCGTTCGTCCGGGATCCTTCCGAGCGAACGACCTTTGGCCTCATATCCGCAGAGTCGAAAAGAACGAGCGGGCAGGCGACCTGCGGACGCCTCGTGACCTCCGGCGCGTCCCGCAGCCGCCCGTCGTAGAAGAACTCGCTCACCAGGCGTCTGATAGCCGGCGCCATGCGGTACTGCTCGTCCAGCATCGCACAGAGCCCGTCCTGAGGAGATGGCAGCGATACCTCGCCCGGCACGTCCGTCACGATGCCAACCTCCCGGACTAGGTCGCGGCTGAGCCAGCGGGCGGCCGCCTCCCCGCGCGACGTGACGACGGCGGGCAGCTGCTGAAAGTCACCGATCGCCACCGCCCGCCCCGACGAGCGCGCGGCAGCCAGGGCCACATACGGCAGCGGCGCCGTGGACGCCTCATCGATGACAAGCGAATCGAACCGGAGCGCCGCGAGCTCCTCCCAGAGGGCGAGGCGCGCGAACGTGGTCAGCACCACATCGGCCTGCCGAAGCACCAGGAGCGCCTGCACCTGGATGTCCCGCGCCAGTTGGCCCGCGCGCCCGAGCGCGTCCCGGTCGTCGAGACGCCGCGCGGCAGCCTGTGCGCGGCGGAGACGCGCCCGTTGGGGCATCGCCTCGGGGCCGCGCGGCGGCCCGAGGCCGAGCTCCCCTTCCAGCAGCTCGACGCCGGCGACGATCTTGCCTCCTGTCAGCCGCCGCTCCAGCGCCGCCTCCAGCGAGAGCGTAGGATCTCCCGTTCCGCTGAGCCCGGCCCCCACCCGCACGATCCGATTCGCGCGCACCGCCCCGGGACCGAGCACCTCCGCCACACGTAGCGCCGCCAGATCCACGGCACCGTTCGTGACCGAAGCCACGAGCACCGATCCCTGATCGGCCATCTCGGCCACGGCGTGGCCGAGCAGCTTCGTCTTGCCCGTGCCGGGCGGTCCCCAGACGAACTGAACGTCGCTTCCAAGCATCCGCTCGAGGGCGTCCTGCTGGGCTCGGTTGAGGGCCCCCGAGTCCGGCCGCGTGGGTCGGATCCGGCCCACCTCCGGAAAGGAGCGCCCAAACAGCCTCAGAATGGTGTCGGTGTGATACCGCTCCGGCTCGGCCCGTATCGCTTCGAGACGCGAGGCCAGCGAACCTAGAAGCCAGCTGGGATCGAACTCCAGCGTGGCGACCGAAGGGAGCCTGCCCAACCACTCCGTCGTGGCAACTCGGACGCGCCTCGCCTCGCGATCCGACGTCGTCACGAAACCGCTCGTCTCGCCGGCCTCGCAAAGCACCCGGACGGCATCATCGGGCCGGACGTCATGATGTCCGGAGGGAAGTCGCCACTCGTAGAGGAAGGCGCCCGCGGCATCGAGCAGGCGGCCGCCGGAGACGGGAACAGGCCCGTCCAGCCCGCGCGCAGCGAGCTGATCGCGCACTGCCGCGATCTCCTCCTCCACGGCAAGCAGGCAGCCGTCCAGAAGGTTGTTGAGTCGCTGATGTGTCGCGGTTTCTTCCATCGGTCTGTAACGTAGCTGAGCTTCAGCGGGGCCGGCACCCGGCACCGCACTGGCCTGCCGAAAAGGAGAGCGGCCATGAGTGAGTTGTTCTGGATCGGAAGGATCCTGTTCTCCATGCTGTTCATCGCATCGGGAGTGGGACACTTCATGCAGCGGGGTTCGATGACGGCCTACGCGGAAGCCAAGGGCGTCCCGGCCGCAGGCGCGATGGTGCCTCTGAGCGGGCTCATGATGCTGGCCGGCGGGCTGAGCATTCTCCTGTGGAGCTGGGTGGATGTCGGAGCTTGGCTACTCGTGCTCTTCCTCCTCGGAGCGGCCCTCAAGATGCACGCCTTCTGGAAGGAGGAGGATCCGATGGCCCGGCAGGGCGAGATGGCGCAGTTCATGAAGAACGTCGCGTTGGCGGGAGCCGCGATCATGTTCTACGCCCTCTACCAGTGGCCGGAGCTCGCCATCTGAGCGCCAGCCAGGACGAGGAGTTCCGGGCCGCCGCTCGCAGCGTAGCTGAGTGGGTGGCCAATTACCGGGAGCGGGTCGAGGAGATGCCGGTGCTCGCTCGCGTCTCCCCAGGCGAGCTCAGCGCGCTGCTGCCGCGCTCGGCGCCGGAGCGAGGCGGGCCGATCGAGGACGTCCTCCGCGACCTCGACCGGCTCGTTCTTCCTGGCATCACCCACTGGAACCACCCCGGCTTTCTCGCCTACTTCTCGAGCTCCTCCTCCGCGCCGGGCCTGCTCGCCGAGTTCGTGATCGCCGCGCTGGGGGTGAACGCGATGCTGTGGCGCACGTCCCCGGCTGCCACCGAGCTCGAGCTTCGTATGGTCGATTGGCTTCGCCGCCTCGTGGGTCTGCCGGACGGCTTCGAGGGCGTGATCCTCGACACCGCTTCCACGAGCAGCTTCACGGCCCTTCTGGCTGCGAGGGAAGCGACCGGGCTCGAGGTTCGAGAGCGGGGGCTCGCGGGACGCCCTGACCTGCCGTCCCTAACCGTGTACGTCTCCGAGCAGGCGCACTCCTCTCTGGAGAAGGCGGCGATCGCCGCGGGCCTCGGCCAGCGTGGCGTGCGCAAGATCCCGACGGACGACGGCTACCGGATGGATGTGGAGGCGCTTCGCCGGCGCATCTCGGCCGACGTAGAGACGGGAATCCGGCCGATCATGGTCTGCGCCACCATCGGCACCACGTCCACGACGAGCGTCGATCCGGTGGCCACCATCGCCGATGTGTGCGAAGCGATGAACGTGTGGCTTCACGTGGACGCGGCGTACGCGGGGCCGGCCGCGATGCTGCCCGAGGCCCGCCGACACTTCGTCGGCTGGGAGCGGGCCGACTCGATCGTGATCAATCCACACAAGTGGCTGGCAACGCCGATGGACTGCAGCACGTTGCTCTTTCGCGACCGGGACGCGTTCCGATCCTCCCTCGCGCTGACGCCGGAGTACCTGAGCTCCGACACGCCGGGCGTGGTGAACCTGATGGACTACGGTCTTCCGCTCGGGCGCCGCTTCCGAGCGCTGAAGCTATGGTTCCTCTTCCGGCAGCTGGGGGCGGAGGCGCTGAGAGAGATGCTCCGCCGTCACCTGCGGCTGGCTGGGGAGTTCGCCGGGTGGATCCGGGCCGACCGTCGCTTCGAGCTCGCGGCGCCGGTGCCGTTCGGCACCGTGTGCTTCAGGGCCAACGCGCCGGGCACGGAGCCGAAGCCGGGCACCAAGCCGCCGAGCACGAAGCCGCCAGGCACGGACCCGGCAGCGACCAACGCTTGGAACCGGGAGCTTCTCGCGCGGTTGAATCGTCGCGGACCGGTGTTCCTGTCGCATACGGTCCTGGACGACCGGTACACCTTGCGCCTCTCAGTGGGTAGTGTGCACACGGGCGAGCGGCACGTCCGCAAGGCGTACAAGCTCCTTTGCGAGGAGTACGACGGCCTGGTGCGGGAAGGCTGGCCCGCCCTGGATCGATAGCGGCGCGCCGACCTAGCAAGTCGCTGCCAGACACCAGACGGGATGCGAAAGATGAAGGCCAGCAGGTCGCTGAAGAACTCCAGTGGGCCGCGTTACGAGCGCCGGAACCGGCACGCCCCGCTGCTGCTCGCGCTCGCTCTCCTCGTGGCCCTCGGCTACGCGGGCGAGTACGGCACGGCTCAGGAAGCGCGGCCGTCCGGCGAGGAGCCGAGGGCTCCGGAAGAGACGGGCGTAGAGGGCGGCATCGTCCTGCCTGACGAGCAGGAGATCATGATCAACCGGGCGGATCAGGCGCGCATCAAGGGCAGCTCCGACGCGCCGATCCGGATCCTCGAGATCTCCGACTTCCAGTGCCCGGCCTGCGCCCGATTCAACCGCGAGACCCTGCCGCTGCTGGACAGCCTGTACATCCGGACGGGGAAGATCGAGTACGTGTGGATCTCCTTCGCAAACCCGAGCCACGACTTCGCCTGGCCGGCCACCGAGGCCGCGTTCTGCGCGGGCGCCGTGGGCAAGTTCTGGCCGATGCACGATGTCCTGTTCGATCGTCAGAGCGAATGGTCTACCGCGAAGGACGCGTTCCCGAGGTTCGTCGAGTACGCCGAGGAACTGGCCATCGACAGCGCATCGTTCGCGGCCTGCATCCGAGAGGACCGAATGGCGCCCTTGCAGGTGCGCGACTTCCAGTCCGTGAACCGGGCGGGAATCACCAGCACGCCCTTCTTCATCATCGCGGACAGCCTCTCGGTGCGTGGAGCGGCCGCGGCGACGCAGTTTCAGACCATCATCGACAGCCTGCTGAAGATCAAGGAAGCGGAGGGCTAGGGCTCAGCCCCCCCGGAAGACGCGGCGCATCCCTTCCAGGGCGAGGAACGCGGTACGCGCCCCGGCCCCGAAGATCCGCGCCAGCTCGCGGTCGCCCACACCCTCCAGGGGGATGTCGTAGGTGAAGTGGATGGAGACGCCTGCCGGGCGGACGTCCGCGGCCGCCGCATCGCTCCAGCCCTCTGCCGCATCCAGCGCGCCCTCGATGTGGACCTCTACCACATCCGCCCCCGCGCCGGTCTCCTGCGCCTCGCGCGCCAGGCGGGCCGCGAGCCGCTCGTTCGAGCCGCGATCTGCCTGTCTCTCCTCGAGCCACAGCGCGGGCGGGGCCACGTCGACGTTCAGAAACCCCAGCATCACCGTGCTGTCAAAGGTCAGGTCCGCACCGGTGAGCGGTTCGCCCTCCTCCTCGCCCGGTGGGGGCGGAGCCGTCAGGTAGCCGGCCACCCCCTCCGTCCCGAGGTTGGCGCACGCGAGAGCGAACTCGTCCACGACGAGCTCGACGAGAGCGGAGGGCGCATGCAGCGTTTCGATCGCCCCCGATTCCATGATGTCGAGCTCCGATTGATCGAACGCGAGACCCCGGAAGAACCAGGAAAGAGGCTCCTGGCGACCCTCGAACAGATCTCGCACGCCCAGACCGTTCTGACGCAGCTCGGCGAGCAGTATGGCGCTGATCTGGTGGCGAGTCAGGACGCTCATCGGGTTCGTAGCTCCGAGCAGCTCGCTAGGGTGCCTCCGCGCTCAGGACGAGATCATGATGTGGGCGTTCGGCTCGCCCGGGTACATGAGCCAGGGGCTCCCATCGGCGGGCGCCGGCGGGAGCCCCAGCTCCTCCACCGTCGCCCCCGGCACGTAGATGACGAACAGCCGGCCTGCTTCCTCGGGCTCCCGGCCAGGCTCGGATGGCCGCGCCGGCGCAGACAGGTTGTAGAGCGCAGCCGGGTGGGATGGCATGAGCAGAGCGCCTTCTCGCGCCTCATCCTGCCGGATCGCAATCGCCTCGCTCCCGTCCCTTCCCGCGGCCCGCAGCTCCCGTCCTCGGCTCATGTAGGGCTCGAGCGCTCGATGATAGCAGGCGACATGGAAGCGCTCGCGGGCGGGGTCGTCCGCCAGGCACACGAGGGGGTTGGCAGGGGAACCCTCCCGGAGCGTTACCAGGGTTCCGTCGGCGCCGTATCCAAGCACTTCGGCGCCCATACGGAGCGGCTCGGGAGCCGCAAGAACGGCGTTGACGATCTGCTCTTCGGCGGACCTCGACTGGGCGGAGGAGGCTGCCCCGCATGCCGCGACGAATACCCCGCACGCCGCGAGCGATACGACCAGGATCGACGTCGACGATAACCAGCGCATGGGCACTTCTCCAGACGTTGCAGACGTTGGGCGTGAGTCCGGCGGGAACGCCGGCTAACGCCAAGAGAACGTTGTCGAAGGAACACGGTGGGCCGTGCGCAGGGGTCTTGCAAGACTCGCACGCCCGTCGACTCTTGCGGGACGCGGTTCCCCCCGCGAGTGTTGCGCCGACGCTCGGGGGCGTAAGCCCGTGGCCCGGCGTCCCGTGGCGGCTCGACGACGCGACCGCCCGCCGACGAGAGACAACCGAGGATCGTGGCAAATGCCCGAGCACACCGTGATCGCAGTCCCCCGCGAGAGCGCACCGGGTGAGACGCGGGTCGCGCTCACGCCCGATACCGTTCGACGGCTCGTGTCGGACGATATCCAGGTGCGCGTCGAGGGCGGGGCGGGGCTGAGAGCCTCGTTCTCTGACGACGCGTACCGGGAGGCGGGCGCCGTGGTGGTGGACGGGCCGGAAGGGCTCGAAGACGCCGACGTGTGGCTCCGCGTACACCCGCCGCGGGATCGGAAGGATCTGGGTCGACACGAGATCGACCTGATGCGAGAGGGAGCCCTAACCCTCGGCCTCCTGCGTCCGGCGGACAGCGAGGAGCTCCTGGACCGCTTGGCCCGGCGCGGGATCACCGCTCTTGCCCTGGAGCTCTTGCCGCGGATCACGCGCGCCCAGCGCATGGACGTGCTCTCCGCCATGAGCACGGTGGCCGGCTACAAGGCCGTCGTGATCGCCGCTGACACGCTCGGGAAGATCTTCCCGCTTCTCATGACGGCAGCCGGAACGCTCGCGCCTGCCCACGTGCTTGTCCTGGGTGCGGGCGTGGCCGGTCTGCAGGCCATCGCGACCGCACGGCGTCTCGGCGCCGTCGTGGAGGCGTTCGACGTCCGGCCCGCGGTCAAGGAGCAGGTTGAGAGCCTCGGTGCCACGTTCGTGGAGGCGGAGGAAGAGGAAGAGGCGGAGGCGGTGGTGGGAGGGGAGACCGCCGCGGGTTACGCCGAGCAGCTCTCCGAGCGTGAGCAGGAGGCCGAACATCGCCTGCTCGCCCGGCACGTGGCCAAGGCCGACGTCGTGATCACCACGGCTCTCGTGCCCGGCAAGCCGGCCCCCCTGCTCATCACGGAGGAGATGGTGCGCGGCATGCGCCCGGGCTCCACCATCGTGGACCTCGCCGCCGAGGCGGGCGGAAACTGCGAGCTCACGCGTGCGGGCGAAACCGTGGAGCGACACGGCGTGGTGATCCACGGACCCATCGATCTGCCGGCCAGGGTCCCGGTCCACGCCAGCCAGATGTACTCGAAGAACCTGCAGGCGCTCCTCGGTCACCTGCTCGTCGACGGAGAGATCCGGATCGACCTGGACGACGAGATCACCGGGGCCATCTGCGTGACGCACGCGGGCGAGGTACGGTACGGGCGATGATGCGCCCCGCCGGCCCGCTCTCCAGCTCCCAGGAGGGAGGAATCGAGCGATGACCGGAACGCTTCTCGTGGGAATCTACGTCTTCGTTCTCGCCATGTTCGTCGGCTTCGAGGTCATCACGAAGGTCCCACCGACCCTGCACACGCCGCTCATGTCCGGCGCCAACGCGATCTCGGGGATCTCGATCGTCGGCGCTCTGGTGGTGGCCGGCAGCGGCCACTCGCAGCTGCTCACGGTGCTCGGCGTGATCGCGGTGGTGATGGCAACGATCAACGTGGTGGGCGGCTTTCTGGTCACCGACCGGATGCTCCGAATGTTCCGGCGTGACCGGGAGGGCGAGGAAGGAAGCTGATGAACCCCGATCTCTTCATCTGGCTGGCCTATCTGCTCTCCGCGGTTCTGTTCATCGTCGGGCTCACGCGGCTGAGCTCGCCGGAAACCGCCCGAACCGGGAACGCGATCGCGGCTCTGGGCATGCTGCTGGCCATCGTCGCCACGCTGATGGACCGGGCGATCATCGACTTCACCTGGATTGTGGTCGGCCTTCTGGCGGGCTCCGCCGCCGGCCTGGTGATGGCCCGAACCGTGAAGATGACCTCGATGCCGCAGATGGTCGCGGTGTTCAACGGGTTCGGCGGTGCCGCCTCGGGGCTCGTCGCCGCCTCCCAGTACCTGGCCAGGGGAAGCACCGCCGCGCCACTCCACATGGATCTCGGGATCTCCATCATGGTCGGCACCCTGATCGGCGGCGTGACGTTCTCCGGAAGCCTGGTGGCGTTCGGCAAGCTGCAGGGGCTGGTTACGGAGCGCGCGGCCACCTATCCGCTGCAAAAGACCTTCAACTTCCTCTTGGCGGCAGCGGCCATCACGGCATCCGTCTACCTCATCCTCTCGCCCTTGGATGCGAGGGGCTACCTGGCCCTGGCGGTTCTCGCGCTGATCCTCGGGGTTCTCGTCGTGATCCCGATCGGCGGAGCGGACATGCCGGTCGTGGTGGCGCTGCTGAACTCCTACTCCGGCTTGGCCGCCTCGGCGGCCGGCTTCGTCCTGTCGAACAACGCGCTGATCATCAGCGGGGCGCTCGTCGGCGCCTCGGGCCTCATCCTCACCAACATCATGTGCCGGGCGATGAACCGGTCTCTGGCCAACGTTCTCTTCGGCGCGTTCGGTGGGGGGACCCCGGCCGTAGCCGCCGGCGCCGCCGGCGGGGAGAGGGTGGCCAACCCGATCGATGCCGAGGACTGCGCGATGATCCTGGGGTACGCCCGCTCTGTCGTCTTCGTACCGGGTTACGGGCTGGCCGTCGCCCAGGCGCAGCACCGCCTTCGCGAGCTCGCCGACCTGCTGAAGGCGCGGGGCGTCGAGGTGAAGTACGCCATTCACCCCGTCGCGGGCAGAATGCCCGGGCACATGAACGTGTTGCTGGCGGAGGCGAACGTGCCCTACCCGGAGCTCTACGAGATCGAGGACATCAATCCGGAGCTTCCGAACACCGACGTCGCCGTGGTGGTCGGGGCAAACGACGTCGTGAACCCGGCGGCGCGCGACGATCCGGACAGCCCGATCGCGGGCATGCCGATCGTCGAGGTGGACCGCGCGCGGCACTGCGTGATACTGAAGCGGAGCCTGAGCCCGGGCTTCGCCGGCATCGACAACGAGCTGTTCTACCTGCCGAACACCCGCATGTTCTTCGGCTCCGCCGAGAAGTCGCTCGCGGACCTCGTGCACGAGGTCAAGGCGCTCTAGCCCCTCTCCGCGAGAGCCAGGGCGAAGCGCTCCTCTCGGTCCGTCTCCCACCGGCGCAGCCGCAGGCCGCCGCCTGCCATTACGCGCTCCGCCGCCTCCCGGGTGAACTTGTGGCTGAGCTCGGTCCGGATCGACTCGCCCGCCCGGAAGTCCACCTCCATCGACAGATCTCCGATCACGACCACCTGGTCTCGCTCCGACACGAGGTGCATCTCGATCCGGGTGCGCTCGGCGTCGTAGAACGCCAGGTGCGTGAACGACTCGGGGTCAAAGTCGGCGCTGAGCTCGCGATTCAGGACACGCAGCACGTTCTTGTTGAACTGCGCGGTGATCCCGGCTGCATCGTTGTAGGCGGCCTCCAGCTCACGGACGTCCTTGACGAGATCGAAGCCGACGAGAAAGCCGTCCCCGTGGTCGAGCTGTGCCGCGACGGACTCCACGAACTCCCCCGCGGTCTCGGGCACGAAGTTCCCGATCGTCGAGCCGAGGAAAGCCACGAGACGAGGCCGACCGGCGAAGGAAAGGTCCACGGGAGCATCAAAGTCGGCGATCACGAGCGTGACGCTGAGCTCCGGATACTCGGCCAGCAGACGAGCGGCCGCCGCCCGCAAGGCCTCTTCGCTCACGTCGACGGGCGCGTACCCCGCCAGCAACCGCCGCCGATGCATGGCGTCGAGCAGTAGGCGCGTCTTCCTGGAGCTCCCGGAACCGTACTCCACCAGGAAGTGCGGAGAGAGGTCCGCGACGATGTCGGCCGCGCATCGCTCGAGGATCTCGGTCTCGGCCCGCGTCAGGTAGTACTCCGGCAGACAGGTGATGCGCTCGAAGAGCTCCGAGCCCCTGGCATCGTAGAAGTACTTCGGTGGAATCTCCTTGTGCGGCTTGGAGAGGCCCTCACGCACGTCGCGGGCGAGCTCAGCATGGCGGTCGCGCGGGCCCAACAGATCTCGCACCCGGATCCGACGCTCCGCCGCCGCCCCGGTCGCCGGTCGCGGCTTCGACGATGCCGGCTCCTCCGCCGTGCGACTAGCCTCGAAGGACATCAATGCGGTGACGTATCATGAGCTGGCGATCCCTTTTCGCTCGGCGGACCCAGCCTTCCCATCCGGCTTAACCTCGCTCCGCTCGTAGCTCCAGCCAGCGCCGAGAAAACTCTCGCTCATGTCCCTCTACCTGTACAGGTGCGCAGGTAGAGAGGCGGAGGAAGCAACGACTCGTGCGGGTCGAGCGAATCGAGAGTGCAAGCTACTCCCTGCTTTAGTGGCGGTCCAACTCGCGCCGCCGACTTCCGGAAGCCAATATGCGCGGGTGACCGAGCCAGCACCCGCCGCGGAAGCGGCCGTCGAGTTCGACCGCGTCTTCCTTCGTCTCGGAGGGCGCGACGTCCTTCGCGATCTCTCCTTCCAGGTGATTCAGGGAGAGACGGCGGTGCTCCTCGGTCGCAGTGGCGCGGGCAAGTCCAGCGCGCTCCGTCTGGTGAACCGGCTGCTGGTGCCGGACTCGGGGACCGTTCGGGTCGGCGATCGCGCGACCAGCCAGTGGGATCCGATTCAGCTCCGCCGCCGAATCGGCTATGTGATCCAGCAGATCGGCCTCTTCCCGCACCACACGGTCGCGGCCAACATCACCGTCGTGCCCCGGCTGCTCGGGTGGGAGAAGGCACGCCGGGAGAGCCGGGCGACCGAGCTTCTGCGGCTTGTCGGCCTGCCTCCGGAGGAGTTCGCAGAGCGCTATCCGCGTCAGCTGTCGGGCGGGCAGCAGCAGCGTGTCGGCGTGGCGCGAGCCCTGGCGGCGGACCCACCCATCCTGCTGTGCGACGAGCCGTTCGGCGCTCTGGATCCGATCACCCGACGGGATCTTCAGCGGGAGTTCCGGGAGCTCACGAGTCGTCTCGCGAAGGCCGTGCTCTTCGTCACCCACGACGTGCGCGAGGCGCTGCTCGTCGGCGACCGCATCCTGGTCCTGGAGGAGGGGCGGCTCGCGTTCTCCGGGAGCAGGGCGGAGTTCGAAAGCTCGAGCACCTCCGAGGTGCGGGCGCTCCGGGACGACGAGGGCTGACGCGGATGGGCGTCCTCGACTACCTGATCTCCAACCGCGGCGAGGTGCTCGCCAAGACGCTGCAGCACCTCTACCTCGTGGGGACATCCATCGGGATCGCTGCGTTCATTGGCATCCCCGTCGGGATCATCCTCACACGACGGCAGGCATACCGCCGGCCGGTGCTCGGCTTCATCAACGTGCTGCAGACGATCCCGAGCCTCGCGCTCTTCGGCTTCCTCATTCCCGTTCCGCTCATCGGGGGCATCGGGGCCCGCACCGCGATCGTGGCGCTCACGGCATACGCCCTCCTGCCGATCGTCAGGAACACGTACGAGGGCATCCGGGGGATCGACCCGGCGATCCGTGAGGCGGGGCTGGCGATGGGAATGACGGACGCACAGCTGCTGCGGGAGGTGGAGCTGCCCCTGGCTCTGGGCGTGATCCTGGCTGGGGTTCGGCTCGCCACGGTGATCGGGGTCGGCGTCGCGACGATCGCCGCCGCGATCGGTGCGGGGGGACTGGGAGAGTTCATCTTCCAGGGAATCTCGATGGTGAGCAACCAGGTGATTCTGGCCGGCGCCATTCCCGCGGCCCTCCTGGCGCTCGCCGCCGATGGCGGGCTGGGCCTGCTCGAGCGCCGGTACTCCCGATGGCGCGCCGACGGTTGAGCCACAGGCGCCGAGGGTTGAGCCACAGGCGCCGCGGGCGGCCTCGCCTCGCGCTCCTCCTGGCCGCGTCGTGCGCCCTGACCGCAGCCTGCGGCGGGGAGCGCCCGCCCCTGGTCGTCGGCTCCAAGAACTTCACAGAGCAGAGCATCCTGGGGGAGCTGGTCGCCGGGTGGATCGAGCGCACCACCACGATCCCGGTGCGCCGCCGGCTCCACCTGGGCGGCACGTTCATCGCGCATCAGGCCCTCATCGGTGGTCAGATCGATCTGTACGTCGAGTACACGGGAACGGCCCTCACGGCGATCCTGGAACACCCGCCGGTAGCGGACCCCGACTCCGTCCGCCGCGCCGTCGCAGCCGAGTACGATCGCCGATGGTCCCTGCAGTGGACGCCTCCGCTCGGCTTCGAGAACACGTTCGCCATCCTCGTGCGGAGATCGACCGCTGACTCGCTCGGGCTGCGGACGATCAGCGACGCGGCGCCGCACGCTCCCGGCTGGAGGCCCGGATTCGGGTACGAGTTCACGGAGCGAAAGGACGGGCTGCGCGGGCTGGCCCGCACGTACGGGCTCCGCTTCGGGAGAGATCCGCGCCTCATGGACCTCGGCCTCCTGTACCGAGCCCTGGCGAGCGAACAGGTGGACTTGGTGGCCGGCAACTCCACGGACGGCCAGATCGCGGCGCTGAACCTGATCATGCTGGAGGACGACCTGCACTACTTCCCGCCGTACGAGGCCGCTCCCGTCGTGCGGAAGGACGCACTCGAAGCGTACCCACAGCTCGGACCCGCCCTGCGGGAGCTGGCCGGCCGAATCGACACCCGGGAGATGCGCGCCCTCAACCGGGCCGTGGACGTCGACGGGCGCGACTTCCGGGAGGTGGTGCGCGACTGGATCGACTCGGAGCTCGGCCGGACCTCGGCGGGCTACCCCACGCGGAGCGGCCGGACCTCGGCGGGCCAAACGGGTGTTTTGTGGGCGGCGCTCGGCTTAGTTTGCAGCTTGGCCTCAAGGCGATGAAATCACATAGATCCTGAATAAGGCGGCGTACGATCATGAGCCTCTCAGATAGTGATACGGGCAACGGAGATGGAGCCTCGACCGGAGGCACGGTCCAACCCAGAGCGAGGCACGTAAGCGAGGCGGAGGCCCGCCGGGTCGCGGAAGCCGCGCGCGAGACCGAGTGGGGCGACGCGACGTTCGTCCGAGACCTCTTCCTCGGAGACTTCCGTCTGGACCTCATCCACCCCTACCCGGATCCGGACGAGTACATCAGCGAGCGGGCGCGCGCCTATATCGATGAGATGCGGGAGTTCCTGCGCACGGAGGTCGATTCGGAGCGAATCGATCGGGAGCGCCAGATTCCGCCACACATCGTGGACCGCCTGAGGAAGATGGGGGCGTTCGGCCTCAAGATCGCTCGCGAGTACGGCGGCCTCGGCTTCAATCAGAGCGAGTACAGCAGGATCCTGTCGGTTGTCGGCAGCGTCGACGGAAGTCTCGTAGCGCTCCTCTCGGCTCATCAATCCATCGGCGTTCCGCAGCCACTGAAGCTCTTCGGCACGGAGGAACAGAAGAAGAAGTACCTGCCGCGGCTGGCAGCGGGCGCGATCTCAGCGTTCGCCCTCACCGAGGACGATGTCGGCTCCGACCCGGCCCGCCTGGCCACTACCGTCGAGCGCACGGAGGACGGAGACTACATCCTCAACGGCGAGAAGCTCTGGTGCACGAACGGGACGGTCGCCGAGATCATCGTGGTCATGGCCCGGCACGCGGACACGGGAAAGATCTCCGCGTTCATCGTCGAGATGGATTGGCCGGGCGTCGAGATCGTCCACCGACTGCACTTCATGGGGATCGGCGGCATCGAGAACGGCGTCATCAGCTTCCACGACGTCCGCATTCCGGGTGAGAATCTTCTGTTGAAGGAAGGACGCGGACTCAAGCTGGCCCTCGTCACCCTCAACACGGGTCGCCTGACGATTCCGGCCGTGTCCGTCGGCACGGGCAAGGCCGCGCTGAGGATCGTGCGGGAGTGGGCGTCCAAGCGCGTCCAGTGGGGGCAGGCCGTCGGCAAGCACGAGGCCGTCGCCCACATGATCAGCGACATCACCATCAACACCTTCGCGATGGAGGCCGTGGCGGAGCTCGTGGCCCTCCTCGTCGACCGGGGTGGATACGACATCCGGCTCGAGGCGGCGATCGCCAAGCTGTTCAACACCGAAGTGGGCTGGCGGCTCGTGGACGAGACGCTGCAGGTGCGCGGTGGACGCGGCTACGAGCGAGCGGACTCGTTGGCGTCCCGGGGCGAGGCGCCGATCGCGGTCGAACGCATGCTGCGCGACTTCCGGATCAACCGGATCTTCGAGGGCTCGAGCGAGATCATGCGCCTGTTCATCGCGCGGGAGGCGGTGGACTGGCACCTCCAGCTGGCCGGAGAGCTGGTCGAGGGGGACCTCTCGCTCGGGCAGAAGCTCGCCCGTCTGCCGAGGGTCGCCCTCACCTACGCCGTCTGGTATCCCTCCAAGTGGCTCGGCTGGGGCCGGTGGCCGCGCTACGCGGAGTTCCAGGAGCTCGCCGGACACCTTCGCTTCATCAACCGGGCATCGCGGAAGCTGGCGCGCACCCTCTTCCACAAGATGATGCGTTACGGCGCCGGTCTGCAGCGCAAGCAGGCGCTGCTCTTCCGCGGCGTGGACATCGGCGCGGAGCTGTTCGCGATGGCGGCCTCGGTCACTCGCGCCGAGATGCTGACGCGGAAAGGCGATCCATCCGCCCCTCAGGCGCGCAAGCTCGCCGACGTCTTCTGCCGCATGGCACGACGGCGGGTCGGTCAGCTCTTCCATGAGATGGCGACCAACGATGACGTGCTCCTGTACCGAACCGCTCGCGAGGTCCTGGACGG
>JAPULH010000117.1 GCA_027295155.1 Gemmatimonadota bacterium
CTCCTTTTCTGCCCTACGCTCGCTCGCCCTTGTCCTCCACACGAAAGACGAAAGCCGCGAGCGCCCCCGGCCGGATCTGGCCGGTACGCACCCGCGGATCTAGATCGCGACCCGACCCCGCATCCGCTCCCACGCCGTCCACCTGGTCATGGATGAAGGCCGTGCACCGCTCCCGCCATTTCACCCAGGACACGGCACGAAGGTCCACCCATCCCTGGCTCGCCAGGCGAGCGTCGCGCAGCGCCTCGCCCTCCGGCGGCCGCACCTTGACCTCCGGGCCCCGCAAGACGTACCTGCCATCGGGCAGAAGGATAGGCAGCCCGATCGACACGATCGAGGAGCGCAGGTCCCGGTCGACCGCGATCAGCTCGGCCGCCCGCTCCGCCGTTTCTTTCTCGTCGAGCCGGGCGGCGGCTCGTACGTCCTCGAAGAGCTCCCTCAGGATCGCCGCTTCGAAGAGCAGCTTGCTGAGCCGCGGGGGGCCCAGCATCTCGAACGCAATCGACCGGACGCCGTGTTCCCCTTCGAGCTCCTCCATGCGGCGGAGGGCCGCCTCTCGCATGATCCCGCCGCGGTATGTCGGGCCGGAGCTGGACGCATCGAGCGCGGCCACGATGTCGCGTCCGGTCGGCCTGCCCTCGATCTCGTCGATCGCGGTCTTCGCGACCTCCTCGGGCGTGATGATCTCCATCATCCGGAGCTCCGAGATCGCCTCGAACTCCGCCAGGCTGAAGAGACCGTTCTCTCCGGCGTCCAAATACACCGACTCGATCGCTTCCCCCAGCGGCCGGCACGCCTCCTCCGCCGGCATGTGCAGCATCTCCTCAAGGACGACCGGTGCCACCGCATCGTAACGCGGAATCGGCCGTCCTCCCCGCATCACGGGTCCGTACGCCACGCGTCGCCAGGCGATGGCCGCCGTGGGTTTCACCTCCTTCACGACCGGAGCATCCGGCGTCCTGGCCATGAGGAAGAGCAGCAGTGATTGCGCACCCGCCACGCTGGCCTTGGCGAGCAGGGAGCGTGACGGACGCTCCTCGGAGTGTGTGAACGGGACGTTGAGGCCCATGCCGCCCGTGCCGGAGGTGCCGATCTTCAAGTAGATCCGCGTGCCCGCCCTTCGCAGGCCCTCGAGAAGCAGCTGCACGTGCCGGATGAGCTGTGGGAGGTACAGCATCGTGAGGTGAGCCTCTACGTCCTCCGGCGTGACCTGGCCGGCCGCGGCGGCCTCCCGCAGGCGCTGGGCAGACGCGTACAGCTCCTGATAGGCGATCGCCGTGGCAGTGTTGATGCAGTCGATGACGATGTGCGGGCGGTGCCGCTGCAGGAGAGAGAAGAGCGTCGAGTTGACGAACGCCTCCTCGTTCAGCTCGCCGAAGATATCTTCGAGCAGCTCTCCCCGAAGCTCCTCCGACTCGAGCATGGCGCTCCGGGAAAGCTCTCGGTGCTCCCGCCGAACGAAGATATCGCCCCACTCGGGGATGATCTCTATCTCGTCAGCTCCCGGTACCTGAGAAATCTCCTCCACGGTGTCTCGAGCCTCATCCTCCCGGAGGCCGCCGATGACGATCCGGGCCGGCCGCAGGGGGATCAGGCGGCGGGCGATTGCCGAGCCGACGAGACCCGAACCGCCGAGGATGACGGTCACGCGATCAACTATGTCCAAGCTTCACTCCCATCCGTGTCTTCCTGTTCCGGACTCCGTTCGCCGCCGGCCATCGCGATCGCGCGAAGCGCATCCACCTCCTCCGCCGAGAGCTCGCGCCAGCGTCCCAACGACAGGTCCCCGAGCTCGATCGGCCCGAGTGTCACCCGCTTCAGGGACCGGATCTTCACGCCGAGCGCGTCCATCATGCGCCGGATCTCGCGGTTGCGTCCCTGGTGGATCTCGATCGCCAGGAGCGGCGCACCGGCGTCCGGCCCCGGAGCCAGACTCGCCCTATCGGCAGCCGCCATTCCGTCCTCCAGCTCGACACCGCTCAGCAGGCGATCCACCAGATCGGAAGGCGGCGGCCCATGCAAGACGACCTCGTACCGCCGCGGCGTTCGGTGGCTCGGGTGCAGCACGCGGTGGGCCAGCTCCCCCTCGTTCGTGAGAAGGAGCAGACCCTCCGTCATGAGGTCCAGCCGCCCGACATGAAACAGCTGGCCCATGCTCTCGGGCAAGAGGCTGTAGACGGTCGGCCTGCCCTGGGGGTCCTCGCGAGTGCACACATAGCCGGGAGGCTTGTGGAGGGCCACCCACCGGGCGGGTGCGGGTCGCACCCGACGTCCGTCCAACTCGACCACGCTTCCGGCGCGAACCCGCGTGCCCGGCTCCGTGACCAGTCGGCCGTCCACCCGCACGCGCCCGTCGGCGATCAGCTCCTCACACGCGCGGCGCGACGCGACGCCGGCTCGCGCCAGGTACTTCTGAAGCCGGACGCCCCCTTCGGTCAAGCGGTCGCGGGCTCGTGGGCCTCCGCGGGCGCCTCGGCCTCTACGGGCGCCTCGGCCTCTGCGGGCGCCTCAGCCTCCGCGGGCGCCTCAGCCTCCGCGGGTTCCTCGAGCGGCACCTCGAGCGTCCGCTCGACCTGCAGGGTTACCGGGAGGTCCTCCAGCCTCGGGAGGTCGGCCAGGTCGCGCAGGCCGAAGTGATCCAGCATACGCCGCGTCGTGCCGTACAGGAGCGGACGGCCGAGTCCCTCGCCGCGTCCGACCACGTCGATCATCTCCCACTCCTGAAGGGTATGAAGAACGGTTGTGGATCCGACACCGCGGATCTCCTCGATATCGACGCGGCTCATCGGCTGTCGGTAGGCGATGATGGCCAGCGTCTCCAGGGCGGCGGCGGAGAGCCCGAGGGTGCGCGGCACCGAATCAAAGCGCTCCAGGTACGGAGCGTACTCGGGCCGGGTCAGGATCTGGTAACCGTCGCCCAGGTTGTAGATCTGGAAAGCTCTGTCCTCCTTCTCGTACTCCTCCCTGAGCTCGCCCAGCGACCTCTCCACGATCTCCGGCGTCAGCGACCCGTCGGCGCGCGCCAGCTCACTCGGCGTGAGCGGGGACTGGCTCGCGAACAGAGTGGCCTCGACGATCTGCGTGGGCCTCATGTTTCCTCCTGGGCGGGATCACCCACTTGCTTTGCTCTCAACACGAAGATGGGGCCGAACGGTCCAGCTTGCTCCACGCGGATCACCTGGCGGCGCGCCAGCTCCAGGCACGCGAGCAGCGCGGCGACGGCATGCTGCCGGGTTCCCCACGGCTCGAACAGCTTCCTGAACGCAACGCGCCGGGCCTTCCCGATCAGCCGGCGGACGAGGGCGATCTTTTCCCTCACGCTGACGCCTGGAAGGGGCGCGGTGAGAACTCGCTGAGCCGCCCGGTCGAGCGCACGCCGGGCGGCCTCCATGAAGTCGATGATTCCGAACTCGATTCTCCGCTCTACCGTCGTCGGCTCCGACCGCGGGGGGATGAACCCCTTGCCGAAATGCCGGGAGCGATCGCCTTCCGCACGGGAAAGAACGTGCGAGATCTCCTGGAAGTGCTCGTACTCGAGAAGCCTCCGCACCAATTCGGCCCGAGGATCCTCATCCCATTGGATCTCGCCCGAGCGCGGTAGCAGGAGGTGAACCTTGATCTGAATCAAGGCCGCCGCCATCTCCAGGAACTCGCCGGCCCGGTCCAGATCCATCTGCTGGATCCCCTCGTCTAGCACGGCCTGGAACTGGCTCGTGATCCGGGCGATCGGGATGTCCAGGATATCGATGTCCTGCGACCGGATCAGGTGCAGGAGGAGATCCAGAGGGCCGCTGAACCTCTCGAGGTCGACGACGAAGGGCTCCGGACCCAGCAGATCGCGCGGGCGGGGGCGGGGCTTGGACGAAGCGGCCGTGCCCATCAGATCATCACCGGACGGGAACGAACAGGAGCAGTGCGTCGTAGGAGGGCATCATGCGGACGTATTCTTGATCTCGTTCCGCCGAAATCGTATGATCTGCCGCTCTCTTGTCCGCCCTCGAGGCGCGAGCCCAGACGACAAGGATAGACCACGTGCCGAATTCAAGGAGTGCCAGTAAGCGGCTGCGCCAGTCGAGAAAGCGACGGGAGCGCAATCGCACCGCCAAGTCCGCGATTCGGACGCGGATGCGCAAGCTGTTCGAGATGGATTCCGCCGAGGAGGCACAGACCGCCCTTCGCGAACTCTACACGATGCTGGACCGGGCTGCCACCCGGCACGTCCTCCACCCGAACACGGCGGCTCGCCGAAAGGCCCGGCTCGCGCGTCACGTCCGGCTGCTATCCGCCTGAGCGACAAACGCCCGGGGCTCGCCCGCCGGCGGGCCTGACCCCCCGGCCCTACGCCTCCGCACCCCCCTCTTTCTCGGCCTCTTCATCAAGCAGGGTCGACATCGCGTCCAAGCCGGTAGCGTCGTCCAGAGAGAGAGACTCCAGGAACTCCAGATCGTCCAGGTAGTCCGCGTCGCCGGCGACTGCCGGAGCCTTCTCGAGTGGCTCCTCCACCGCCTCGGTCTCAGCTGACTCGATCGCCTCCAGCTGGATCGCCTCCGGCTCCACCGCCTCGGGCTCCTGGTCGACGGGCGCCGGCGGCTCGGCCACGGGCGGAAGCGCGTCCGGAGCGGGAGGGCCCGTTTCGGCGCCGGGAGTCTCTTCGCCCAAGCGACTCAAGACCTCGACGACCTCATCCAGCTTCGCCAGGGCCGCCCGATCGGCCTCGAGCTCGGTGTCCAGCTGGGCCAGCGTGCGGTCGTGCTGCTCCTTGCGCTTCTCGTACTCGCCTTCCTTGAACTCGCCGACCGCGAAGCGAAGCTCCGCCTCCTCCAGCTCGGCGGCCCTCTCATCACGAGCGGCCTCGAGCTGAAGCACCCGGGCGCGGCGCTTCGCCAGGGCCGCCTCCATGTCGGACCGGTGCGCCGCCAGCTCCGTTTCCTGGCCGCGGAGCCGCTCTTCGTAGTCGCCCCGGACCTTCTCGTACACCTCGGGTCGCACGGTCCCCCGCAGCTCGTTCAGCTTGGCGAGCCACCCACCGAGCGTGGCACGCCGGTCGAGTAGCCGCACGATCTCCTTCGGGATGACCGGTTCCGGTCGAGTCTTCTGGTTCATCGACTGAACACCTCGCCCTTCATGGGTTCCGAGCGCGCTGCTGCCAGCGCGCCGCTCCTAGCCTGCCCTTCCCTGGCCAACCGGTATCGCAACCGGCCTCCCACCCACGTGTGCCGCACGCGGCCTATCATCTCCACGCCCGAGAACGGCGTGTTCCGGCCTCTGGAGAGGAAGGACGACGGCTCCACCATCCAGCGCTCCTCGGGATCGAATACGACAATGTCGGCCGGGCTGCCGGGCCGCAATGTGCCACTCTCCAATCCCATGGTCCTCGCCGCCGCGCAGGAGAGCCGGTCCACGAGCCCCGATAGCGTGAGCCTCCCCGGCTCGACGAGCTCGCGCATCGCCACCCCGAGCGCCGTCTCGAGACCCACGACGCCGAACGGCGCGTCGTCGAACTCCCGCTCCTTCTCCTCGTAATGGTGCGGGGCGTGGTCGGTCGCGATGACGTCGATCGTCCCATCGACGAGGGCCTGAGTCACGGCCTCCCGATCCTCTTCCGTGCGAAGCGGCGGGTTCATCTTCGCCTCGGTCCGGTACCCGCGGACCGCCTCCTCCGTGAGGGCCAGGTGGTGCGGCGTAACCTCCGCGGTAACCCGGGCGCCGCGATCCTTAGCCCGTCGGATCTGCTCGACCGCCTCACGGGTCGACACATGGCACACGTGCAGGTGACCTCCCGTGAGCTCGGCGACGTAGCAGTCGCGCGCCACCATGGCAGCCTCGGCCACGTTCGGGCAGCCGCGCAGACCCAGCGCCGTGGCCACCTTCCCCTCGTTCATCACGCCGCGCCGCGAGAGCGCCGTGTCCTCCGCGTGCTGGAGGACGGGGATGCCGAAGGTCTGCGTGTACTCGAGCAGACGACGCAGCAGGTCGGCGTCCCAGATCGGGCATCCGTCGTCCGAAACAGCCACGGCTCCCGCCGCGACCAGCTGGCCCACCTCGGTCATCCGCTCGCCCGCCAGCCCGCAAGAGGCGGCGCCGATCGGAAAGACCCGGGCTCCCTCGGCTTTCTCTCCGGCGGCCCTCACGTACCCTACGGCCGCTGGATCGTCGATTGGCGGATCCGTGTTCGGCATCGTCCACACCGTCGTGAAGCCGCCGGCCGCGGCGGCCCGCGCTCCGCTCTCGATCGTCTCTTTGTGCTCCCCACCCGGCTCCCGGAGGTGGACGTGAACATCGATGAAGCCGGGAGCGACGACGAGGCCGCCCACATCCACGACCTCCGCTTCCTCCGGGCCGGTGATCCCATCGCCACACGCCTCTATCCGCCCGTCGCGCACGAGGACGTCGCCTGGGCCATCCAGCTCCTGAGAGGGATCCACCAGGCGACCGCCCGTGAGCAGAAACGGTCTGCTCACGCGCCCTCCTTGGCGGCCTCGGCCAGCTCGGGAGAGCCGCCCGCGAGCAGGTAGAGGACAGCCATCCGCACGGCCACACCGTTCGTGACCTGGGGAAGGATGAGCGACCAGGGGCCATCGGCCACGTCCGAGTCGATCTCGACCCCGCGGTTCATCGGCCCGGGGTGCAGCACCACCACCTCCCTCGGCGCTCGCTCCAGCCGGGCTCGGCTCACACCGAAGACACGGTTGTACTCGCGCAGCGACGGGATGAATCCGGCGCTCATCCGCTCGAGCTGCAACCGGAGAACGTACAGCACGTCGGCCCACTCGATCGCCTCCTCCACACGCGACAGCACCGTCACGCCCAGCTCCTCGATGCCGAGCGGGATGAGGGTCTTCGGCCCGCACACGGCGACCTCCGCTCCGCAGGCGAGGAGACCCCAGATGTTGGAGCGGGCGACGCGCGAGTGGAGGATATCGCCGACGATGCACACCCGCCGGCCGACGAGCGAGCCGAACCGATCGCGGATCGTCAGGAGGTCGAGCAGCCCCTGTGTCGGGTGCTCATGCTGGCCGTCTCCCGCGTTCACGACGTTCGACGGGATGCGATCGGCAAGGAACGCGGCTGCGCCGGAGGAGCCGTGCCGGATCACCACCATGTCGATCCGCATCGCCTCGAGGTTGCGGGCCGTGTCCACGAGGCTCTCGCCCTTCTGCACGGAGGAGCCGGACGCGCCGATGTACACCGTGTCGGCGCTCAGCCGCTTCTCGGCGAACTCGAAGGAGATGCGCGTTCGGGTCGAGGGCTCGAAGAAGAGGTTAACGATCGTCTTGCCCCGAAGAACAGGCACCTTCTTGATGCGCCGCTCGCTGATCTCCTTGAACGGCTCGGCCGTGTCGAGGATCGCCTCGATCTGTGCGCCGGTGAGGGATTCGAGCCCCGTGAGATCCTTGCCCAGACCGAGCCCGCCCGAGCCTCCGTTCGCGCGCGCGGCGCTCGTCGAGCCCTCGCGGGACACGCTCACCGGACCCCCGCGACCGGCACCCGCCGAACGAGCAGCTCTCCATCCAGGCCCCGCACGCTCACGGCGATCTCCTCGCCCACCCGCACCTCGAAGCTGCGGCCCACGTAGTCGGGCTGGATCGGCAGCTCCCGGCCGCCACGGTCCACTAGCACGCAGAGCTCGACGCGGCGCGGGCGCCCGAAGTCGGCCAGCTCGTTCAGCGCCGCCCTTATGGTGCGGCCCGTGTGAAGCACGTCATCGACGATCACGACCCGCCGGCCCGTGATCTCGACCGGGAGCTCGGTGGAACCGATCACGGGCTTCGGGCCGATCTGGTGGAAGTCGTCGCGGTACAGCGTGATGTCGAGGGAGCCGGTCGGTATCCGGGCGCCGCTCTGCTTCTCCATGTGCGCCGCCAGCCGCTCCGCCAGCTCGACGCCGCGGCGGCGGATGCCGATGAGCAGCAGATCGCCCGCCTCCGGCTCTCGCTCCAGGATCTGGCGCGCGAGGTCGCGGAGCGTCACGTCCGTCTGCTCCCGGTCCAGGAGCACCTCGGCCCCGGAAGCCACCGACATGCTCGATTTCGCCGCTATGGCGTGACTCCTCTTCCGCGTAATGCTCCGACGCCCTGACGGAGAAAAAGCCGTCAAGCCGCAGTATACGTAGCCGCTGGAGGCCGATCAACGTGCTGCTTGTCGGCCATCTCGGCCCCCTCTAGCTTGGCGCGATGATTCGCCTCGCGCTCCCTCTCATCGCGCTGAGCCTCGGCGCCGGCCCGCTCGCCGGCCCGGCCACCGCCCAGGAACCTCCCGAGATCCTGATCGACGCACCCTCCATCGCTCTCTCCGGCGTGCCGCTCTCCCTCACACTCAGCGTTCCCGAAGAGGGCGTGCCGGTCGATTTCCTCCTTCGCACGGCGCGGGGCGACGATCTGGCCTCCGGGCGGCTCGAGCCCGGCGAGGAGAGGACGATCGGAGGCCTCCTCCTGGCCGGCGGAGGCGACCTGCCGCTCCAGCTCGAGTACGCCGCCACGTCGCAGGCCATCGACATCCGGTGGCTGCCCGGCTGGGTCAGTCTGCTCCCTCCTTTGGTGGCGATCCTTCTGGCCATGCTCATCCGCGAGGTCGTAATATCGCTCTTTCTCGGTGTCTGGCTTGGCGCGTTCTTCTTCGCGGGCCTGAACCCGCTGGCCGCGCTCTGGAGGTCCATCGACCGCTTCATCGTCCCGGCGCTGGCGAACAGCGACCACGCCTCGATCCTCGTTTTCTCCCTCCTTCTTGGCGGCATGGTCGGGATCATGGGACGAAGCGGCGGCACGCAGGGGATCGTGGACTCACTCCGGCCGCTGTCCGGGTCGCCGCGCCGGGCGCAGCTCGCCACGTGGCTCGCCGGGCTCGCGATCTTCTTCGACGACTACGCCAACACCCTGATCGTCGGACACACCTTCCGTCCGATCACGGACCGCGTGAGGGTCTCCCGGGAGAAGCTCGCGTACCTGGTCGACTCCACGGCGGCCCCCGTGGCGGCGATCGTGTTCGTGTCGACCTGGGTCGGCTTTCAAATGTCGCTGATCCGAGATGCGCTCGAGATCGCGGCGGCCCAGCCGGGCACGTCGCCCGAGGTCGCGGCAGAGCTCCTGGCGGCGAGCCCGTTCACGGTCTTTCTCCACTCGATCCCGTACCTCTTCTACCCGATCCTCGCCATCCTGATGGTGGGGCTCCTGGTGCTGACCCAGCGGGACTTCGGTCCGATGCTCGGCGCGGAACGTCGTGCCCGCCGCGGGGATGGCCTCTACCGTGAAGGCGCGGAGCTCATGGTCGACACCACCGCCCTGGAGATGACGCCTCCGGAGGGAAAGCCGGCGCGGTGGTACAACGCGGCCGTGCCCGTGCTGACCGTGGTCCTCGTGGTTCTCTTGGGACTCTACTTCGATGGCCTGGCGGCGGCCGGAGATGGGTCCCTATGGGACGTGTTCGGAGCGGCCGACCCGTTCAAGGCCCTCCTCTGGGGCTCCCTGGCGGGGTGCCTGACGGCGTTCGCCCTGGCCGTCGGTCAGCGGATCCTTCCAGCGGGGGAGGCAATCAGCGCGTGGCTCGGCGGGCTCAAGGCGATGATGCTCGCGGCCGTCATCCTCACGCTCGCTTGGTCGCTCGGCGAGGTGACGTCCGTGCTCGGGACGGCGGCCTACGTGACCCAGGTGCTGAGCGAGAACCTGCTCCCGCAGCTCCTGCCCGCGCTCGTCTTCGTGATCGCGTCAGTGATCGCTTTCGCCACCGGCACCTCGTGGGCCACGATGGCGATCCTCTTTCCAATCGTGGTCCCGCTCTCGGTGGCGCTCGGCGGCGGGATCGGCTTCGACTCCGGAGCGCACTACACGCTGACCCTGGGCGCGATCGCTTCGATCCTCGCCGGGTCCATCTTCGGAGACCACTGCTCGCCGATCTCGGACACGACCGTGATGAGCTCGCTCGCGTCCGCGTGTGACCACGTGGACCACGTGCGGACCCAGCTCCCGTATGCCCTGGTCGTGGCCGGGACGGCGCTCATGGTGGGCAACCTACCCACGGCCTTCGGGATGCATCCGGGGATCTCATACCTCCTCGGAGCGGCGATCCTGTTCTCGCTAGTGCGCTTCGTCGGCCGGCCGAACGCCGAGCCGAGCCTCTAGCGGCGGTCGCCTCTGGCGGCTCTCTCGAGTGCGCGAAAGCGGAACTCCCGCATCAGGAGAGCCGGCTCATCGTGGCAGCGGTGCCGGACGCGGACCACCTCATCCTCACGGGATCCACGCGGCGAGGAGCGGACTCAAACCAGATGCGCTTGTCCCTCTCGAGCGCCTCTCCCTCCGCTCGCAGCCTCTGCCACGACCGAAGGACCTCCCGCGCCAGTCCCTCTACTTGCGCAGGTGTACAACTAGAGCGGCGGAGAAGGTTGAACCGGAATCGTTCCCTCTCGTCGTCGTTTGCCATGGACCACGGTTCGGCGTACCGCTCAGCAGGCCCAGGGCGGCGCGCGCTCGCGGAGTCGGAGAGCAGCCGAGCCTGCTAGCGGCGCTCGCGGAAGAAGCGCCTTAAGAGCTCGCCCGCCTCGTCGG
>JAPULH010000118.1 GCA_027295155.1 Gemmatimonadota bacterium
TCGTCGAACCCGAGGCTCTCGTACTCCCGCTTCACCCGCTCGCACCGATCGCCCTCGTGGCGGCTCTCCGCCGGAATGGCGATCATCTCTCGCAGGAAGCGGACGATCTCCTCCTCGTGGCGTCGCGCCCCCTCGACTGCGGTCTGCCCCTTGTTATCGGTCATTCGCGCTCGCCCCTCGCCGGATGGCTTCCAGCGCGCCGCTGTCGCGGTTGAAAGCCTCGATGGCGCCGTCCCACGCGGGAAGTTGATCGGCGAGATCCTCCCAAAAAACGGGGCTCCAGAGGGTGTTCAGCTCCTCCACGCTCTTCCCCTGTTGTTCCACCCAGGTAAAGTACTTGAGGTTGTGGATCGCCTTGCGGTCCGTGTGGCGAAGCTCCCGGAGGTGGTCGGTCGTGGCGCCCAGGAGGTACCGTTCGAAGTCGATCTCCGCCGATCGCTCGTCGTACGGCCCTCGCTCCTCCTCAAGCTCCTCGAGTCGCGTCTCGTACATCTCCACCGAGTCGGTGAACGAGGTGAGGATCACGTCGTGCTCGTCCAGATCGAAGTAGCGTGCTGTCTTGATGGCCGCGAGCGCGTTACAGATGCTCGAGATCCCGAGGAGCGGCAGCCGATCGAGCACCTCGTCGGGAACGCCTCGACCCTGCAGGACCGGCCGGCCCGCCGGCTCGTTGAACAGGCGGAGCAGCCGAATTGTCGCCTCGTCGTCGATCGCGGTCACGACATCCGTGTTGCGTACGTTGTGGATCCAGGGGATGTGCTTGTCGCCGATCCCCTCGATCCGGTGTGCGCCGAAGCCCGCCAGCAGCAGCGTCGGGCACTGGAGTGCCTCGGCGGCCGCGATACGACTCCCCGGGAAGCAACGCTTCAGGTAATCGCCGGCGGCGAGCGTCCCCGCGGAGCCGGTGGCCCCCACCCAGGCGGCACATCGGTCACCTGGGCGGGCGATCCGCTCGAACGTCGACTCGGCCGCCGGTCCCGTGACGCCGTAGTGCCAGAGGTAGTTCCCGAACTCATCGAACTGGTTGAAGATCACAGCGTCCGGCTGGCTGCGGCGGATCTCCCAGCAGGCGTCGAAGATCTCCTTGACGTTGCTCTCACTGCCGGGCGTTCGAATGATCTCGGCGCCGATGTTCTCGAGCCAGCGGTAGCGCTCGCGGCTCATCTCCTCGGGGAGGATCGCCACCGCCTGGCAGCCGAGTAGGGCACTATCGAACGCCCCGCCGCGGCAGTAGTTGCCCGTAGAGGGCCACACCGCTCGGTTCGCCGTCGGATCGAACTCGCCCGTCACCAGCCGCGGCACCAGGCAGCCGAACGCGGCCCCGACCTTGTGGGATCCGGTCGGGAAGTGCTTTCCCACGAGTCCGACGATGCGGGCGGGAACGCCCGTCAGCTCCGGCGGAAGCTCGAACGCGTTCACGGGCCCGAAGCCGCCGGTCTCCGGATCGTTGTGCCATGTGATCCGAAAGAGATTGAGCGGATCCACGGCCTGCATCTCCACGCCCGCCAGGCCGTCGACGATAGCCGCTTCCAGCCCTGAAGGGTCCCGCATCTGCGCGAAGGTGGGGATCACGATCCCGCGCTCCCGGCACCGTTCTACGGCTGTACGGCGGACGCGCTCGTCTGTTGCGCGCTTCAAATGCCTCTCTCGTGGCCCAGGTAGGGGGTTCCCCAGCTCAGAGAATGAAACCGCTCCCAGAGCGCCGGCGCCAGCTCGCGGGCCCGTCCAGCCAGCTCCTGCGGATCCAGCGTCAGGTGCCGGTAGTCCTCCAGGAGAACCCTCCCGTGGGCCACCGTGTGCCGAACCGCAGCCTCGCTCACGCCGTAGGCGAGGTGGCCGAACAGGTTCTCCCGGTACAACGGAGTGGGCGGCTGCGAGTCCACGGCGATCACGTCCGCCGGTGCCCCCGGCGTCAGCTCGCCGAGCAGCGGCTCCGGGAAGAATCGGCGCGCCGCCACCGCGTTGACCGTCAGCAGCTCGGGCAGGATCTCGAAACCCGACGACGGGTCGTGCTTTGCCCCCCGATGGGTGAGGAACGCGAAGCGAAGCGCACGGAGCATGGAGGACGACATCCCATCCGTGCCCAGGCCCACGGTGCAGCCGAGAGCCGCCGCTTCGCATACGTCCAACCGTCCGACCCCGTTGTTCGCATTCGACTCGGGGTTGTGGATGAGGATGGAGCCGGCCCTCGCTGCCCGCCTGTAGTCCGCCTCCTCCAGGTGGATCCCGTGTGCCAGGAGGGCGCGAGCGTCGAGGAGTCCGAAGCGCTCGAGACGCTCCATGGGGCCGGAGCCGAACGCGGCGATCGACGCCTGGCCGTCGACCGGATCCTCGGCCACGTGGATGTGACAGCCGGCTCCGTCCGGCCGCCGTTCGGCCACCGCGGCGAGCGTCTCATCTCTCACGGTGAAGCTGGCGTGTATGCCAAACACGCCCCGGATCTGGGGGTCGCTCGCCCGCTCCCGCAGGAAGCGGAGGTTCTCCTCGATACCGGCCTCGGCGGCCTCCCGGCCGTTGCGGTCGGTGACCTCGTAGCA
>JAPULH010000119.1 GCA_027295155.1 Gemmatimonadota bacterium
GTTGACGCTCGGCGATCTCGATGCACTTGTGGGTCTTGATGTGCGGGCGGAGCGTGACGCCGAGCTCACGGGTCCGGTCGGCCATCCGCCGCAGGTTGGCTTCGAGCACTTCCACATCCAGAAGAAGAGCCGGAGTCGGCAGGTCGTCCAGTCGCATGGCTCGGTCCTTCTCTAGAGCGAGAGCGGTCGCGGGCAGCATCTCCAGGTAGCTTGAGCGGTATCTTCGGCCGGCGCAAACGGTGGGGAGGGTGGCTGACGGGCAGCCGGCGTCGCATCGTCAGGGCATGCCTCGAACACCGGCTTCCGGCCCGGCCGGGCTTTCCGGCCTTTATCTGACCTTCACGGCTCTGGCGGGTCTGCTCCTCCTCGCCTTCCTGTTGCCGCTCCTGGCCTTTCTGCCGGACCTGGAGGGGAGGGAAGTGGCGCGCCAGCTGGAGCAGGCCGGCCTGGTGCGGTCGGTCGCCATCTCGGGCGCGAGCGCGACTCTTGCGACGCTGCTGGCGGCGATCGGGGGCATACCGCTCGGCTTTCTTCTGGCCCGCGACCGCCTCCGGTTCCCCTGGCTGATTCGCACACTCGTGCTGGTCCCTCTCGTGCTACCGCCGGTGGCTGCCGGCGTCCTGCTCCTGAACGTGTACGGGCCGGGAGGCCTGATCGGGAGCATGCTCGAGCGCGCGGGGTGGACGCTCGTCAACGCGTTCGGCGGTATCATCGTCGCCCAGGTGTTCATCACGGCGCCAATCGTCGTGGTCACCGCAGAGGCGGCGTTTCGGGCGGTCGATTCGCGCCTGGAGGCGGTCGGGGCGACGCTGGGCCGCCGACCCGGCCAGGTCTTTCGGCGGATCTCGCTTCCGCTGGCCCGCTACGGTCTCCTCGCCGGCCTGGCGCTCGCGTGGATGCGGGCAGCCGGGGAGTTCGGAGCCACCGTGGTGCTCGCGTATCATCCGAAGTCGCTTCCCGTCCACCTGTGGACAGAGCTGACGGGCCGAGGCCTCAGAGCGGCGCTCCCCGTCACCCTGGCGTCGCTCCTGCTCGCGTCGGCGGTTCTGATTCTTGCCCAGCGGTTCGCGGCGCGGACCCGGAACGAACGCGGATCCGTGCGGGCGCTGCACGGTCCGGCGCGTCCGGTTCCGCCCCGCGACGTTTCCCTTTCGCCCGCCGGCGAGCGCAAAGCGGGGCCGCCGCTGGTCGATGCGCGCTTCACGCTCAGGCGGGGGGAATTCGAGCTCACCGTGGACCTCGAGGCGCGCCAGGAGATCCTCTCCCTCTTCGGGCCTTCCGGGGCGGGCAAGAGCACGCTTCTCGCCGCGATCGCCGGCCTTGCCGCTCCCGACAGCGGCCGCATAGATATCGACGGAACGAGGGTGGTGGGCGACGGCGCGACGGTGCCCCCCGAGCGGCGCCCGATCGGCCTGGTGCTGCAGGAGCCGAGCCTTTTCCCGCATCTGTCGGTCCGGGAGAACGTCTTGTTTGGCGCCGACGGCCCGGAGGCAGGCGACCGCTTCCGGAGGCTGGTGGCCGTGACACGTCTGGATGGGCTGGAGAGCCGGTATCCTCACGAGCTCTCCGGCGGCCAGCAGCAGAGAGTGGCTCTGGCGCGGGCCCTCATGCGACGTCCCCGCGTGCTGCTCCTGGACGAGCCGTTCTCCTCGCTCGACACGAACATGCGCGAGCGGCTGCATCGGGACGTCAAGCGTCTGCGAGCGACGTTCGGGCTCTGCGTGATCTACGTGACCCACGAGCTCCGGGATGCCTGTGCCATGGGAGACCGAATCGCCGTCATCTCGGATGGCCGGATCGAGCAGATCGGAGAGCCGCTGGCCGTCATCCGCCGGCCGGCGACGTACGATGTGGCCCGCTTCGTCGGGGTCAGAAACCTCTTCGAAGGGGTGGTCCGCGCCGTGGACGAAGGGTGTGTGCACGTCTCCATACAAACGGAGCCGAGGGCTGGAACGACCGGAGCGACCGACGCGTTGGAGGTGATGGCCGCCGGGGGCGACGCCCTCACGATCGGCCAGCGCGTGCACGTATGCGTGCGGCCCGAAGACTTCGACGTGGCTGACCCCAGCCGCGCCGGATCCTCCGGCTCGGGTGGGTCAACAGGCGTGAACGCGATCCGGCTCACCATCCGTGATCGGCAGCTCAGAGGGGCGACCTACACGCTGGAAGGCTGGGCCGGCGGGAGCGACCTCCTGGTCGAGGTCGAGGTGTCGGTCAGGACGTACGAGGCCCTCGATCTGGCCAACCGGCGCGAGTTGATGGTGGTCGTGGCGCCGGAAGCCGTCCACCTGATTCCCGACGTGCGGACGGAGTGTGACGACGGCCGGTCGACGGTCGTCTAACCCGTGGAACGGAGAGTCACATAGAGCGAGACGCCGAGGAGCGCGCGATCCGAGGTGCGCAGCGGTCCGACGAGGACTTCGCCCGCCGGCCTGGGGCCTCTCCGAGTGATGGGGATGTGGTCAGAGCGGTGCTCGATGGCCGAAAGGACCAGTATGCCATCCTGGTGCGACGCTACCAGGACGTGTTGTTCCGACATGCGGAGCGCATGACGGGCCGTGTCGATGAGGCTGAGGACATCGTCCAGCGGACCTTCGTTCGCGGCTACCGGAACCTGGCGAGCTGTCGTGATCCCGAGAGGGTCGGCGGGTGGCTCTTCAGGATCGCCGCGAACCTGTGCAAGGACCACGCGAAGGGGCGCCAGGGGCGCGAACATTCGCTGGCAGGGATGCAGGAGCTGCGCGGTGAGTCTCCGGGGCCTGACGAGTTGGCGGAACGGGCTGACATTCGTGGCCGTATCGAAGAGGCCCTCGCCGAGCTTCCCCCAGAGCAACGGGAGGCGTTCGTGCTGAAGCACGTGGAGGGCTGGTCCTATCAGGAGATGGGCGAGCGACTCGACGCCTCCGTGCCGGCCCTGAAGATGCGCGTGCATCGAGCGCGTGAGGAGCTGCGGCGCCTGCTCGATGACTACCACGCGGAATAACGGCCGCGGGAGCGAGATGAGACGTGTCTGAGATGAGGTCGAAAGAGATGAGGGAAGAGCTTCATCGCTACCTGGATGGAGAGCTCCCTCGGGAGGACCTTCCAGGTGACCTGCGCGGGGAAGCCGCGGCATGGGAGGCCCTGCTCGGGGAGGTGCAACGCACCGCGGTAGCGGGAGCGCCCGGATGGCTGGAGGGAGGGGTCATCCGGGCTCTGGCCGACGAATCGCGATCGCCTATGTATGGCGAACAGAGGTCGGCCTGGCGCCGTGCGGTGGATTGGCTCACCCGGCCACGCGTGATCCGTGTGGCGCCGGCGCCGGCGTTCGCGGTATTCGCGCTGCTCTTGCTGATGGCAGCGTTCCCATGGCTCCGCGGGTCGTCTCCGGACAGGGCCGACGACACGGTGTATGTCCAGCTGTTTTTGGAGGCGCCCGCCGCCCGCTCGGTTGCCATCGCCGGCGACTTCAACGGGTGGAGCCCCACCATCAATCTGGAGGATCGTGACGGGGATGGGGTGTGGTCCGGGCGGCTGGCGGTCCCTCCCGGCATCTATGAGTATATGTTCGTGCTGGACGGCTCCAGGTGGGTGACCGATCCGCACGCGGAGTGGTATTCGGATGACGGCTTCGGCAACCGCAACGCGGTGCTGGCGATCCTTCCACCGGCGTCAGGCACCTGAGGCAGGTTTCATCGGCGACGGAGGGTTGCTCGTGAATCTCGGCAGGTCGCCCCTCGTGGCGCTGTTCGGCCTCTTGACCGTGTGCACGGCTCTGCAGGCGCAGACTCCCGAGCTCGAGAGAGCCCTCTCGTCTTACTCCGCCTCGGACGCGATACGCATCGAAACCTTCATCTTGCAGCCGCGTTGGCAGGGTTTCCCGACAGATCTGCTGGTCGCCAAAACGGCGGAAGGAGCGGCGAAGGGAGTGGAGGCGGTCCTCCTCTTCGAGGCGCTCTCCGACTACGCGGCGCGGATCGACCAGGCCCACGCGATACTGGGAGGGAAGGCCTCCGCCACCTCCCTTCAGGCCACCGCTGAGGTGATGGCCAGAGGCGTTCCGGACGACGTTGTCCGCACGGTGGCGCGCGCGAACCGCGAGGATGCCCGGCTGGCCGCCTCGATGGTGGCGCTCGGCGACCTGGTCGCGGCGGGCGTGCCGCCCGACCAGGCCGAAGCCCTTCTGCTGGATGCCGCGGTCCGTAGAGGGGAGAACTACCGCGTGCTCCAGATCCCGCCGCTCGTTCGGCGCTGGATCCGGCAGGGCTACCAGCCCGCCGAGGCCGCTGCCGAGGTCAGGCGATCGCTGGACGTGCCCGGGGGGCCGGACGGTGGGATGCTGGACCGCTACATCAGGCCCCAGCCCGAGCGCCCCTTCCAGCCCGAGCCACCCTTCTAGCCCGAGCCACCGGTCCGGCTGCCGCTCGACGCCCGCATCGGACGTGGAGCGCATTGAGCCCGCGAGGGCGCTTCCGTATTATCGCACGCGGTCTCACGCGCCGCTTCGGCGCGTCCCGGTGCGTCCCGAATATCCACCTCTTCCGAAGGAATCGAGTGGCGAGCGCCCCCTCTACGGTGAGAGTTGCCGGCACCGGCAGCTTTCTGCCCGAGAACCGCCTGGACAACTACGCCCTGTACGAGCAAGAGGGCATTCGAAAAGCGTTCGACGTGGAGCGAGCCCGAGCCGCCCTGCGGGAGGTCGAGGATCCCGACGCTCTGACGGCGGCCGAGGTATTCAACGAGTGGTCGCTGCAGGTCACCGGCATCCGGGAGCGACGCGTCATCCCGTGGGATGACGACACGACGACGGAGCACCTGGGCGCGGAGGCGTGCCGGCGGGCGCTCGCGGACGCGGGACGGGCGCCGGAGGAAGTGGACCTCCTCATAGCCTCCTCGGTCTCGCCGGCCGACAGCGTGCCGAACATGGCGTGCACGATCGGGTCGCTTCTCGGGATTCCCGCCGTGGCCGGCTACATGGTGAACGCCGCGTGCGCCGGTTTCGTCTACCTGATAGCCAACGCGTATGCCATGATCCGGAGCGAGATGGCACGGGTCGTCCTCGTCGTTTCGGGCGATGCGCTCTCCCGTGTCACCGACTACGATGATCCGAAGATGGCCGTGCTCTTCGGGGATGGCGCCGGCGCGGCTCTCCTGACGGCTGTGCCGGAGGGCGATGGTGAGGTCGTGGCCCCGCCGTACCTCGATGCCAACTACTCCTACGACCACCTCAACATGAGGAGCAGCGGGTGGGAGTGGGCGCACGAAGGCAGCCCGAAGCTGCGCATGGGCGCTGGATCTCATATGCTGCGGGCCGCGATCAAGGCCATGTCGAACGCGGCCAAACGGGCGATGGAGCGCACGGACCTCGACTGGGAGCAGATCCACTACGTGATCCCCCACCAGGCCAACCTTCGCATCACCCGGGGCCTGGAGAAGCAGTTGGGTCTGCCGAACGGCCGCGTGGTGAGCACGATCGAGCACTACGGCAACAACTCGGCGGGGTCGGTCGGCATCGTGTTCGACGAGGTGGTGCGTGGGCAGCACGGTCCGCTTCCCGATCCGACCCACATCATCCTGACCGCCGTCGGCGGCGGCTACACGAGCGGCGCCACCATCATCCGCTGGCGGGCGAGCGGCTGAGGCGATGCGGTCCGCAGCCTGTTAGGTCCGGGAGGCGCTGTGGTCAGGCGGCCGGAGAGGCGCTGACCGACAGGATCTTCGGCAGGTGGGCGGCGATGCACGTCCATCGCTCCCCGTCGGGGCTCCCGTACAGGTGACCGGTGGAGGTGCCGAGGTAGACGCCGCACGGATCCAGGCCGTCGGTGTCCAGCGCCTCACGCAGGATCGATACGTACGCATGCTCCTGCGGCAGGCCGTCCGTCCGTGCGACCCAGCGGCTGCCCGCGTCCACGGTTTCGTAGACGCGCAGCCGCGCGTCGCACACGGATCGCATGTGGCTGCTCGTCTCGGGAACGACCCAGGCGCGCTCCGGGTCGGCCGGATCGAGGCCGATGACGTAGCCGAAATCGCTCGGCAGCCCCTCGCTGATCTCCTTCCAGCTCTCGCCTCGATCGTCGCTGAGATACGTGCCGCAGTGGTTCTGCTGGTAGAGGCGATCGGGTCGCGCCGGATGAAGACGTACGCTATGGACGCACTGACCCGCCTCCGGATACCGCTCGGGCAGGAAGTCCGCCCTTGTGCCCCGGTTCACCGGCTCCCACGACCCCCCTCCGTCTTCGCTCCGGTAGGAGCCGCCCGCCGACAGGGCGACGTAGATCCGGCGGCCGTCGCGCGGATCGAGGAGGATCGAGTGGAGGGCCAGACCGCCCTTGGCCGCTTGCCACGTCCGGCTGGTCGGGTGGGCGTCCAGCGCCTCGTTCCAGACCCAGGTGGCACCGGAGTCCTCACTCACGAAAAGAGCCGCGGGCTCGATGCCGGCGTACACCGTGTCCAGCCGGTCTAGCGGGCCGGGCGCGACGTGCCACACCGCCCTGATCTCCCGGCCGCTCTCCGAAGGTAGGGCGAGCCGGCCCGAGGTGGGCTCCCAGCTCACCCCGCCGTTCGTGCTCCGGTACACGTGGCTTCCCCACACGATGTGGTTCGCCGCCGCGTACCCGACCGATGGATCGCGGGGGTCCAGGATCGCATGGTACACCTCGTAGCCCGCGATCAGAGGACCCTCGAGCGTCCAGCGCCTGCGGTCCCTGTCCGAGAGGACCCGGAAGAGACCCTTCCTCGTTCCCACCAGGAGCGTGACGCCCTTCATCGCTCGTGCGACGCGGCGCCCCAAGCGCCTGAGGCCGCCGGGCGCAGCGGAATCGTCTCCGCCACGTCCCCCGGATCGAGCCGCTCCACTCCTTCCGGGACGATGAGCAGGGCATCGGCGGCGGTCATGGAGCTGAGGATGCCGGAGCCCTGGTGTCCGGTCAGCCACGCTTCGGGGAGGTCGCAAGCCGAGCGCTCGAGCCGGACGCGGAGGAAGTGCGTGAGATCCGCGACGGAGACGATTCGCTCGCCCACTCGGACGACCGACCGGGCCGACAGGCGGGTGTGTCCGGCGAGCTTGCGAATCGCGGGCCGGAGGAACGCCTCGAACGTCACCATCGCGGACACCGGATTACCGGGGAGGGCCCAGAACGGCTTGCCGGCCAGAAGCCCGAAGGCGATCGGGCTTCCCGGCCGGACCTTCACCCGCCAGAAGATGCGATCCATCCCCATCTCCTCGAGCACTCGGTTCACGTGGTCGTGCTCGCCGACGCTGATGCCTGCCGAGGTGACGATCGCGTCGCACCGAAGCCCCTCCTCGAGTCTGGCGGCGATCTCCTCCGGGTCGTCCCGGGCGATCCCGAGGAGTACCGCCTCGGCACCGGCCGTGCGAAGCTGTGCGCCGAGGGCATGGCTGTTCGAGTTCATGATCTTCCGCCCGGCCATCACCTCCTCCACCTCGTCGAGCTCCGCGAGCTCGTCCCCGGTCGCCAGGACGGCGACGACGGGAGGCCGGACGACATCGACCTCGGCGTGGCCTGTGAGCGCGAGGATGCCGATTGCCGACGGCGTGAGCTCCTCGCCCCCGCGGAGCACCCGCTGGCCCACCCGGACGTCCTCTCCGCGGCGACGGATGTTGCGCTCCGCGTCGGAGGCCTCGCGGATTTCGACCCGGCCGGTCGGGCCGCCGTCGGTGTGCTCCACCCGGATCACGCCGGTGGCGCCGTCGGGCACGGGCGCGCCGGTCATGATCTTCACGGCTGCGCCGGGAGGGAGCGGCCCCGTCGGGAAAGCCCCGGCGGGCACGTCCTCCGTTATAGGCAGCGTGACCGGGCCATCCGGACTCGCCCCTCTGACGTCCTGCGCCCGCACCGCGAAGCCGTCCATGGCGCTGTTGTCCCAGGGCGGGTGGTCGACGCGGGACGTCACCTCCTCGGCCAGCGCGAGCCCCAGCGCATCGTCGATCGGCCGTCGCACGACATTGAGACGCTCGCAGCACTCCAGCACGCGTTCGAGCGCCTCTTCGTACGGCAGCCAGTCCGCGCTCACGGCGCGGAACCGTGGCGGTCGAGCTCGCCGAGCAGGCTCTCCGCGCGCTCGCGGTCGGACGGCCGATTCACGTTGAGGAAGAGCAGCTCCGGATCACCGTAGCTTTCGACCGTTTCCAGAGGGATGACCACCTGTCGCACCTCGCTCAGAGCGGAGACGATCGTGCGATCCCCACGGTCCAGCGCAAGCTCGATTGCGCCGACGCACTCCACCCCGTACGCCGCACACAGGGGCTCGATCCCGCGAGGCCCACGGCTGGCCGGAAAGCACACGGCGTCCGGCGCCGCCTGCCGGGCGAGCTCGCGGAGAAGCCCGGAGCTCAGGAAGGGCATGTCGCACGCGGCCACGAGGGCGGATGTCCCTCCAGCCTCACGCGCCCACCACACCGCCGTGTAGATTCCCCCCAGCGCGCCTTCGCCGGGCCGGCGGTCGGCCCGGACCGGGAGTCCGAGCGCCCCGTAGCGCTCGAGATCGTTGGCGACGATGAGCACCGTATCCACCGCGTCCGACAGCTTTCGGATCACCCGATCGATGATCCTGGCTCCCCCGACCTCCGCGAGCGCCTTGTGGTCGCCGTACCGACGGTTGTCACCCCCGGCCAGGATCATGCCGATCGCCCCCGCC
>JAPULH010000012.1 GCA_027295155.1 Gemmatimonadota bacterium
GAACAGATAGCGAGGAAGTCGGATGGCGAAGAGTCACCGCGCCAGAGCGCCCAGAGATCGCAAGCGGCCCTATCCGGTCCCGAAGCCGCCGTGCACACCCCGCTTCCCGGGACCGCCCGAGCCGGTAAGCCCGAGCGGCTCCGAGTGCGCCACCGGCCCCGATCCGTTGCGGCTTCTGAAGCGCTGGAAGCGCAAGAAGAAGCGGTAAAGTTCGGTTTAGGCGGGAGCGTCGCCAGGCAGGCTCGGCTGCGACGCGACGCAGCGGCACACTAGTAGTCGACCCGGTCCTCCAGGCCCTCCCACACCGCGAACGCGTCCTGCTGCCCGTCGATCTCCACCCGGTGCGTCGGGAGCTGTCTTCCCTCGCTCGGCCTGGCGATCTCCGCGTAGATAAACGCGTCGTCGAAGCCGGCCGCCGCCGCCTTCACCCGGTCGTTCGCGTAGAAGATGCGATCCAGGCGCGCCCAGTAGATCGCCCCCAGGCACATCGGGCACGGCTCGCTACTGCAATAGATCTCGCACCCGCCGAGTCGGAACGTGCCCAGGCGACGGCACGCCTCTCGTATCGCCAGCACTTCCGCGTGCGCCGTCGGGTCCTTCAGGGTCGTCACCTCGTTGCAGCCGCGACCCAGGACCTCTCCGTCCTTCACCACGAGCGCGGCGAACGGGCCACCCCGCCCCGACCGCGCGCTCTCGGCCGCCAGACGAAGCGCCTCCCGCATGAACCCGTCGACCTTCGAATCCTTCATCTTCCTGCCCTCGCCTTCATGGGCCCCTCCTACCGTTGCTCGTCGTTCCCCGCAGCCCCACAATAACGTACCGTTACTACCCTTATTCGGTGTTGCCTGCCATGAGCTCGATGCTGCGTCGAGAGGGCCTCTCCAAACTGACGGGCCGGGAGAGGTATGTCGATGACCTCCCCCTGGAGGATTTCCTGTGGGGCGCGACTGTTCGAAGCCCGTCTCCCCGCGGACGGATCGCCGAGATCCGCTTCGGCGGCGGCGTCGATTGGGCGGAGTTCGTCGTCGTCGACCACACCGACATCCCCGGCCGCAACGCGGTCTACCTCATGGAGTACGATCAGCCCGCCCTCGCACCGGGCTACGTCCGGCACGTGCACGAACCCGTGCTGCTGCTCGCGCATCCCTCACGTGAGACGCTCCGGCGCGCGATCCCCGAGGTGGAGGTCGTCGTGGACCCGGATCCACCCATCCTGGATTTCCGGGTCGTGCCGGGACCGGAACAGATCCAGTACGGGAGCGACAACGTTCTCAAACGCCTGGAGATCAAAAAGGGCGATGTCGAGCGGGCGCTGGCCGAGGCTCCGTTCGTGGTGGAGGGGGTTTACGAGACGGGCGCCCAGGAGCACGTCTACTTGGAGACGCAGGGGATGCTCGCCTATCTGGATGGCGACGTGCTCGTCCTCCACGGATCCATGCAGTGCCCGTACTACATCGTCAAGGCCCTGGTCCCGGCGCTCGACCGGCCGGAAGAGCTCATCCGAGTCATCCAGGCACCGACGGGCGGCGGCTTCGGGGGCAAGGAGGAGTTCCCCTCGACCCTCGCCCTGCACGCCGCGCTCCTCGCGCTCAAGTCCGGCAAGACCGTAAAGGTGATCTACGACCGCGTCGAGGACATGGTGGCGACGACAAAGCGCCATCCAGCGCGGATCCGCCACCGGACGGGTCTGGACGAGAACGGCCGCCTGCTCGCGCAGGACATCGAGGTCATCCTGGATGGGGGCGCGTACGTCACGCTCACGCCCGTGGTCCTCAGCCGGGCGATCATCCACGCGGCCGGTCCGTACGACTGCGAGCACGTACGCATCCTCGGGCGGGCGATGTTCACGAATATGGTCCCGTTCGGAGCCTTTCGGGGCTTCGGGAACCCACAGGCTCACTTCGCCATCGAGCGTCACATGGATGTCATCGCCCACCGGATGGGCATCGACGCTATCGAGCTGCGCCGGATCAACCTGATCCGCGAGGGAGGGACAACCGCGACCGGCCAGGTGATTCGAGACGGGGTCGACCGACAGGCCGTCCTGAGCCGCGCCCTCGAGCTGGCCAACTTCGAGAAGAGGCGCAGGGAGCACTGGGTCCGTAACTCGGAGCACCGCTACCTTCGTCGCGGAATCGGGGCCGCGATGGTCTACCACGGAGCCGGTTTCACGGGAAGCGGGGAGGTGGTCCTAGCCTCGCGGTTGCACGTGCAGGGACATCCGGACGGTCGCGTGGAGGTGCTGGCCGCCAACATCGAGATGGGTCAGGGCACGATCACGATCTTCACCCAGATCGTCGCGGACCGCCTTGGATACGATCCCGACGACATCGTGGTCGCCGAACCGGACACGCACCGCGTGCCGGACAGCGGTCCCACGGTCGGCTCCCGTACGGTCATGGTCGTGGGCCGGCTCCTCGAGGTGGCGTGCGACGATCTGCGGCGCCGCACGGGACTCGGCGCGGAGGCGCGCGGCGCAGAGGTCAGGGAGGCGATCGTCGCCTGGCACATCGAGCACCCGGAGGAGAGCCTGCTCGGCAAGGCACGCTACGAGCCGCCGCCGGGCATCGAGTGGGACGACGAGAAGTACAGAGGTGACGCTTACGGGACCTTCGCCTGGGCGACCCAGGTGGCCGATGTGGAGGTCGATCTGCGCACGTACCAGGTGCGCGTTCTGGACTTCGTATCGGTGCAGGAAGTCGGGAAGGTGCTGAACGAGACCTTGGCCCGCGGCCAGATCCAAGGAGGCGTGGCGCAGGGCGTCAGCTGGGCCCTGCTCGAGGAGTGCGTGTGGAGGGACGGCGCGATGGAGAACGGCCAGCTCACCAACTACATCATCCCGACCACCTGCGATCTGCCGCCGATCCGGGTCGAGTTCATGGAGGTGCCGTACGAGTTCGGCGCACAGGGCGCGAAGGGGATCGGCGAGCTTCCGCTGGTGGGGGCGGCGCCGGCCGTTCTGAACGCGGTGGCGGCCGCGACCGGGCGCGAACCGGCCGAGATCCCGCTCACCCCGGAGCGGCTCATGGTGCTGCTGGCAAGCGACGAGACGAGAGGGGGCCCGGAATGAGCCAGAGGAAGACGGCCGGCCAGGGCGCGGCGGCCGAGGTGCTGAGGATCTCCTTCACCCTGAACGGCGTGCCGGCCACGCTCGAGGCGCCCCCGTCGGAGCGGCTTCTCGACACCCTCCGTTACCGCCTGGGACTTCCCGGCACGAAGGAGGGCTGCGCGGAGGGCGAGTGCGGCGCCTGCACGGTCCTGCTCGACGGTCTCCCGGTCGACTCCTGCCTCGTTCCCGTCTACCAGGTGCGGGGCCGCCGCGTCGAGACGATCGAGGCGCTGGACCCGGCGGACATGGCCCACTACCACGCCCGCGGAACGACCCAGTGCGGCGCCTGTACGCCGGGCGTGGTCGTGACGGCCAGCTGGATCGTGCGGCATCCCGAGCTCCTCGAGACCCACTCCATCCGGGATCTCATGGCGGGCAACCTGTGCCGCTGCACCGGTTACGACGGCATCATCGAGGGCGTGGAGGACGAGCTGGAGGAGCGCGGCGGGACCGCCGGGCCCGGCATGCACCGCTCGTGAGGGCCCTGCTGCCGGGAGCACACCGCTCGTGAGCGTCCTGCTGCCGCACACGCTCGAGGAGGCGCTCAAGATACTGGCTGCCACGCCCGACGCCACCCCGATGGCGGGCGGAACAGACCTTCTCGTTCACTGGCCGCAGCACCCCGAGCTTCACGAGCGGAGCTACGTGGACCTCTCCGGCCTCGAAGATCTGCGGCCGCACCGCTGGACGGACGACGAGCTCGTGCTCGGTGGACTCACGAGCTACTGGGACGTGATCACGGACCGTCGGGCACGGGAGGAGCTTCCCCTGCTCATCGAAGCGGGCAGACAGGTGGGGGCGGTCCAGATTCAGACGCGCGGCACGTGGGCCGGCAACATCGCGAACGGATCGCCAGCGGCCGATGGGGTGCCCGTCCTGATGGCATACGACGCTCTGGTGGTGCTGCAGTCGACGCGCGGGCGGAGCGAGGTGCCGCTGGCGGAGTTCTACGTGGGGTACAAAGAGATGAGGCTGGAACCTGACGAGCTCATCACTCAGATCCGCCTGCCGAGACGGGAGTACGACCTTCAGATCTTCGAGAAGGTGGGATCCCGGCAGGCTCAGGCCATCACGAAGGTAGGCATTGCAATCACCCACTCGGCCGCCGGCTGGCGTGTCGTGTCCAACAGCATGGCGCCGTTCGTCTGCCGTTGTCCTTCCATCGAGCGGCTGCTCGAAGACGGCCGGCCCGTCTCGTCACCCG
>JAPULH010000120.1 GCA_027295155.1 Gemmatimonadota bacterium
GCTTCCGCCCCCCGCCAGCGCGTGCCGGAATGGGTGAAGCTGTTGATCATTGGGATCATCACCACGCTGATCGTGGCGACCGTGGCGCTTGTGGCCCTGAGGTGAGACGGCCCGAAGGTGGCAGGTCGCCGAAGAACCGTGGCAGTTCTCACCGGGAGGGTGGACCCGTGAGCGACGCGACTCGCGTCCCGGCTGGCGAGGCGGATCCCAATATAGGAGAATGTAAGCCGTTGCCCTAGCGCCTGACCCGGCGGCAAAGGTGGAGGGCGAGGCGAATCTCAGAACGAGGAGCGATCGAGCGGCATGAGCGGCAAGAATCAGAAGAGCCGATCCAGTCCGGGCTCCGGTCCGGGCCGGACGTTCTATATGATCGTCGGTGCGGTGTTGGTGGTGGGTGTGGTGGCGTTGCTTGTCGCGCGCTCGGGGGGTGGCGACCCGGGTCCGGCGTTGATCCCGGTGACGTTGGCCGAGACGGAGGCGAGCGCGGAGGCGGGCGTAAGCGCGGGTCCCGAGGACGCGGTGGTCACTCTGGTGGAGTTCGCCGATTTCCAGTGTCCGGCCTGCGCGCGCTTCTACTCCTTCGCCGGCCGGCTCATCAAGCAGAACTACGTGGACGGTGGAGGATCCGTCCGGTGGGTCTTCTACGACTTTCCGCTGGACCAACATCCCCACGCGGTGCCGGCCGCTCAGGCGGCTCGCTGCGCCGGGGAACAGGGCCGGTTCTGGCCCATGCACGACCTGCTCTTCGCACGCCAGGCGCAGTGGTCACCGAAGGACGATGCTCGCGGGGAGTTCGAGGATTACGCGAAGGAGCTCGGGCTGGACCGCGGGGAGTATCGGGCGTGCATGCGGGAGGGAAGGCACCTCGAAGAGATCTTCGCGTCGGCCAAGTACGGCGCACAGCTCGGGGTGAACTCGACTCCGACGATTTTCGTGAACGGGGTACGCGCGTCCCAGGACTACGAGTCCCTGGAGGAGATGATCCGGGAGGCGGCCGCCGCGGCGGAAACCGGGGGTGATGGGGCCGACGAGGGCGATGAAACCGAAGGCGGCACCGGCGCACCGTGAGGAGGCGCATGGCGATCGCGGTGACGGCCCTGCCGGGGCTGTTCATCTCCGCCTACCTGCTTCTCTACCGGATGGGCCTCTACGGCGAGATCGTCTGCGGCAGCGGCTCTTGCGAGACCGTCCAGGCCTCCGAGTACTCGCTCTTTCTGGGGCTCCCCGTGGCCGGCTGGGGTGTCGCCTGGTACGTGGCCGTGTTCCTCCTGGCGCTCCTGTCCACGCAGCCGCGGTTCGCCGCGGCCATGTGGCCGCCCCGCCTGCTCTTTCTGCTGGCGACCGGTGGCCTGGGCTTCTCGGCCTACCTCACGTACGTGGAGATCTTCGTGCTGGACGCCATCTGCTGGTGGTGTGTGACGAGCGCCGTGGTCACGCTGGTGATCTTCCTGCTGGCCGTCCCCTGGCCGCACGCCCGGGAGGTTGGACCCGTAACGTTCGCCTGAGCCAGACTCCGAGCCGGAGTCGGGGCGATCACCCGGCGTTGGCGGCGCTGGCCTCCAGGTCGGCGAGGCAGCGGCGCTTCTCGGTGTCGTCGAGGAAGCTGCCTACGAATGAGTTACGTGCGAGCCGGAGGATCTCCGAGCGACCGAGCCCTTGGGCGTCGCGAACCGCCCGGTAATTGTCGTTGACGTACGCGCCGAAGTATGCCGGGTCGTCGGAGTGGACCGATACGCAAAGTGCCGCTTCGAGCAGCAGCCCGATGTTGTGATCCTCGATCCTGTCGAAGACGCGCAGCCTTACGTTGGAGAGCGGGCAGACCGTAAGGGGCACGTGACCGCGCCGTAAGCGCTCTACGAGGCGCCTGTCTTCCAGGCAGCGCACGCCGTGATCGATTCTGCTGACGCGAAGGACATCGAGGGCCTACCAGATGTAGTCGGGTGGTCCTTCCTCACCGGCGTGAGCCACGCTCAGGAATCCCTTCTTTCGGGCGCGCTCGAACACCGAGGCGAACTTCGAGGGCGGGTTGCCGACCTCGGTCGAGTCGAGCCCGACGCCGAGAATCACGTCTCGATGCGGGAGGGCTTGTTCGAGCGTCGACATCGCTGCGTCCGCGCTGAGGTGGCGGAGGAAGCAGAGCAGGAGGTGCGACGAGATGTCCAACTCCTTCCGGCCCGCATCGAGGGCGGCTCGGATCCCGGAGAGCACCGTCTCGAAGGGCACGCCTCGCTCGGTGTGAATCTGCGGGTCGAAGAAGATCTCGGTGTGGATGACGTTGTCCTGGCGGGCCTTCAGCAGATAGGCCCACGTGAGGTCATGAAAGTCCTCTTCCCGCAGGAGGACTCGCGCACCCTCGTAGTAGATGTCCAGGAAGGACTGCAGGTCGCTGAATCGATAAGCCGCGCGAGCTTCCTCCACCGTGGAGTAACGCAGCGCAACAGCGTTCCGCTCAGCCAGCTGGAACATGAGCTCCGGTTCGAGCGTGCCCTCGATGTGCACGTGGAGCTCGGCTTTCGGAAGCCGGTCTATGAAGTCCTGCATCGCCCTCGCAGGTAAGAGACCTGCTAGGCGTTAGCGGTCCAGAAGCCCTCCAGGGCCGGCCCGTCGGGAGACGCCCTCAGCTTGTCGAACGCCCGGTTGCGGATTTGGCGGATCCGCTCCCGCGTGACGCCCAGCAACGAGCCGATCTGCTCCAGGGTCATCTCCTCCCCGTCGTCGAGCCCGTAGTAGAGCACCAGGATCTTGCGCTCGCGCTCGGTCAGATACCCCTCGAACATCCTCTCGAGGAACTCGCGTCGCGCCAGCGCCTCGACATCGACCTCGATGTCCTCGTTGCCCATGCCCGAGAAGCGCTCTCCGAACGAGGCGCTGTCTCGATCCGATCGGTCCAACGGGGCGTCCAGGCTCAGCTCCGCCGAGGCCACCCGACGAAGAGCGCGAACCGTGTCCACCGGCTCCTCCATCTCTTCGGCGATCTCTCGGTCTGTCGGCGTTCGGCCCAGCTTCTGGGTCAGCGCCGTCTCCGTCCGGGAGAGCTTCACCAGGTTGGAGTTCTGGTTGAGCGGGATCCGAACCGACCGCGTCTGCTCGGCGAGCGCCTGCAGCACCGTCTGCCGGATCCACCACACGGCGTAGGAGATGAACTTCACGCCCTTGTCCGGATCGAACTTCTTGACGGCCTTCAGGAGGCCCTCGTTCCCGATGCACACGAGCTCGGCCAGGTTGAGACCGCGCCCCTGGTACTTCTTCACGTAGGAGATCACGAAGCGGAGGTTGGCCGTGACGAGACGCTCTGCGGCGTCTCGATTGCCCGTCCGGGCCCGCCGCGCGATCTCACGCTCTTCCTTTGGATCCGCGATGAGCGGATAGCGCTCGACGTCCTGCAGGTACTGGTCGAAAGAATCGAGGTTACGCGAATCGAAGAACATTGTCCTCCGGAAGTTCGTGCCGGTGAGAATCGAGGTATGCCATGGTGCTCCTCAGCGCGGCCGTTAGTACAACCCCCTACAGGGTAAGTTCCGGCCTATCGGGCGCTCCCGATCTGCCGCCGGAGCCACGCTTCCTCCTCCTCGCTGAGGGCTTCGTCCGGAGGCTCGGGCGCCGGCTCCTCGGACCCGACGCTCCCCGTCCAGCGTCGCATCTGCCGAAAGAGAACGGCTCCGCCGAATAGCACGGCGGCCGCCGGGAGGAGATACACGAGAAGGTTGATGCCACGCGGCTCCGGCTTGAGAAGGATCCAGCCGCCGTACCGGCTCACGAAGTAGGCCTTCACCTGCTCCGGCGTTTCACCGGCCGCTATCTTTTCCCGGATGACGGTCTGCATCTGCCGCGCCAGCCCCGAGGAAGATTCGAGCACCGCCTGGTTACGGCAGACCGGGCAGCGCAGCTGGGCGGCGACCTCGGCGGTGAGCTGGTCCACCTCGGCGGGGGAGAGTGGCTCCCGGTCCTGCGGCCGGGGCGCGCCCGTGACCGGGTTTGCCGCCAGGATCACCGCTGCCATCAGCATCACCGTCGCCGCCAGCGTGAGGCTGGCCCGACGAGCGGCGAGGCGGCTCAGGAGCCCACTCCAGGCGCGGAAGCAGCCAGCAGCGAGTCCACGGTGGAGCGGAGGAGGGACCACGTGAGCGGCCCGATCTGCTTGTGGGCGATCTTCCCTTCCGTGTCGAGGAAGAACGACTCCGGCACCCCGTAGACACCGAAGTCGATCGCCGTGCGGCTGCCGGGATCGAGCACCGTCGTCCAATCGCCTCCGTAGCGCATCATGAAGCGCTCGGCGCTCGCAGGGTCGTCCTGATAGAGCACGCCGAGCACCCGGACGTCCCCCTCGGAGTACTCCCGCGTGGCCCGCGCCAGCACCGGATGCTCCTCGCGGCACGGTATGCACCACGACGCCCAGAAGTTGAGGACGATCACCTGTCCGTGCAGCTCCGAGAGGGCCAGCGAATCCCCCTCCATGGTCTGGAGAGTGAACTCCGGGGCCATCTCACCGATGAGGGCGGAGGGCAGCACCTGTGCGCTTCGCGTGAGCCCGAAGGCGAGGAGCGCCAGTACGGGGACCGGGAGGAGCGGAATGAGCCAGCGGGTGGCGCCCTTCATCCCTCGAGACCGCGCGTGGCGACCTGCTCCTGTTCCTCCTCCGTCGCGCCGGTGTCGGTTCCAGGGCCGGCTTCCGCGTCGGGGCTGGCGATGAGGTCGGCCGTGAGGCTCAGGGCGAGCTCGGGCCGGTAGGTGGATCGCCCGTGAGGCCAGATGGCGATCAGCGCGCCGATCCCGACGATCAGGCCGCCGATCCACAACCACGCGACCGCCGGGTTGACGATCACCCGGATGGTGGCGTGCTCGCGCTCCTCGCTGTCGAACGCCATCAGCGTCAGGTAGAGGTCCTTCGTCAGGGAGGTGACCACGGCCGGACTCGCTATCGGCTGCTGTGACGACTGGTAGAAGTTCATTCGCGGCTGCTGCTCGCCGAGATACCGGTCGCCCCTCCACGTCTTGAGCGTGACGCCGACCACGAACCGCTGAGATTCCTCGCGGCCCCACACGTCCTCGAACTGGACGGTGTACTCGGCGATCTTGACCTGCTCTCCCTTCCTCAGCGTGACCTCGCGCTCGGTCTTCCAGGTGCCCGAGATCGCGAGTGCCACGGCGATGGCCACGATGCCGGTGTGCACGACGTAACCCCCGTACCGCCGCCCGTTGCGCGCGAAGAGGTCGAGCAGGGCACGCACGGGCGATCCCCCGGAGATGCGCCGCCGGGCCGATACGCCCTTCCGGAACTCCTCGAGAATCGTGGCCAGGACGAAGCCGGCCAGGCCGAAGGTGATGATCGGGTACACCTGCCGGACGCCGAGCGCCACCGTCACCAGGGAGACGCCGGCGCCGACCGCCGTGGGCATCCAGAACGTCCGACGCAGCCTCTCCGCGCTCATCCGCCGCCACGGAAGGGCCGGTCCCACGCCCATCAGGAAGAGAAGCGCCAGGGCGAGCGGCGTCGCCACCATGTTGAAGTACGGCGGGCCGACGCTGATCCGCTCGCTTCGCATCGCCTCCACGATGAGCGGGAAGCCAGTGCCGAGCAGGACGGTGAACGTCAGGGCCACGAAGACCAGGTTGTTCAGGATGAAGGCGCTCTCACGTGACACGACCCCGTCGAGGGTGCCCTTAGCGTGCAGCCGGTCGCTTCGCCAGACGATGAGGAGGAGCGAGGTGAAGGTGACGAACGCGATAAAGCCCAGGAAGAGTGGGCCGATCACCCCCTCGGTAAAAGCGTGCACCGAGTCGAGAACGCCGGAACGCGTGAGGAACGTGCCGAGGAGCGTGAGGAGAAACGTGCAGATGATCAGACTCAGGTTCCAGGTCTTCAGCATCCCGCGCCGCTCCTGGACCATCGCCGAGTGCAGGAAGGCCGTCGCCGTCAGCCATGGAAGGAAGGACGCGTTCTCCACCGGGTCCCACGCCCAGTAGCCTCCCCACCCGAGCACCTCGTACGACCACCAGGCACCCCCGACGATCCCCAGCGAAAGGAACGCCCACGCGGCGATCATCCAGCGTCTGGCGTCCCTCAGCCAACCTGCCTCCAGGTTGCCGCTCAGGAGCGCTCCGATCGCGAACGCGAACGGCACGGAGAGGCCCACGAAGCCCAGGTAGAGGAGGGGTGGGTGGAGGCCCATCAGGGCATGGTTCTGGAGGAGCGGGTTCGGGCCGGGGCCGTTCGCCGGTGCCGGCACCACCAGGCCGAACGGGTTGGCGGGCCCGACCAGGAGGCCGAAGAAGAAGATGCCTACGATGCCGAGCGTTGCCGTGACGAAGGGCGTGAGGCGATCCGCTCCGCGGCGTCGCACGAATGCCACGAACGCCGCGTAGCCGGAGAGGATCCAGCCCCAGAAGAGGATCGACCCGTCCAGGCTGCTCCAGAGGGAGATGGCCGTGTAGTAAGCCGGCGTCTCACGGCTTCCGACCCTCGCGACGTAATCCACGCTGAAGTCGTGCGAGAGCAGGGCGATCTCCATGATGAGCATCGCCGAGCTCATCGCGAAGAAGCAGAAGTAGCTCGCGCGGCGGGCGGCGTCCCTGAGCGCCGGCCGATCCCGGTATCCGCCCACGAGGCCTGCGACGGCCATGACGACGGCTCCCAGGAGCGCCGCGATGACGGACGCGTAACCGAGCGTGCTCAGCGTCACGAGCCGTCTTCGATAATGAGGGAGCGGTAGAGGTCCTTCGCCTCGTGCCCCTCCTCGGGCGGCCGATACTCGTTCGAGTGCTTTACCATGACGTTGTGGGATCGGAAGACGCCGTCCTCCCGGTAGGCTCCCTCGACCACGACCCCCATTCCCTCCGAGAACATCGCCGGGGGAGCGCCGCTGCTCAGCACAGGGACATCCGTCTCCCCGTCGGTGATCACAAAGCGGAGCTCGGCCGCGTCGACGTTCCAGTCCACCGTGTTGATCTTCACCTGGCCGCCCAGACGGAGCGGTGCGTCGTATATCTCCGCCCCTCTGGCTGCCAACTCGGTGGGAGTCAGGAAGTAGACGACGTTCTCGCGCAACCCCCCTGCGACGAGAAGAACGAGGGCGCCGACGATCGCCACGAGGCCGAGCGCCATCCACATTCGACGGCGTTTCATGCGCTACTCTCCGTTTCTTCCCTCGGGACCGCGGCCGGTCCTGAGGCGTCGATCGTGCGCCTGGCCGGTCCTGCGGCATCGATCGCGCGGCGCACTTCTCGTGATCGTCTCTCCAGACGCCACACGTACCAGACAAGCACCGCCCAGGTGATCAGATACCCGGCGACAAGGAACGGGGTGCCCGAAGCAGCGCCTTCCATCCTACGCTCCCTCCATCTGGAGTTCCTCGAGGTGGCTCTCCGCCACCGCGATGCGGTATCGGCGCACCATGAGGTAGATGTACAGGAGGGTGAACGCAGCCACGTTCAGCAGCAGCACGTACACGAACTCGCCGGCCGTCGAGCGGGGGCTCGAGGGCGGCTGGTGGAGGGTGCGCCACCAGAGGACCGAAAGGTAGACGATCGGCACGTCCACGAAGCCCACGATCCCCACGATCGCCGCCCACCTCGCGCGCGTCTCCGGCTCATCGGCGAAGGAGCGGACCACCAGGTAACCCACGTAGATCATGAGGAGGATGGCCGTCGTAGTGAGCCGCGGATCCCAGGTCCACCAGACACCCCACGTCGGCTTTCCCCACAGCGAGCCCAGGAGGAGCGTGAGAGCCGTGAAGACGACGCCGATCTCCGCGCTGCTCGCCGCCACCCTGTCCCACCGCAAGTCGCGCTGGACCAGGTAGAGCACGCTCATCACGAACACCACGAAGAACGAGAGCATCGCCAGCCACGCCGCGGGCACATGGATGTACATGAGCCGCTGCACCTCCCCCTGGAGGGCATCGGCCGGGACGAGCAGGAGCCCGGCCGCGCTTCCGGCGACCATCGCCACCAGGGCGCCGGCAGCGAGCAGCGGGGCTCGGCCCGTGGGGGGCAGGGAGGGGGCCGAAAGTTCGCTCATTCGCCTAACGCCCTACGGTTGATCCGGAATCCAGACACGAGCGACAAAACATACGACATCGGCCGGGGTGGGCAATCGAGCCGCCGTTCGATGAAGGCATCGGCCGGCGCGAGCCGTGGGCGGCTTGGGGCGTGACGCTATTCCTCGAGCACGGTGGGAAAGATCCACACGCAAAGGACGAGAAAGATGACGTCGAAGGAGATGAGCAGCCGTATCCAGACCCCGATCTGGCCCAGCGGGTCGCCCGCGAGGGCGAGACTCGTGGCGTTCACAGCCCCGAGGAAGACGGGGACCAGTGCCGGAAAGAGGAGGAGAGGGAGCATCAGCTCGCGGGCTCTCAGGTGGTGCGTAAGCGACGCATAGAACGTCCCGATCACCGAGAAGCCGAACGTCCCGAGCAGCATGATGCCCACAAAGACGGGGAGGTGTTCCCAGGGCTCGAGATGGAGCAACACCACAGCCACCGGCACGAGGAAGGCCTCGAGAACCAGGAGGAAGGTGAAGTTCGCGAGCAGCTTCCCCAGGTAGATCGCCCGCACCTCGCCCGGATACATGCGGAGGCCGTCCAGCCCGCCGGCGACCTCCTCACTCTGGAAGGTACGGCCCAGCGAGAGCATGCCGGTGAAGGCGATCGCGATCCACAGGAGCCCGCCGCCCAACCGGGAGAGGGTTGCCGTGTCCGGGCCGACCGCGAAGCCGAAGAGGAAGAGGACCAGGGCCGCGAAGAAGATCATCGCGCTGAAGCTCTGCTTCGTACGCAGCTCGATGAGCATGTCCTTCCAGAGGATCGCCCAGGTGCGGAGCGCGAGCTGCATCCTCACTCTGCCGTCCCGCCGTCGAGGTCGGCCGGGTCGAGCTCCGACGGGCGGCAGTAGCGCAGGAGCCTGCCCGCCCCAAGTACGACGACGCGGTCCGCGGCCCTAACGGCGAGGCCGCGACGATGCGTCGCCAGCAGCACCGTCCTCCCGGCCCGCTTCCACGCCTCCACGAAGCCGTCGACCATGCGGATGCCGTCGCCATCGAGGCTGGCGTACGGCTCGTCCAGCAGCACCATGTCGAGCCTCCGGGTGAGAAGCGTCCCGAAGGCGAGGCGCCTGCGCATGCCCGATGAGAACTCCCGCACCCGGCGCTCGCCGTCGCTCGACAGACCCACGCTGGCGAGAATCGAGCGGAACCGCTCCTCGCGGGCCCGCAGGCCGGCCATCCACGCCGCGAAGCGAAGGTTCTCGAGCGCCGTGAGGTCGTCGTACAGGTGATTGCGCGTCGACAGGAGGCCGAGGCCCCGGCGGATGCCGTCTGCGCCGCGCACGAGCGGAAGGCCCAGCACCTCCCCGGCCCCGGCGCTCGGTCTGAGCAGCGTGGCGATCACCCTGAGCAGCGTGGTCTTGCCGGCGCCGTTCGGTCCGATAACCACCAGAGACGTGCCGCGCTCCACGTCGAGGTGGATGTCCCGGAGGGCCCACGTCCGCCCGAGGCGCTTCGAGATCCCCTCGAGCCAAACCGCCGGCGTGCCGTCCTCCGCGGTGCCGTAGCCGGACACGGGTCCCCTGCGTTCCTCTCCCTGAAGTGAGGGCTGGCCCCGTCCGGAACGGATCGGGAACGATCGAGGCAGGAATCTTCGCTGGTGTCGGCTGGACCACCAGACGTGGGGTCGAGATGGCCGTCGAGCCGTGCGGGGCGATTCCCCACGAGCCGACTCGGGGAACTCCCTACCGCAAAAACACGACCTCCCTACAGACAGCCGTTCCGGCGACGGCCTATCTTTCGTGTGAGTCGCAAATGGGGAGGTGGCGTTGAATCCGACGGTCACGACTTCAAAGCGGATCGACCGCAGGCTCGGCAACGGCTCGCAGGAGCAGCTCACGACCCTCATCTGCCGTGCGCCGGTGGAACGACCGGCTGAACTCGTGCGAAGAGCCACGGGACGTGCGCCGGTGCCCCAGGTGCGGCTGGTTCAACATCTTCGAGCCCTTATAGGGATTGTTTCGATCGCGGTTACGGCTGTGCGCCGAGAGCCAACCTTGGCGGCGGCGCAGTAACGGCATTGAGAGTCTCTTTGTCCTTCCCGGCCAGGAAGCAACTCCCTCACCCAGGATCGGGCAACGGCGGTGCTTGCGGTTAGGGAAACTGGCCCCGAGATGTCAGGGATTCTCCTACAGAACTGGACGAGGTAAACCGGCCTATCTTCTGGACCACTGGGCCCGGGGCAGATTCGTCGCGGGTCGTCGCCTCGGACCGGATTGCTGCGTACTGTACGGCATGGCAATGAGGCGACCAAGGAGGGTTGCGGCTTTCTGTTCGTTGAGTGCGCTTCTGGTGACGTGCGGCCCCGGGGAAGCGTCCGGCGACGGAGATGCGGCGACTTCGACCGAGGGGGCAGGTGCGCCCGCCGGGGGCGACAGGAGTGCGCTTCCCGTGGAGCCCGAGCCGGGCGAGTGGCGGCTGGTGGACCTCCGAATGCTCACCTTCGCCGGTGAGAACGCCGAGGCCTACTGGTCGGCCGGAGGGGAGCGGCTGATTTTCCAGGCCACCCGGCCGGGGGAGAGCGAGTGCGACCAAATCTATATCATGGACGACCGCGGAGGGAGCCTCCAGCTCGTCTCGACCGGGCAGGGACGGACGACGTGTGCCTACTTCTTCCCCGCTGCCGACCGGATCCTCTATAGCTCCACCCATGAGGCGGGCCCGGCGTGTCCGCCACCGCCCGACTACACTCTCGGTTACGTGTGGCCGCTCTACGAATACGATATATACACGGCGAACCCGGACGGCTCTGACCTGATCCGTCTGACGGACACGCCCGGCTACGACGCCGAGGCCACAATCTCGACGGACGGCAGCAAGATCGTCTTCACCTCGGTCCGGGACGGAGACCTGGAGATCTACACGATGAACGCCGATGGCAGCGACGTCAGGCGCCTAACACACCGGGAGGGGTACGACGGCGGTCCGTTCTTCTCGGCCGACGGCTCGAAGATTGTGTACCGGGCGCATCATCCGACGGACCCCGAGGAGCTGAAGGACTACAGGGCGCTGCTCTCGGATGGCCTCGTGCGACCCGGCACGCTGGAGATCTTCGTGATGGATGCGGACGGGTCGCACCAGCGACAGATTACCTTCAACGGAGCGGCCAGCTTCGGTCCGTTCTTTCACCCGGACGGGAAGCGGATCATCTTCAGCTCGAACCTGCACGAGCCGAGCGGGCGGAACTTCGACCTCTACCTGATCAACGTGGACGGGACGGGCCTCGAGCGGATCACCACGCATCCCGAGTTCGACGGCTTTCCGATGTTCACGCCGGATGGCCGCCGGCTGGTCTTTGCATCGAACCGGGAGAACCGGGAGCCTGGGGACACGAACATCTTCGTCGCCGACTGGGTGGAGGGGCCGGAAGAGAACGCAGGAGAGGTGAGATGATCCGTTTCGCCATGGCGGGGCAGCGTCGCAAGGTCCGTTTCGGCTTGGCGGGTGCGTTCGCGCTCGTAGGCGTGCTCGGGCTGGCAGGCGTACCCGGGCTGGTAGGGGTGCCCGCCGCTTACGCTCAGCCCACCTCCGCCGATGTCAAGGACGCGGCGGAGCCACCTTCCTGCCCGGCCGCCCCGTCGCAGGATCCGGCCGATCCAGCGGGTGCCGTCCGCTACCTGGCCGACGATGCGCTGGAGGGCCGCCTGGCCGGATCCGAAGGGGCGTGGTGCGCCGGGACGTTCATCGCGGAGCGGTTCGCGCAGCTCGGTCTCGAGCCGGCGGGTGAGGATGGGGGGTACTTCCCGGAGCTTCCCCTCGCCAGCGCCATCAACCCGCACGCCCCGTCCGGCAAGGGCCGCAACGTGGTGGGCCTGCTCCCCGGTGCCGATCCCGCTCTGGCGGCGGAGCTCCTGATCCTCGGAGCGCACTACGACCACCTGGGTTGGGGGCCGTTCGGGTCCCTCGCGCCGGAGAGCCACGAGATCCACAACGGGGCTGACGACAACGCCTCGGGCGTGGCGGCGCTGCTCTCGGCCGCCGGCCGGCTCGCGGCGGGTCCGCGGCCGGCTCGCTCGATCCTCTTCCTGGCGTTCACCGGCGAGGAGTTCGGACTCCTCGGTTCCTCCTACTACGTCGGCCACCCGGTGCGTCCCCTGGAGAAGACGGTGGCCATGCTCAACATGGACATGGTCGGTCGCCTGGAGGGTGATCCGCTCATCGTGTACGGAACGGGCACGGCTGCCGAGTGGGAGGAGCTGATCTCCGCGGCGGTGGCTGCCGGGAATGTCGAGGTCGCGTTCCAAGATTCCGGCTACGGTCCGAGCGACCACACCTCCTTCTACAGCAGCGAAGTCCCGGTCCTCCACTTCTTCACGAACGTCCACGGCGACTACCACAAGCCGTCCGACGACGTGGAGAAGATCGATTTCACCGGCCTGCAGCGGGTGGCCGCCCTGGTGGCGGACGTAGCCTTGCGGGTAGCGGATCGGCCGGTGGGCCTCACCCTTCTTCGTACGGAAGCCCCGCCTCCGGCTGCGCAGGAGGGTGGCTACGGGCCCTACCTCGGCACCGTGCCGGACTTCGCGCCGGTGGAGTATGGGGTCCGGCTGAGCGGCGTGCGGGCCGGATCTCCCGCCGAGGGGGCCGGCATGCAGGCGGGCGACGTGATCGTTGGCTTTGGCGGGGCGGACATCGCCGACCTTTACGCCTTCACCGACGCGCTGCGAGCCCACAGCCCGCGCGACACGGTGACGGTCGTGGTCCTCCGCGACGGCGAGGAGCTCGCGCTGTTGGCCGTGCTTGGAGAACGTTGAGGCGTACTGCCGCGGTGCGCCTCGAGGAGTACGCCGATCTGGCCCGGCCGTCGGACCGCCTGATCCTGCTTCTGGTGCTGGACGGCCTCGGAGGGCTTCCGCTGGAGCCGGGTGGGCGGACGGAGCTCGAGTCGGCGCTGACCCCGAACCTGGACGAGCTGGCACGGGAGGCCGTGCTCGGTCTCCACGAGCCGGTGGGGGCGGGAATCACTCCCGGAAGCGGTCCCGGCCATCTGGCGCTCTTCGGGTACGATCCACTGACGTACCGGATCGGGCGAGGTGTACTCGAGGCGCTCGGGGTGGACTTTCCGCTCGAGGCCGGAGACATCGCGGCGCGCGGCAACTTCTGCACGGTCGACCAGGCCGGGGTTGTCGTCGATCGTCGGGCGGGCCGAATATCGACCGAGGAGGCCGAGCGCCTTGCCGATCGGCTCGGGGGGATCGAGGTGCCGGGGGCGCGCGTCTTCGTGCGGGCGGTCAAGGAGCACCGCTTCCTCCTGGTGCTTCGTCCCGAGAGGAGATCGGAGGGGCCCGATGCCGCTGATGTCGCGGACACCGACCCCGGCCGGAGGGGAGCTCCGCCGCTCGATGTCGCTGCCCGCTCCATCGAGGCGAGGTCCACGGCAACCATGGTGGGCGAGTGGGTCGAAGCCGCCCGGGAGTCCTTGGCGGGCGAGCCGGCCGCCAACATGGTCCTGCTGAGAGGCTTCTCGCGTCTCCCCACCTGGCCGCGCTTTCCCGACATCTTCGGCATGCGGGCGTTCGCCGCCGCCGCCTACCCGATGTACCGCGGCGTGGCGAGGCTGGTGGGTATGGACGCCGTAGCCGTGGGAGAGGAGCCCGAGGCGCTGGCGGCCGCTCTGGAGGGCGCGGCGGCGGAATACGATTTCGTCTTCCTCCACTTCAAGCCACCTGACAAGGCGGGGGAGGACGGTGATTTCGACCGCAAGGTGGCCGTCATCGAGCAGGCCGACGCGATCGTGCCTCGGCTCCTGGAGGCCGGGCCGGATGTGGTGCTCGTGACCGGCGACCACTCCACGCCGGCGCTCCTGCGCTCGCACAGTTGGCACCCCGTGCCGTATCTGCTCTGGGGAGGTGCGGCCCGCGGAAGGGGAGCCCGGGGTTTCGGCGAGGAGGAGTGCCGGGAGGCGTGCGATGGACTCAGGCTGGGCCGGGATCTGATGCCGCTGGCCGTCGCCGCGGCCGGCCGGCTCGGGAAGTACGGCGCCTAGGCAGGTCGCTGAAGAACCCTGGTGGGTCGCGCGCGACAGTCGCTGTCGCGCCTGTTACCGTCTTGTGAGTTGAAGACAAGGAAAGAGAAGGAGTCGATGCCCTGTGCGACCACGCTTCGCGCGGTGCCCTCGACGACGAGTGACGCCGTATTCGGCCACAACCAGAGCGAGCGAAGCGAGTGGAGGTCGGCGCCAGCCAACCCCCATGCGCCCCGACAAGCGCTTACGC
>JAPULH010000121.1 GCA_027295155.1 Gemmatimonadota bacterium
GGGCTGAAGTCCTTCGGCACGGGCCGACTTGGCGAATTCCATGGACCCGTACAAGCCGTTGTGATCCGTGAGCGCCATGGCCGGATAACCCAGCTCGAGGGCCCGAAAAACCAACTCCTCCGGATGAGAGGCGCCATCCAGGAAGGAGAAGCCGGAGTGGCAGTGGAGCTCGATGTAGGGAGGCGTAGGTGCAGGCATAGACACGATGTTCGGTTTTTGTTCGGGTGAAATAAATTATAGACCGACACTCGGTGAGTTGCAACGGGTCCTGGCGGGTGACTTTGAACTTGTACGGCCTCGGGCCCGAAATCTGTCCCATCCAGCCATGGACGGATTTAGGCGTGCGCATGCGGTCGGGTGGGGGACATCGCGCTCTGAGGCTCCCCCGATACCTGCACATGGCCCCTGAGGCCGATGGCGGCATGAGGGCTCGCTCGATGCCCTGCCAACCCCCGTTTGGCGCTCTCACGGCCGGTGAGAGCCTCCCGAAACCTCTCGTTATATTGTGACGTAACTTGTTGTCGCTTTTGACTTTGGGAGGGATCATGGGGCGGATTATGGGGGAGGGCGTGGAGCCGATCGTGGGGCCGATCGTGGGGGATGGGTTGGGGGGTGGCGTGGAGGGGAGGCGTGAGGAGGTCAGGAGCCGAGATCAGACGCCGGGGGGCCGAGATCAGGAGGCGAGGGGCCCAGATCAGACGCCGAGGAGCCCAGATCAGGAGGCGCTGGAGTCTGATGCCCGCATCGAGCGCATGGACCGAGTCGCGGTACTGTTCGGTGAGATCACGGCCGCGACGCGGGAGTTCTTGGCGGCTCTCGCGCGCTCGGATCGGCACGGGGATTGGGAGGAGGAGGGATTCGGATCGTGTGCCGAGTGGCTCGCGTGGCGGATCGGTATCACGCGCGGCACGGCGAACGAGAAGGTCCGGGCTGCTCGAGGTCTGGAGGATCTGCCGCTCATCTCGGAGGCGATGGCGCGGGGAGAACTGTCGTTCAGCAAGGTGCGTGCGCTTACGCGTGTCGCGACGCCCGCCAACGAAGCGGACCTTCTCGAGTTCGCTCGCGCAGGTTCGGCCGCCAACCTGGAACGATTAGTAAGGGGTTGGAAGACACTGAGCCGGTTCGACGAGCAGCGGGCGGAACGGATCCGGCACCGGCGGAGGTGCTTCTCGGTCTTCCCGGACGAAGACGGGATGTACGTGGTGCGGGGTATTCTGGACCCGGAGGTCGGAGCGGCCCTGATGCGCGCGGTGGAGGCGGCGAGCGACGCTCTGTTTGCGCAGGCGAGCAGGAGCGGCGCCGAAAGACGTGGCGGTGAAGAGAAGCACAGCGGTAAAGCGAGGCACGGTGACGAATCGAGACGCAGCGACGAAGCGCCGGAGCCTGCTCAGCTGCGGGCCGACGCGGTCGGTCTCCTCGCCGAGCGTGCGCTCGCGGCGGGGTTTGGGGTGAGGAATGGGGCCGAGAAGGCCGCGGAGAGTGGGTCCGGGGACACCGCCCCCGTCAGTGGCTCCCGGGCGGAGCGCTACCAGGTCGTGCTCCACGTCGAAGCCGCGACGCTCGCGGAAGGAGGCGATCCGGGCCTCTCCGAGCTTGAGGACGGCACCCGAGTTTCCGCGGAAACTGCCCGGAGGCTGGCGTGCGACGCGAGCCGGGTCGAGGTCATCGGCGTCGGGCTCAGCCGCGTGGGGGCGGGCTCGGCCGCCGGCACAGGCGACGGCTCCGGCTCCACCCACGGCTCCGTGCTCGACGTGGGCCGCAAGACGCGCACGATCCCGCCGGCGCTTCGCCGTGCGCTCGAGGCCCGAGACCGCGGCTGCCGGTTCCCAGGCTGTGGGCTTCGCTTCACCGACGCCCACCACATCGTGCACTGGGCGGACGGCGGAGAAACCAAGCTGGACAATACCCTGCTGCTTTGCCGCAGCCATCACCGCACGGTCCACGAGGGTGGCCACCGGGTCTGCATCGACCGGACAGGGCAGGTCGTGTTCTTCACACCGAGGGGGGAGGCACTGTTCGAGGCACCGCCGATGCCCGAGCTGGCGCCCGATCCGATGCAGGCGTTGGTGCGTGGCAACCGCGAACGGGGCGTCACGCCCTCCCCCTCGAGTGGCCTGCCCAAGTGGAGGCGCGATAGCCTCGTTCCTTGGCCGATCGAGGCGGCAGCCCTTGAGGCGGTCGATCCATCGGGCGTGCCGGAAGCGGACAGGGCGGAAGGGGGCAGAGAGGAAGCCGACGAGCCCAAAGCCGACGAGCCAAAAGCGGACAGAGCGGAAGAAGGGAGAGAGGAAGAGGGGAAAGAGGAACCGAACGAGCCGGGAGTGACCGAGCCGGCCGCGGAAGCTGCCTGAGGGAGGCCCGTCGCCGGCCCCAGTTTCCGCGGAAATCGCCACAGCTTCAGAGGAGGTCCCCGCGGCTTCCGAGAAGGTCGCCACGGCTTCTTCGTTTCGCTGAGGCATTCCGCCCGTCCTTGGCACCAGGTTCCGCCGTCTCTGGCACCAGTTTCCGCGGAAATCGCGTGAGCCTCCCGTGATCAGCATTTGTCCCGCTCGCGAAAACGCGCTTCGATTCTATGCCCGCCCGCTAGCTCGACGTGCGGATCCGGACCCGCGGAGCGCCCCGACCTCGCGCGAGTGCGGCTGTTTGTTCCCCTCGAGCGGTCCCGTTGATTAGCTTCCTGGTCACCGGGACCCACCGACTCACAGGACACAGCGGCCGAGGCACTTACATGGATATCAGCGTGGGAGACCGAGCAAACCTGCGCCTCCCCATCCTGTTGGCTCTTCTGGGTTGCTTCCTTTCGCCCCTCCCCACGCATGCCCAGGACCCTCGCGAGATCATCGACCGCGTGGACCGGATCATGAGGGGGGAGTCGAGCATCGCCCGTTTCACGATGGACATACGGACCGAAAACTGGGACCGCTCCCTGACCTTGCGCGCCTGGTCCCTCGGCACCGAACACGCCCTCATTCGGATCGAGACGCCGCAGAAAGAGGCCGGAACGGCCACCCTCAGGGCCGGACAGGAGGTTTGGAACTACCTCCCCCGTGTGGACCGCACGATCAAGGTGCCGTCTTCGATGATGATGGGTTCCTGGATGGGCTCGCACTTCACGAATGACGATCTCGTGAAGGAGAGCCGGCTCGTGGACGACTACGAGATCGAAATCGCGTTCGAGGGTGAACGGGATGGGGCAGAGGTGTGGGAGTTCCTGCTCGTGCCGTTGCCCGAGGCTCCGGTCGTCTGGGGAGGGATCCGCTACCAAGTGAGGAAGGAAGATTTCATGCCGACCTGGGCGCGATACTACGACGAGTCGGACGAGCTCATCCGGACGATGACCTTCAGCGAAGTTCGGCTCATGGGCTCGCGGCTGGTCCCCGCGGTCATGACGATGGAGCCTGCCGACAAGCCGGGAGAGACCACCGTGGTGCGATATCACGAGCTGGACTTCGACGTCGACCTCGACGAGGACTACTTCTCGCTCCGGAACCTGCGCCGCGAGAGGTAGATGAATGTGCGCCGCGAGAGGTGGGTGAATCTGCGCTGTGGGATGCGGATGAGTCTGCGCAGCGAGAAGTGGATGAATCTGCGCTGCAAGAGGCGGGTGAATTGCACCGCGAGACG
>JAPULH010000122.1 GCA_027295155.1 Gemmatimonadota bacterium
GCATCGTGACTGAGAACCGCACCCTGACGGCGGTGCGCGGGCTGACCGTCGGACACGTGCACGACGCGGCGGCCGCGACCGGCTGCACGGCCGTTCTCGGTCCGTTCGTGGCGGCCGTGACTCTCTCGGGGCTGGCCACGGGATCACGTGAGCTGGATGCGCTTTCGCCCCTTCACCTGGTGCCGCGGTGTGACGCCATCCTGCTCACGGGAGGCTCCGCCTTCGGTCTGGCGGCCGCCGACGGCGTGGTGCGCTGGCTGGAGGAGCGGGGCCGAGGATTCCGTACTCGGGCTGCCGTGGTTCCGATCGTGCCGGCGGCCGTCTTGTACGACCTTGGCGTCGGCGATCCGCGCGTCCGTCCGGACGCGGAGATGGGCTATGCGGCCGCAGCCGTGGCCAGCTCGGATCCCGTGCCGGAGGGCGCCGTGGGGGCGGGGGCCGGGGCCAGTGTGGGCAAGCTGCTTTCCGACGGCCTCGAGCTCGCGGGCGTCGGCTGCTGGTCGGACACGACGGGAGGCCACGTCGTGGCGGCGCTCGCGGTCGCCAACGCCTTCGGCGATGTCCTGGACGAACACGGGCGGATCATCGCGGGATCGCGAGGGCCGGACGGTGCCTTCCTCGATACTGCGGCAGCGATTCGTCAGGGGCGGGTGCCGGATTGGTTCGAGAGCCGGAGCGTGGGCGAGAACACGACGCTGGTGGTCGTGGCCACCGATGCCCCTCTCGGGAAAACGGATCTGCAGGTGGTGGCCCGGCAGGCGATGAACGCGGTCGTCCGGCGCATCTCTCCGGCGAACACCTCCTTCGACGGGGACATCCTCTTTGCCGCGTCCACCACAGGGGAGGCGGAGGGCCGGCGAGCTTCACCGGTCGATGTCCTTTCGATCGGGCTGCGGGGTCAGATGGTTGTGGAGCGGGCGATCGAGCGCACGGTACGGAGGTGAAGCGGAGGTGAAGCGGCTCCTGCTCTTTGACGTCGATGGCACCCTGATCGAGACCCGGGGCGCGGGCCGCAGGGCGCTGCGCGCCGCGATGCTCGAGGTCCTCGGAGAGGCCGGCATGATCGAGGGACACGAGTTCCGCGGGAAGACCGACCCGGCCATCGTGCGCGAGCTGCTCCGCGGCGCAGGATGGGATGACCGGCGGATCGACGCCGAGATGCCCGCGGTGTGGGGACCGTACCTGCGGGAGCTGGAAGCCGCGCTCGCTACCTCCGAACTGCGACCATCGCCCTGTCCGGGAGTGCGCGTGCTCCTCGAGCGCCTGTCCGAGAATGATCGCTACGCACTGGGGCTCCTGACCGGCAACGTGGAGGAGGGGGCCGAGCGCAAGCTACGCGCCGCGGGACTGGCCGGGCGCTTCGCCATCGGCGCGTTCGGGTCGGACTCGGAGCGGAGAGCCGATCTTCCGCGGCTGGCCGCGCGCCGCGCCTCTCGCCACCTGGGCCGCGAGTTCCACGTTGAAGACGCGATCGTGATCGGAGACACGCCGGAGGACGTGCGCTGCGCCCGCGCGTGCGGCTCGCGTGCGGTCGCCGTGGCGACGGGGGGATACGATGTGGAGGCGCTTCGCACGTACCGTCCGGACGTGGTCCTCGACGATCTTTCCGACACCGAGGCCGTCCTGGCGGCTCTCGAGGCGGTGGCGAGCGCCGTGGCGTCATGAAGCAGGAGTTCGAGCTGAAGGCGGCACTGGCGGATGGGGGTGTCTCGCTGCGCCGCCGAATGGCGGCGGCCGGATGGCGGCTCGTCTTCGAGGGTGAGATGTCCGATCGTCGCTACGACACGCCGGATCGCTCGCTCGAGGGCCGTGATGAGGTTCTGCGCGTCCGCCGGATGACGGCGGCGGGCGAGCACCGGGCGGTGCTCGGCTGGAAGGGCCCGGCTTCCGAGCGCCTTGGCTACAAGGTGCGAGCCGAGGCGGAGACACCGGTCGACGACGCGGAAACGACCGTTCGCATTCTCGAGCGGCTTGGATTCACGGAGATCACGCTTGCGATCGACCGGCGTGTCGAGCTCTACGAGAAGGGGGGCGTCCGGGTGAGGATCGAGGCGTACCCGCGCATGGACACGCTTGTCGAGATCGAGGGCGATCCGCGCGCCGTGGACGAGCGGCTCCCCGAACTTGGCCTGCCCAGAGAGGCGTGGAAGCCGTGGGGACTGCCGGAGTTCGTGTGTCGCTACGAGGAGCGCACGGGGCTGACGGCCCGCCTCGCGACGGCCGCCGCGGACGACGGTCCAACCGCCGCGGACGATGGCTGAGCCGCTGCGCTTCTCCGTGGACGCATTCCTCGAGGGAGGTCGCCTCCAGAGGGGTGTCGATCTCGAGGTGGGTGAGGATCGGCTGACCTACGGCGAGCAGGCGCTTCCGTTCAGCGACGTGTTCTGGACGTCCCGGCGGGTCGGCCTTCTGTTCGTCTTCTCGCGCGACTTCACCGCCGCGTTCAACGCATCGGACGATCGCCTCGAGGAGCTGGCCCGGGTGCTCGACGGCCGGTTGAACGGGGGTGCTCTCCGGAGGCGCCTGCTCGAGCCCCTGGCGGACGAGGTCGTGATCTGCTCTGCCGGAGCGGCGGTCTCGGGCAGCGTGGAAGGAGAGGCCACGAGCGGGCTTCACGTGACGGTCTTTACCCAGCGGGCGCTTCACCTCTTCGCTCGGGAGAAGCATCTCTGCGTTGAGTGGCCGGTGGATGTGCTTCGGGAGGCCGCGGATTCGGGGCGTGGTACGCGGACGGCCCTGGAGCTACGGAAGGGTGACACCTCCCTCCGGATCCTGTATCTGTTCCCGGAGGAGATCGGCGCGGTTCGCGAGGTTGCCGAGAAGGCGCATGCCCCGCCCGCCCCGATGCGCGAAGAGGCGATCGAGATGTTCGCTCGCCGCGAGGTGGCAGGACCGACGCCGGCTCGGTTGCCGGAGTTCGCCACCTCCACCGAGACGATTCGAGAGCGTGCCGAGAGGGCCGCCGCAGGACTCCCCTCCGAGCTTCGCATTCGGGCGCTGCTGGAACCGAATTTCCTCGAGGGCCACTTCCAGGAGCTCGGAGAGATCGCTCTGGGCCCACTGCTCTTTCGGAAATCGGCGGCCTCGCGCGCTCGGAGCCTGGCGAAGGCCGTGGAGGCGATGGATGCGGGACAGCTGCAGGACGACGCGCGCGCGGCGTCGCTGAACTCCCTGCGCCGGCTCACAGACACCTACGAACGGGAGCTGATCCGTCTTACCCTCGGGAAGCGGCGCGTCCAGAAGCTGCAGGCCGAGCTCGGCATCTCGCCCGCCGAGCAGGAATCCCTGCAGGGCCGCTTCCTCGCTCCCGTTCACAAGATGGCGCCGCAGCTGCAGCGGCTGGAGCGCGCCCAGGCGGGTCTCCTGCTCCGGCTGGAAAGGCTGGAGGCCGGTCCGCCCGAGGGAGAGGAGGCCGAGCTGGACGAGGCGGCCGAGGAGTGGCACGCCGCCCTGGTCGTCGTGGACCGCAGCTTTGACGGCGCCTGGCAGGAACTGCTGTCGGAGGTGGGTCAGACCTGGTCGGAGACGCTGCTGCCACGCCTTGTCCGAGCGGCTTCCGCCCCCCGCCAGCGCGTGCCGGAATGGGTGAAGCTGTTGATCATTGGGATCATCACCACGCTGATCGTGGCGAGCGTGGCGCTCGTGGCCCTGAGGTGAGACGGCCCGAAGCTCGCAGGTCGCCGAAGTACCGTGGCGGGCCTCACCGGGAGGGTGGAGCCGTGAGCGACGCGACTCGCGTCCCGGCTGGCGAGGCGGATCCCGATGTAGGAGAATGTAGGCCGTTGCCGTAGCGCCTGACCCGGTGGGAAAGGTGGAGGGCGAGGCGAATCTCAGAACGAGGAGCGATCGAGCGGCATGAGCGGCAAGAATCAGAAGAGCCGATCCAGTCCGGGCTCCGGTCCGGGCCGGACGTTCTACATGATCGTCGGTGCGGTGTTGGTGGTGGGTGTGGTGGCGTTGCTTGTCGCGCGCTCGGGGGGTGGCGACCCGGGTCCGGCGTTGATCCCGGTCACGTTGGCCGAGACGGAGGCGAGCGCGGCGGCGGGCGTGAGCGCGGGTCCCGAGGACGCGGTGGTCACTCTGGTGGAGTTCGCCGATTTCCAGTGTCCGGCCTGCGCGCGCTTCT
>JAPULH010000123.1 GCA_027295155.1 Gemmatimonadota bacterium
GCAGGGCGGCGGGCGAGCGATCATCGCCGGGCTCCACCAGGCGCCGGCCGCCCTGGACGGCCTGGCAGGCACGACGGTCAAACCGAGCACCACGGAAGCGGAGCCCACACAGTCATGAACATCCATGAGTATCAGGCACGCGAGATCTTCCGGGCCCATGGCCTGCCGGTCCCCGACTCGGAGGTGGTGGACACGCCCGAAGGAGCGGCCGATGCCGCCCGTAGCCTGGGAGGTCGCGTCGTCATCAAGGCGCAGGTGCACGCCGGCGGAAGGGGAAAGGCTGGGGGAGTGAAGCTGGCCGCCGACCCCGAGGAGGCGCGCGACGCAGCCGGGGTGATCCTCGGAATGGAGATCAAGGGCCTGAGAGTACGGAAGGTCCTCGTGGCTCCCACCGCGGACATCGCCACCGAGGCCTACGTGGGGATCGTCATGGACCGGGTGTCGCAGAGGCCGGTCATGATGGTCTCGCCGGAGGGAGGGGTGGACATCGAGGAGGTGGCCGAGACGACGCCCGAAGCCATCTTCAAGGAAACGATCGACCCTCGGTACGGGCTGCTCAACCATCAGGCCACCAGGCTCGCGTACCGTCTCTTCTCGGATCCATCCCTGGCCAGAGCCGCGGCCGGCGTTCTGTCGGGCCTGTGGCGCGCCTATCGATCCGCCGACGCCACCCTGGCAGAGGTCAACCCACTCATCTCGACGTCCTCGGGCGAGGTGCTGGCGATCGACGCCAAGATGAACATCGACGACAACGCCCTCTTCCGGCACCCGGAGCTCGAGGCGATGCGTGACGAGGACGCCGAGGCGCCGTCGGAGCGACGAGCCAGGGAAGCCGGTCTGAGCTACATCAAGCTGGAGGGAAGCGTCGCATGCTGCGTGAACGGCGCCGGCCTGGCCATGGCGACGATGGACCTGGTGAAGTATTACGGCGGCGACCCGGCCAACTTTCTCGACATCGGTGGATCCTCCAACCCGGACAAGGTGGTGTGCGCCCTGGAGATCATGGCCGGTGACCCCAACGTTCGCTCCATCCTCTTCAACATCTTCGGAGGCATCACCCGGTGCGACGACGTGGCGAACGGCATCGTGGAGGCCATGAGTCGTCTGGAACTCCGGGTGCCGCTGACGATCCGGTTGACCGGAACCAACGAGGAGGAGGCAGTGGGGATACTGGGAGCCGCCGGCTTCAAGGCGGACACGGACATGGACCGGGCCGTGCAGCGAGCCGTACGGGCGGCCGGCGTGGGTTAACGGCGAGAGACCGATGGCGATCTTCATTGGCGAGCACACGCGACTGGTCGTACAGGGCATCACCGGCAGGGACGGTTCGTTCCACGCGCGGCAGATGCGGGACTACGGCACGCGGCTGGTGGCGGGCGTCACACCCGGCAAAGGCGGCCAGACCTTCGACGGCGACGTTCCGATATTCAACACCGTGGCCGACGCAGTCGAGGAAGCCGGCGCGAACACCTCGGTCATCTACGTGCCGGCGTCGTTCGCCGCGGATGCCATCCTCGAGTCCGCCGACAGCGGGATCGAGCTCATCGTCTGCATCACCGAGGGGATTCCGATCGCCGACATGATGCGGGTCATGCCTTACATCGAGGAGCGCGACTGCCGGCTCGTCGGGCCGAACTGCCCAGGGCTCATCGTGCCCGGGATCTGCAAGGTGGGAATCCTGCCGGGTCAGATCGTCCGGCCCGGCAGAGTCGGCATCGTGAGCCGGTCGGGCACGCTGACCTACGAGGTGATCTTCCAGCTGACCAGCGACGGCATCGGACAGTCGACGAGTATCGGCATCGGTGGAGATCCGATCATCGGCACCGACTTCGTGGATTGCCTGCGGGCGTTCGAGGAGGATTCCCAGACCGATGGGGTGGTGATAATCGGTGAGATCGGCGGGACGGACGAGCAGACGGCCGCTCGCTTCGTGTCCGAGAACATGACCAAGCCGGTCGTCGGCTTCATCGCCGGCCAGACGGCGCCGCCCGGTCGCCGGATGGGCCACGCCGGCGCCATCATCTCGGGCTCCGAGGGTACGGCCGCGGAGAAGACCCGCGCGTTTCGGGAGAACGGCATCGCCGTCGCCGAGCGGCCCGCCGACATCGTGGACGCGCTCCACGCGGTTCTGTGAGGCAAGGTAGATGAGAGAAGAACATGAGTGATGCGAGGACCCTCGCGATCATCAAGCCGGACGCATTCAGCGGTGGCAAGACGGGGAAGATCATCGCGCAGCTGGAGGGGGATGGCTTTCGGATTGTCGGCGGGAGAGTCCTACGTCTCGACCGGGAGCGCGCGGAAGCGTTCTACGCGGTCCACCGCGGGAAACCTTTCTTCACATCGCTGGTAGACTTCATGACCTCGGGACCGGTCCTGGCGCTGACTCTCGAGAGAGAGGACGCGGTGACGCGGCTCAGAGAGGTCATCGGGGCCACGGACCCGGCCGAAGCGGCGCCGGGCACGGTGCGCGCCCTCTACGCGGAAAGCAAGGAGCGTAACGCGATACACGCGTCCGACTCGCCCGAGAACGCGCGGCTGGAGGTCGCGTTTTTCTTTGCCGGGATGGACCTTACATAGAAGCGCAGGCCCTGCGCGCGCAGGGACACCGCCGTTCATTCCGGCAGCCTGACCGCGCCGAAACTGGAGAAGACTCAGCGATCACGCGAGGAGGACAGAGATGGCGGTTCCCAAGAGGCGAACCTCCAAGCAAAGAAAGCGAAAGCGCCGAACGCATTACAAGGCCGACGCGTGCTCGCTCCAGCCGTGCCCCCGCTGCGGGGATCCACGCCGGCCGCACCGCGTCTGCGCGAGCTGCGGCTACTACGGGGACCGCGAGGTGATCCCCGTCGAGGAGTACTAAGGCCCGGCCGACGGAACCCGGTGCCCCCCGCTCCGTGGAAGTCGAGTCGGGGCCGCCCACCGGGCCCCAGCGTACGATCGCGATCGATGCCATGGGCGGCGACTCGGCGCCCGAGGTCCCCGTAGCCGGAGCACTGGCGGCCCTCGCCGAGCTCCCGGAGCACATCCGGATAGCTCTGGTCGGAGATCCAGAACGCATCGGGGCCGTTCTTCCCACCGCCAGCGACCCGAGGGTGGATGTCGTGCCTGCCTCCGAGTCGATCGAGATGGATGAGGCCCCGGCGCTCGCCGTGCGGCGCAAGCGGGACAGCTCGATCGTCGTCGGACTCGAGCTGCAGCGCTCGGGCAAGGCGGACGCGTTCATCTCGGCTGGCTCCACGGGAGCCGTCATGGCGGCGTCCGTCCTCGTGCTCGGCGCGCTACCCGGCGTCGACCGGCCCGCCGTGGGCGCGATGTTTCCGACCACGAAATCGCCCGTGCTCGTGCTCGACGTCGGCGCCAACGTCGATTGCAAGGCGCGTCAACTTCACCAGTTCGCGCACCTGGGCTCCGTCTACGTCCGTGACCTTCGCCTCGTCGAGCGACCGCGCGTCGGTCTCTTGAACGTCGGCGAGGAGCCAGAGAAAGGCGGGGATACCATAACGCACGCGCATGCGCTGCTGGCAGCGGATCCGACCCTCAACTTCGTGGGCAATGTCGAGGGTCACCAGATCATCGACGGGGTCTGCGACGTCCTCGTCTGCGACGGGTTCGCGGGCAACACCTTGCTGAAGTTCTACGAGTCGATCGCAGCTTTCGTGATCGGCTTGCTACGACATCCGAGCGGGCGTCTCTGGAAGAGGAGCCGGGTTCAGCAGATCGTTCACCTACTCGACTACGCCGAGTACGGCGGCGCGCCGCTCCTCGGGGTGCGGGGCGTCTCGATCGTGTGCCATGGCGCGTCACCGTCGCGGGCGATCAAGAACGCGGTCCGGGTCGCGTATCGGAGCGCGGAGTCCAACATGGTCCGCGACATGGCCCTGGATCTCAAGTCGCTCGCGTGAGGGCGAGAGGGCTGGTCGGCATCGGAGTTGTCCGGTGAGCGGGTGGGGCGGTACCGCCTTCTTGCTCCCAGGGCAGGGATCCCAGTACGTCGGCATGGGAGCCGATCTTGCCGCGGAGCTTCCGGAGGTGGCTGAGCTTTACGCTCGTGCCGATGACCTGCTCGGTGTACCCCTGAGCGAGATCTGCTGGAAGGGGCCCGACGAACACCTCACACGCACCGAGAACGCACAGCCCGCCTTGCTGCTTCACAGCTACGCCGTGTGGTGCTCCCTGCCAGGAGCCGTGCGCGAGGGAGCCCTGTTGGCGGCCGGCCATTCGCTCGGAGAGTTCACCGCCTACCTCGTCGCGGGAGCGCTGAGCTTCGAGGACGCCCTCAGGATCGTGCGACGGCGCGGCGAGCTGATGGCGGAGGCGGGCCGGAAGCTCCCGGGCGCCATGTCCGCCGTGCTCGGACTCGACCCGGACCCGGTAAGCGTTGTGTGTCAGGAAACCGAAGGAACGGTGGTCCCCGCGAACTTCAACGCGCCGGGACAGATCGTTATCAGCGGCGAGGCCGAGGCGGTCTCGCGAGCGGGGGAGCGCCTGCTGGAGGTCGGGGCTCGACGCGTGATCCCGCTCAACGTGAGCGGCGCCTTTCACTCTCCCTTGATGGAGAGCGCGCGGGTGGAACTCGGGGAGACCCTGAGCGAGACCGATATCGCGGATCCGCGCTTCCCTGTCATCGCCAACGTGTCGGCTTCGCCCGTTCGCACGGCCGCCGAAGCCCGGGATCTGCTCGTCCGGCAGCTCACGAGCGCCGTGCGCTGGTCCGAGGGGATCGAGCGGACCCACGCGCTTGGTGCCCTGCGCTACGTTGAGATCGGCCCCGGCACCGTGCTGACTGGCCTGCTACGGCGCATCGACCGATCGTTACAGGGACAGGCTGTCGGCGACCTGGATGCCCTGCGGGCGTTGGCAAGTCGCTGAAGTAGGGCCAGGAAAGGAGGAGTACGCATGCCGGAACTTGACGGAAGGGTCGCGATCGTCACGGGAGCGGCCCGCGGCATCGGGCTCGCGATCGCGAGCGAGCTGACCAAGGCCGGAGCACTCGTGGCGGTCGTGGACCTCGATGAGGATCAGGCCGCCCAGGCGTCCGCCGGAATCGGTGGCCCGCAGCGCGGCTTCCGCTGCGATGTGAGTGATTCGGCCGAGTGCGCCCGAACCCTCGACGAGGTGGAGAAGGAGCTGGGTCCGCTCGACATCCTCGTGAACAACGCAGGCATCACAAGGGATAACCTTCTGCTGCGGCTCAAGGACGAGGACTGGCAACGAGTGCTGGATACGAACCTCAGCGCGCCCTTCTACCTCACGCGTGGCGCTGCTCGCGGAATGATGAAGCGCCGCGAGGGAAGGATCGTCAACCTCGCCAGTGTCGTGGGCTTGACGGGTAATCGCGGGCAGGCCAACTATGCGGCGTCCAAAGCGGGGCTTATCGGCTTTACGAAATCGGTGGCCCAGGAACTGGCGAGCCGCAACGTGCTCGTCAACGCCGTGGCTCCAGGCTTCATCGAGACGGAGATGACGGCCGCCCTCGGCGCTGAGACGCGGAAGGCGATCTCGGAGAGGATTCCCCTCGGCCGCTTGGGTGACCCCGCTGATGTGGCGGGTGTCGTGCGCTTCCTTGTGGGCCCGTACGCGTCGTACATCACCGGCCAGGTGATCGTCGTGGACGGCGGGATGGTCATGTGAGCGTTCGTGCAAACATACCTCGAAACTGAAAGGACGACTTTATGTCAGACATCGCTGCAAGGGTTAAGGAGATCATCGCCAACGAGCTGGGCGTCGAGATCGAGAAGGTGACCGACAAGGCTTCCTTCGTGGACGACCTGGGCGCGGACTCTCTCGACACCGTGGAGCTCGTGATGGCGTTCGAGGAGGAGTTCGAGATCGAGATCCCCGACGAGGACGCCGAGCAGATGCAGACCGTCGGCGATGCGATCAAGTACCTCGGGAAGAAGCAAGACTGAGGCGGAGAGAAGCCCCGCCGTTCCGGGCGAAACGTAGGATGAGCGCGAGATGAACCGGCGTGTGGTCGTGACCGGACTCGGCGTCATCACGCCGATCGGCAACGACGTGGAATCAACCTGGTCCGCGCTCATCGAGGGACGGAGCGGGGCCGGTCCGATCACTCTCTTCGACCCGGCCGGGCAGGACGTGCGCTTTGCCTGCGAGGTGAAGGGCTTCGATCCAGAGCTCTACCTGGACCGCAAGGAGGCGAAGCGGAGCGACCGCTTCGTGCAGCTCTCCGTCGCGTCCGCCGAGCAGGCCGTGCGGGACTCGGACCTCCTCGATGCGATGACGAAGCTGGCCCCGGAGCGCGTCGGCGTCATAGTGGGCAGCGGGATCGGCGGCCTCGCCACTCTCGAGAGACAGCACATCCGGCTGCTGAACGGTGGTCCCCGCCGCGTGTCGCCCTTCTTCATCCCGATGTTCATCGCCGACATGGCGGCGGGCCTGATCTCGATGCGTTATGGGGCGCGCGGCCCCAACTACGCGACGGTCTCAGCCTGCTCCTCCAGCGCCCACGCGCTGGGGCTGGCGTACCGCTCGGTGCGTAGCGGCGAAGCGGATGCGATGATCGCCGGGGGAACGGAGGCGACGATCACGCCACTGTGCCTCGCCGGTTTCGCTTCGATGAAGGCGCTTTCCACCCGCAACGACGACCCCGCCACGGCGTCTCGTCCGTTCGACAAGTACCGGGACGGATTCGTGCTCGGCGAGGGAGCGGCCACCCTCATCCTAGAGGACATGGAGCACGCGGTGCGGCGTGGGGCACACATCGTGGCGGAGTTGATCGGCTTCGGGCAGAGCGCCGACGCCTACCACATGACGGCTCCGGCTCCGGAGGGAGCGGGGGCCCAGGTGGCGATCCGCAGCGCCCTGGACGATGCAGGCGTGGGGCTCGACGAGGTCGACTACGTGAACGCCCACGGAACCTCGACGCCCCAGAACGACGCCACGGAGACGATGGCCATCAAGCAAGTCTTCGGCGACCGGGCGTACGAGCTGGTCGTCGGGTCTACGAAGTCCATGACGGGCCACACTCTCGGCGCTGCCGGCGCGATCGAGGGAGCGATCAGTGCCCTCGTATGCCAGCGGGGACTCATCCCACCGACAATCAACTTCGAAGAGGTGGATCCGGAGTGCGATCTGGACTACGCCCACCATGGGCCCGTCGAGAGGGACGTACGCGTGGCCATTACGAACTCGTTCGGATTCGGAGGGCACAACGTATGTCTCGTGTTTCGTAAGTGGACGGAGTAGCGGACCGGCCCGCCGTTCCCAAGATCCTTATCCTCATCGGTTCCGAATCGGACGGCCCGAAGATGGAGGGTGCGCTCGACGTGCTGCGCTCCGGCGGTGTGGAGGGCGAAGTGATCGTCAGCAGCGCGCACCGGGACCCTGAACGAACCCGCCGGCTCGCCGCCCGTGCCCAGGACGACGGCTTCTCGGCCATCATCTGCGGCGCCGGCCTGTCGGCGGCCCTTCCCGGGTTCGTGGCGGCGCACACCGATCTCCCGGTCATCGGCGTGCCCCTCTCCGCCGGCACCCTCGGCGGACTCGATGCGCTGCTCTCTACCATCCAGATGCCGACTGGGGTGCCGGTGGCTACGGTCGGCATCGATAACTCGCACAACGCCGGACACCTGGTTCTCCGCATCCTTCGGATGGCCGGCCTTTGCGAGTAGGATTGGGTTTCGATCGCCGCGCTCTCACCTCCAGCGGGGTGCTCGTGCTCGGTGACGTCGTGGTGAGCGCCGTGGTTGATGCGCTCCTCGGGGCGGCCGGGCTGGGGGGGACGCCGCGCGCTGACTCCGATCCCTCCGAGGAGGGAGACGGCTCCGAGCACGCCCTGCGCGAAGCCGTCCGACTCGTTGAGAGGGAGAACTACCAGGTGGTGAACCTGGACATCAGCGTTGTGACCGAGGGCGCCGAGATCTCGCCCCACTTTGTAAGCGTGAGTGAGCGGATCGCCGAGGTAGTCCACGTCTCCCCGGCCAATGTGGCCGTGAAGCACGCCGGTGGTGGACACGTCGTGTGGCTCGAAGCGGCGGCCGGCGGGACGCGCGGCATCGCGGCCGTCGCCGTCGCTCTGCTGAACCAGGTCTCGGATCTCGACGCGCTCCACGCCAGCATCCGCTCGGGCGGCTAGCAGCCTGCGGTCGGTGTAAGGGAACCCATGCAGTCCTATCTGGAGAGCCTCTTCCAGCTGATCGGCGAGATCCCGGTCGAAAGCGTTTACCTGCTCATCGCGATCGGGGCAGCGGTGGAGAACATCTTCCCGCCGATCCCGTCGGACACCTTCGTGCTTCTCGGAGGCATCCTCGTCGACCAGGGCCTCCTGCGCGCCGACCTGGTGTTCGTGTCCGCGTGGCTGGCCAACAACTTCCTCACCCTCTTCGTCTATCTGATGGCCCGGCGGTACGGCAGAGGGATCTTCCAGACGCGGTGGGGCCACTGGCTGCTGCGGCCGCACCAGCTGGAGCGGCTCTCGGAGTTCTACGAGCGCTATGGCACCGTGACGGTCCTCGTCGGCCGCTTCTTTCCCGTGTTCCGGGTGCTCATCCCGGCGTTCGCGGGAATCAGCCGGCTCCCGTTCTGGCGGACCGCGATCCCGCTGTGGATCGCCTCAGCCGTTTGGTACGGGGTGCTCCTGTTCGCGGGGATCTTCACCTCGCGGAACCTTCCCCGGATGCTGTCGGTGTTCGAGGCTTTCAACGCGTGGCTGCTGATCGCCACGATCGTGCTGCTCAGCGGAGTGGCGATCCTGTGGTGGCACAGCCGGCGCGAGCGTCACGGTCCGCATGAGTGAGACCGTTGGGGAGGTGGCCCGGGCGTTCCACCTCGAGCCGTATTCCGATTACCTTCTCTTCGAGCGGGGACTCTCGCCTACCACGCGCGAGGCCTATCTGAACGACTGCTTGGAGCTCGCCCGGTTCGCCCGCTCCCGAAGCGCCTCAGCACCGGCCGACGTCGACTACCCGATGCTGCGTGGCCACGTCGCGCGGCTGGCCGAACGAGGTCTCGCGCCGTCCACCATCGCACGAAAGCTCTCCGCGCTTCGCAGCTACTTCCGCTACCTGATCGCAGAAGACCTCGTCGCCGTGGATCCGACGGACAGGCTGGAGGCACCCCGGGCGGGCCGGCCGCTGCCCGAGGCTCTGTCATACGAAGAGGTTGAACGGCTGTTGCGCGCCGTGCCCACGACGCTGGCGCTTGCGATGCGCGACCTGGCGATACTCGAAGTCCTCTATGGTGCCGGCCTGCGCGTTTCGGAGCTCATTGGACTGACGCTCCGAAACCTCGATTTGGAGGAGGGGTTCGTACGGGTCCTGGGAAAGGGATCGAAAGAACGCCTCGTACCGCTCGGAGGTCGTGCGCGTGATGCGCTTGCGCGCTACCTTCGCGAATTGAGACCGGGCCTGGATCGAGGGGCGAGCCGCGGTGTCGTCTTCCTCAACCGGCTCGGCCGGCCGCTGAGCCGGATGGGCGCGTGGAAGATCGTTCGCCGGCACGTCGACCGCGCGGGCATCGAGAAATCGGTTTCTCCGCACACGCTACGGCACACGTTCGCCACGCACCTCCTGGAAGGAGGAGCCGACCTGGCTTCGGTGCAGGAGATGCTCGGGCATTCTGATATCTCGACCACACAGATCTACACACATGTCGATCGCACCTATCTCCGGAAGGTTCACCGGACCTACCACCCACGCGGCTGACCAGCCACGTTTGGTCCAGGTGTGACCTGCGCGTCGCGGGTGCTCGCCCTGGCCCGGGTTCGGCGTCCCGTCCGGCGCTTCTCCGACCGTCAGATTCCCGCGGACGTCCTCGAGTGCGTCATCGAGTGCGGGCGGTACGCACCCTCGGCCAAGGAGGACCAACCGTGGCGGTTGATCGTGGTGCAGGAGGGACTGACACGTCACCGCCTCGCCGGCTGCGCCTTCAACCACCCGCACGTTCGAACGGCCCCTGTCGTCATCGTGTGTTGCGCGCGCTTCCATTCGCACGTGTGCGGAAGCGGCCGACCCAGCTACCCGATGGACGTCACATCGACCGCCCAGAGCATGTGGATGGCGGCGGCGGATCTCGGTCTGACCTCGAGCTGGATCACGGGCTTCCGCGAGCGTGGCGTCCGCGAGATCCTCGAGGTCCCGCCAGACGTTCCGGTGATCGGCCTCCTCGCTCTCGGGTATTCCGGTGGTTTCGGGAAGCTCCCGCCACGGCGCGAGATCTCCGAGGTGATCTCGTGGGAGCGCTGGAGCCAGGAAGCGGAGATCCCGGGTCGACCGTGAGGAACCCCCGGCACGTGGCTCTGGCGGGACTCGCTCTCGCCCTCTCGGCCGGCGCGGCAAGCGCCCAGGAAGTACGCTTCGAGCCCAGATCGGGCGAGCGAACGGATCAGGAGATCGCCCGGTTCCTGGAGGGCCCCTACCAGCTCTGGACACGAGACACCGTGCTCGCGCCGGAGCAGACGGTACGGGGCGATGTCCTCGTGCTGGAAGGCGCCGCGCGAATCGCCGGCACGATCGAGGGAAGCATCTACGTGGTCGACGGCGATCTGTTCCTGCGGCCTGGGGCGCGCATCGCGGGCGACGTGGTCGTGGTCGGCGGTGGCTACTACGGCTCCAGCCTTGCCTCGGTGGAGGGCCGGGTGGAGTACCGACCCAACGTGGCGCTCGCCGTGATGCCTGAGGAGGGCGGCTACCGCATCTATGCCGTGGAAGAGCTGCTCGAACCGTTTGAGCTTCACGGGCTCTACGGTTTCGGCCTTCCCACCTACCAGCGCGTCGACGCGGTCACGCTCTCGTGGGGCGCCACAGCCCGGGCCGTGAATTGGGCCTGGCGGCCCGACCTCTCCTTGGACGGACGATTCAAGACCGGGCCGGCCGACTTCGAAGGCACGGCGCGCCAGTTCTGGCATCCCTCGCGCGGCGTGCAGTTCGGCTTCGAGGTCGAGCGTGCGACGCGCAACAACGAGGGCTGGATCTGGGGTACCCTGATCAACTCGATCAGCTACTTCGTCGCCGGCGAGGATGTGCGGGACTACTACCGGGCCGACCGCGTCGCCCTGACCGTCGAGCGACCACCTGGGCCGGGCCTGTCCCCATCGTTCACCCTCCAGTACGAGGACGCCGACAGCCTCGTGGCGGAGCCCTACTTCGTCCTTTTCGGCAACGACGATGACGTGCGGCCGAATCCGCCGATGGACATGGGAGAGACGTTCAGTGGGATCTTCTCGCTCACCCACCGCACCCGAAGGGGCGAGCCAGGGCTGAACGCCCGCGTCCTCCTCGAAGGAGCCACATCGGACGTGGCGGGCGACTTCTCCTTCCTCCTCGGAGAGCTCCGGGCGCGCTGGGATCATCCCACGATCGCGGGGCAGCAGCTGAAGGCCTTCGTCGAGGCCCGCGGCGACCTGGCCGGCTCGCTTCCACGGCAGCGCTGGTCGGCGTTTGGCGGCGTCGGCACGCTGCCCACGTTCACGGCGCTCGAGTTCAGGGGACCCCGGCTGCTGTTCGGCCAGCTTTCCTACTTCGTGCCGCTGGTTCCGTGGGCGCGCGAGTCCAGCATGGTGAACTTCGTCGTCCACGGGAGGGTCGGGTCGGCGTGGGACGAGGGAGAGACCGCCGTCTTCGAGACGAATCTCATATTCGCCCTGCGCGTGTTCTTCCTGGAGGGAGGGGTGGCGGTCGACCCGAAGAGCGGGCGCGTGGTCGCGGAACTCGTGCTGAGCGGCGACCGGCTGGCCGGGATCGTGGTGCCATAGCAGCTCATCCCAAGATCTTTGACGGGTGCTGCAGGGGCGCTTAACTTGCCGTGCGTGAGAAACTCGAGTCTGACGCGCCTGCACCAGGCTCCCATGCCGCTCCGGTGCCCTCGGACCGGGCGCTCAGGCACCCGACTCCCCAGGGATCCTCACACCGCGACTCGCGTTCGCCGGAAGGCACGCCTCCACTCCTTCGTGGTAATAGGGACGTTGTGCGCACCTGAGCGAGAGGAAAGCGCTTATGTCTGAAACCTTGCCGACACGGCACATCTTCGTGACCGGAGGGGTCGTATCCTCGTTGGGCAAGGGGATCGCGTCCGCCTCGATCGGACGTCTGCTGGTCGAGCGTGGTTTCGACGTCACCATCCAGAAGTTCGACCCCTACATCAACGTGGATCCCGGCACGATGTCGCCGTTCCAGCACGGTGAGGTGTACGTCACCGACGATGGGGCGGAGACGGACCTCGACCTTGGCCACTACGAGCGCTTCATCGGCGTATCGCTCTACCAATCCAACAACGTCACCACCGGACGGATCTATCAGGACATCCTCACCAAGGAGAGACGCGGCGACTTTCTCGGCTCCACGGTCCAGGTGATCCCGCACGTGACCGATGAAATCAAGGCTCACCTGCGTCGACTCGCTCCGAGCCACGACATCGTCATCACCGAGATCGGCGGCACGGTGGGCGACATCGAGTCTCTGCCGTTCCTCGAGGCACTGAGACAGTTCCGCCAGGACGTGGGGAAGGAGAACACGCTGTTCGTACACCTCACGCTCATACCGTATCTGGCTGCGGCTGGGGAGTTGAAGACCAAGCCGACACAGCACTCGGTCCGGGAGTTGAGGGAAACCGGAATCCAGCCGGACATTCTGATCTGCCGGACGGAGCGGAAGCTGACCGAGGAGATCCGCCGGAAGATAGCGCGCTTCTGCAACGTGAGCGTCGGGCACGTCATCGAGTCGCTTGATGTGGAGACGATCTACGAGGTGCCCCTGCGGTACCGGGAACAGCATCTGGACGACCACATCCTCGAGCTGCTGGGATTGACTGCGCCGGAGCCCGATCTCACCGAGTGGACCGCGATGGTCGACCGGATCAAGCGTCCGGGGCACGGCACGGTCCGCATCGCGGTGGTGGGGAAGTACACGGCGGTCGTGGACGCGTACAAGTCGATCCAGGAGGCGCTCGTCCACGGAGGCATCTCCAACGACGTCCGCGTCGAGATCGATTGGATCTCGTCGGAGGAGGTGGAGGCCCGCGGGCTCGAGATGCTGCAGGCGTACGGCGGCGTCATCATCCCGGGCGGCTTCGGCGTGCGCGGCACGGAGGGGATGGTGGACGCCGTACGATACATACGGGAGCAGGGCATTCCGTTTCTCGGCATCTGCCTGGGCCTCCAGTGCGCGATCATCGAGTTCGCCCGCAACGTCTGCGGGCTCGAGGACTCCGATTCTCACGAGTTTGACCGCGAAACGAGTGATCCGGTCATCTCTTTGATGGACGCCCAGTACAACGTGACGGAGATGGGCGGAACGATGCGTCTCGGAGCGTATCCCTGCCGTCTCGAGAAGAACTCCGTCGCTCGTAACGCTTACGGCGTCGCCGAAGTCTCGGAACGCCATCGACACCGCTACGAGGTGAACAACGAGTACCGACAGCTTCTCGCGCAGGCCGGTATGCGCTTCAGTGGTCTCTCGCCGGACGGCGGTCTGGTGGAGATCATCGAGCTCCCGGACCATCCATTCTTCGTGGCCACGCAGTTCCACCCAGAGCTGCGCTCCCGGCCGACCGCCGCGCACCCCCTGTTCAGGAGCTTCGTGAGGGCGGCCGCAGAGCGGAGCCCTCTCGACGGGCCGGGAAACGACCGGCCGGGGCGGGAACACGAGGCCGAGGCATCCGAGCAGGCGGTCGGAGCGGCCCGCTGACATACCGAAGATGACCAAGCCGGCGAAGCGACCGCCCGTGGCCGCCGCTCTCTGCCTCGCCCTGATTGCCGCGTCCGCCTGCGGGAGCCAAGAGGCAGGCGAGGTTGCCGGCCCCGAGCTGCTGGATATGGGCGCCGAGCAGGTGGCGATCGGCGTCCGGCACATCCTGACGGCCGACGGGGTCCGTCGGGCACAGCTCATCGCGGATACCGCGCTCTTCCTCGAGGGCGACGCGTTCGTCCGATTCCGCGGCGTGCGTGTACACTTCTTCGGCGACCAGGGCGAGGAGGTATCGGTCCTTCGAGCCGACGAGGGATTGGTGAATCTGCAGACGGAGGACATGGAGGCGACCGGAAGCGTGGTGGTCGTCGACCGGGATCAAATGGAGCGGCTCGAAACGGAAGCGCTATCCTATGACGCCGCTGCGGACGAGTTGCGCAGCGATGTCGACTTCGTTTTCTATCGTGGATCGAACACGATCAGGGGACATGGATTCGTCTCCGATCCCGGCCTGGATACGGTCCACGTCACCCGGCCATCCGCGGTCACGCCGCGGCCAAGCGGACCGTGAGAACAGGCCGCCTGATCGGCGTGCTGGGGATTGCGGCGCTCTTCCCATCGATCGTCGGCGGCGTCGCCGATCTTCCGCGCCAGCTGACGGTTCTGACGCCGAGCCCGCTGGTCGGCCAGAAAGAACCGGTCCAGGAAGCGCGGCCGACACGGCCGTCCAAGGGGTGCACCCTCATCATGGAGCCCACCGGGGAAACCGAGAGCGTCAGCCTCCGAATCGGCGAAGGCATTGATGCCTATGTCACGCACGTCTGGGGCGGGATGCGCTGGACATGCGGCACGGCTACGATGACGGCCGACAGCGCCGTCCGGTACGATCTCGAGCGCCGGGTCGAGATGTTCGGGTCCGTGCGATACCGCGACACGATTCGGACCATGGATTCGCGCCGGCTCGACTTCTACGAGGACGATGATCGCATGATCGCCACGGGTGACGTGGTGCTCACACGAATCAGCTCCGGGTCGACGCTCCGTGGACCGCGTGTGACCTTCCTGAGGGCCGTATCCGGGATCGCGGAGCGTACGGCCGCTTCAGGCCGGCCACACATGCTGCTGCTTCCCGAGCGGGGCCGGGAGGGAAAGCCGGTCGACATCGACGCGGACAGCGTCGACCTGGCCGGCGAGAGCGTAGCGTGGGCCTGGGGAGACGTCGTCATCCGTCGACCCGACATCGAGGCTGAGGCGGACAGTGCGTTGTTCGACATGGACGCCGGGCGTGGCGTCCTCTACGGCTCCGCGCGAGCGCGGCGCGAGGGCCTCGAGATGGAGGGAGACAGCCTACTGCTTCGTTTCAACGAGGATGAGCTGGAAGAGGTACGGGCGCTCGGGTCGGGACACGCCCTGGGAGATCGGTTTGAGGTCGTGGCGGAGGAGATCAAGGCACGGCTGGTCGCCAACGAGCTTGACCACGTGTGGGCGTTCGGAGCCGGGCGGTCGCTGGCCGCCTCAGAGCCGTACGTGCTGGCCGCCGATTCCATCCGTTTCGCCACCACGGCCGGCCGATTGGACACGATCGTCGCGGTGGGCCAGAGCGCCGCTGTGGAGATCGAGGAGCCGGACCTCTCGGCCGGCGAACCGGCGCTCGGCACGAACGGCGGCAACTGGGTGAGCGGCGATACGATTGTCGTGGTGTTCGAGGGGCCGTCGGAAGACCCCGCCGCAGGGCGGAAGGAAGACTCGGAGGACGCTCCAGCGGAGCCACCGGAGGCCGATCAGGTGATTGAGCGGCTCCTGGCAGTCGGCGATGCCCGTTCCTTCTACACGATGGTCAGAGACTCTACCGGCGCGGGGGCACCCTCGCGGAATTATCTCATCGGTGCTCGCATTCAGGTGGAGTTCCGGGAGGGAAGGGCTCAGCGCGTCATGGCCGACCGGGCGATCGGCATTTTCCTGGAGCCTGGGCTCGACGAACCTGATCGACAGCCGGCACAGGAGTCGAAACCCCAACAGGACTCCAAGCGCAACGGGGAGGAAGACACTCCGTGACGCTTCCGTACGATCCGTTCGCACCGTTCGATCCGAGCCGGCCCGGCGCCGTGACCTCGGATGTCGACGGTCCGCCGTTTCGCTCGGCGCCGTACGCGGCGCCCCTCGCCGCCGAGGCGCCGGTCGTCACGCTGCCGGAGGAAGGCGCGCCCGCGGCCGAGCTCCGCGCCGCCCAGCGTGTCGCCCACACGAGCGTGCTGCGTACCGAGGGGCTCGTGAAGGCCTTCAAGCAGCGCCGGGTCGTGGACGACGTGGACCTTCGCGTGGAGCAAGGTGAGATCGTGGGCCTGCTGGGCCCTAACGGGGCAGGGAAGACCACCACGTTCTACATGATCGTCGGCCTTCTGGCGGCGGACCAAGGGAAGGTCTTTCTGGATGACCGAGACATCACCAACGTGCCGATGTACCGGCGGGCCCGGGATGGGATCGGCTATCTGTCGCAGGAGCCTTCGGTCTTCCGGCGTCTCTCGGTACAGGACAACGTGATGGCGATCCTCGAGACCCTGGACATTCCCCGTGAAGAGCAGGAGGCCCGGCTGGAAGTCCTGCTGGACGAGCTCGGACTGATCCATCTGCGTCGGCAGCCGGCGTACGAGCTTTCCGGGGGAGAGCGCCGCCGCCTCGAGATCACACGCGCCCTCGTGACGAGCCCGAAGTTCATGCTCCTGGACGAGCCGTTTGCCGGCGTGGATCCGATCGCGGTGGACGACATCCAGCGGATCGTCGCCGAGCTGCGCGCGCGGGGGTTGGGCGTGCTGATCACCGACCACAACGTTCGGGAGACGCTGTCGATCACGGACCGGGCGTACATCATGTTCAACGGCCAGATCCACATCGAAGGATCGGCCGAGCGACTCGTGAACGACCCGAAGGCCCGTCAGATGTATCTGGGGCAGGACTTCCGGCTCTAGCGGCATTCGACTTGCGCCATACACGCCCGCGTAGAGCAAGGGGCGTGCCGTGCCCTGCGAAATGCGATATTTTGTTGCAGGGAGCGGTAGTCGCGGTGGTATCACCCGAGTCCTGGGGCCGGGCGAAGGCGTTTCGACAGCTCCGGCGAGGGCTCTCTCTCTCTCGGATCTAGCTTATGGCCGACTTTCGTATGAGCCTGAACCTGGCGCCGCGCATGCGGCAGGAAATGAAGGTGAATCCTCGCCTCTACCAGGCGATGGATCTCCTCTACATGCCCCTCCTCGATCTTCAACAACACCTCAAGCAGGAGCTCGAGAACAACCCCTTCCTCGATCTCGTGGAACCCGAGGAGGAGTTAAAGGAAGAGGAGGAGGAGGAGGAGGAAGAAGAGACCGCCGAAGACGAGATCGATTGGGAGGAGATCCTCCTCAACGGCTTCGATGTCGGGGGTCGTCGCGCCGAGTACGAGGAGCGCGAGTACTATCGCCCGACGCCCGCTTCGATCAGGGATCTGTGGGACTACCTCCGAGACCAACTCCAGCTTCTTCGCCTCAGCCCGCGGGAGTTCCTGCTCGGAGAAGAGATCATCGGCAACATCAACCGTGAGGGCTTCCTCACCTGCTCGCTGGAGGAGGTCGTCGAGGCACTCAACGCGTACCTGGCAGAGTTGGAAGCCGATTCGGCCGATGGTGCAGAGCCTTACACGCTGGCGGAGGCCGAGCAGATGCTCGGGATGGTCCAAGCTTTTGACCCTAGCGGGATCGGAGCACGTGACCTCCGCGAGTGCCTGCTCCTTCAGCTGCGTGATCGGGGGGAAACCGACTCCCTCGCCCACCGGATCGTGCGGGACCACTTCCAGGAGCTCGTGAACCACCGATGGAGCGAGCTGTCGAAGGAGCACGGGATCTCGCCTCGGGACGTGCAGGCCGCAGCTGACGAAATCGCGAAGCTGGACCCGAAGCCCGGACTCAAGCATGCGGAGGCGAGAAACGACTACGTCACTCCAGACCTCGTCGTCGAAAAGGTCGATGATCACTACTACGTCTTTCATAACGACACCTCGCTACCGAGGCTGAAGCTCTCCCGTTCCTACCGTGAGGTCGCCAGGGACAAGAGCCAGTTCACCGGAGAGAACAAGGCCTTCATCGCCAAGAAGCTGAACAGCGCGCAGTGGATGATCCAGGCGATCGAGCAGCGCCGTCAGACGATGCTGAAGGTCATGAACTTTATCGTCGACCGGCAGCGGGAGTTCTTCGAGAAGGGGGTCGAGTACCTCAAGCCGCTCACGCTGCGGGAGGTCGCCGAGCACATCGACATGCACGAATCGACGGTCTCGCGCGTGACCAACGGGAAGTACGCGCAGACCCCGCGGGGCGTGCTTCCGCTCAAGTTCTTCTTCTCCAGCGGTCTCTCCACGGATTACGGCGAAGACGTCTCGGCTCGTGGCATCAGAGCGAGGATCGAGAAACTGGTCCACGAGGAGGACGCAATGCGACCCCTCACGGATCAGTCCATCGTCGACATCCTGAAGGACGAAGGCGTCCGGATCGCCCGGCGCACGGTCGCCAAGTACCGGGACCAGCTCGGGATACTCTCCGCGCGGATGCGCAAGCGAGTGTGAGCGCGCGTCTCCCCATGACCAAACGCGCTCTGTAGGTGACCAGCGGCGACGTCGCACCGGCACGCCCGACGAGCAAGAAGGTCTCGGTCCTGATCCCCGCCTTCAACGAAGCGGAGAACATGCCCGAGCTGTTCGCCGAGCTCGCCTCGGCCTGCCGCGCTCACGATCTGGACGCGGAGATCGTGCTCGTGGACGACGGGTCCACCGATGGCACCCTGGAGGCGGCGCGACGCGCAGCGGGCGAAGCCGGCCTGCAGGACGTGAGGTTCCTCCGGCACGGGAGCAACCGTGGAAAGACCGAGGCGCTGCTGACCGGGGCCCGGTCAGCCTCCGGAGAGTATCTGGTCGTGTTCGACGCGGATCTCCAGCACTCGCCGGAGGAGATCGCCCGCTTTGTCGACGTCCTGGATGACGGCTTTGACGTTGTCACGGGCCGGAAGGTCGGGCCTTACCAGAAGCGTTTCGTGTCGAGCGTGTACAACCTGCTCTCCCGGCTCATCTTCCGTGTGCCGGTGCACGACCTCAACTCCATGAAGGCGTTCAGAAGAGAGGTGCTTCTCGATCTGGAGCTTCGGGACGATTGGCACCGCTATCTGGTGGTTCTGGCGCACGCTCGAGGGTTCCGGCTGGGAGAGATCGATATCCGTCTGTTTCCCAGGCGCCACGGCGTTTCGAAGTACACGGGCCGGCAGCGTGTCCTCGTGGGCACCCTGGACCTTCTGGCCGTCTGGTTCCAGGTGGTGTTCGGCCGCAAGCCGCTCCTCTTCTTCGGAACGAGCGGCGTGGTCCTTCTGGGTCTTGGAGCGTTGACTGGCGGCGTGGCGCTCTACCTGCGCCTCGTGCTGGAGCGAGGGTACCGGCCACTCCTCACGCTCGTGATGCTCCTTGTGCTGGTGGGCCTCCTCCTCTTCATATTGGGCTTTCTGGCCGAGCTGATCGCCGGCCTCCGGAGCGACGTCGACGCGTTGAGACGGGACCTTCGAAAGTGAAGGGGGGCCGTCGGCTGACGGGCGAAGCCGACCGCCACTCTCCGGACGGCGGCGGCTTCGCCGGACTCCTGCTCGTCGGCCTGCACCTGGCGCTCGGCCTGCTGCTCTTCGATCCGACCCTGTTTCCCGGCGGCGACAACGCCGGGTACATGATCCTGGGTGACTCCCTGGCCTCGGGGCAGGGGTATCGAGATCTCTACCTTCCGCACGCTCCGCTCCACACGAAGTATCCGCCGCTGTATCCGGTCCTCCTGGCCGCGTTGAGCGCGCTGGGAGGGCTGCAACTCTTCAAGCTCGCGTCGCTTCTGATCACATCGCTCGCCGTCTGGATCACCTACCGGCTCGCGGAGCGCCTCGCAGGTCGTCGGGCGGCCGTTCTGGCGGCCGGCCTTTTCGCGATCTCGCCCGTGCTCCTCGAGTACTCGCACTATGTGCTCTCCGAGGCGCTCTTCGTGACCCTCGTAGCGGCATCGCTGCTCCTGCTAGACCGATGTGCGAAGCAGGGCGGCGGTTCGGGCGGCCACGTGCTCCTTACGGGATTGGCGGCCGGGCTCGCAGCGGCTGCCCTCGCCTTTCTCACCCGGACAGCCGGGATTCCCCTCCTCGTCGCCGCGATGCTCTTCTTCGGCATCGAGCGCCGTTGGCGACCCTTCGGCGCGGCCATCGCCGTGGGCGGCGGCGCAGCCGGTGGCTGGTGGCTCTACCAGAGAATCGCGTCGGAGCGCTACCCGAGTGCGTCCGGGGACTCCGCCCCCGGCTATCTGGCGGAGATGCTGCTCCGCAACCCGTACGATCCTGGCGCCGGCAGCGCGGGGCCCGTCGAACTGCTCCTCCGGGCGGCAGGTAACGCCTGGACGTATCTGACCGTCGTGCTGCCGCAATCGTTGTTCGGAGCGCCGGGCACAGGCCTGAGCGGTGAGCCGCTCCTCATCGGTATCGGGCTCCTGCTGGCCGCTCTGGCGTTCGTCGGCTGGGCGCACCGGTCGATGGTCCGCCTCGGCCCGGCCGAGCTCTTCACCCCCCTGTACGCGGTGATGCTGGCCCTCTGGCCGTCCGTATGGACCGATCAGCGCTTTCTTCTCCCACTCCTGCCGCTGCTTCTGGCGTACGCGATGCGCGGCGCGGACGTTCTGGGACGGCGCGTGGCGGGCCCGGCTGGAGCCGGTCTGGCGTCGGCGATGCCGGCCTTCGTGATCGCCGCCGCGCTTGGGCTCGGTGCGGGCTACTCGGTCGTGTCGAAGACGCCCAAGCGAATCCGCTGTATGGCCAGCTACCGGGCCGGCGATCCGTGCGATCCGGCCGACTTCGCGAGCTTCTACGCGGCGGCGCGCTGGGCGTCCGAGAACACACCGTCCGACGCCGTGATCGTGAGCCGAAAGCCACGCATCTTCTTCTGGCTATCCGGACGTCGCGGAGATCTCTACCGCTACTCCGCCAACCCGGATGAGGTGCTCAAAGGGCTGGAGCTGCTCGGGACCGACTACGTCGTGGTGGATGCGATCAGCACGACGACGGACCTCTACCTGCTTCCCGCGATCCGGGAGAACCTTCGTCGGTTTCGCGCCGTCTACGACGAAGGAACGCCGCCGACGCTCGTGCTGCGCTTCGAACCCGAGCCGGCCACAGCGGATTAGTGCGCCAGCACGAGAGGACTCAGCCGCCGGCGGAAGGACCGATGCGGGTGGTTCATGTGGTTACGGCGTTTCCGCGCTCCGACGACGACGTGATCACGCCATGGCTCGTGAGGCTGATCGCCGCCCAGCGCGAAAGCGGTCTGGATGCGTCGGTGCTCGCTCCGGCCTACCGCGGTCTCGGCGCCGGCACGGTCCTCGGCGTGCCGGTACGACGTTTCCGCTACGCTCCTCGCTCCTGCGAGACACTCACGCACGACGAGACGGTCCCCGACCGGCTCCGGCGGAGTCCCGCGTACGCGAGCCTCGTCCCTCTCTACGTGGTCGGCGGCGTCCGAGCCGGCCTTCGTCTGGGCCGCGAGCGGCCGGATGTCATACACGTGCACTGGCCGGTGCCCCATGCGTTGATCGGAGCCGCCGCACGCTCCGCCTCGGACGGCCGCTCGGCCCTCGTCTGCACGTTCTACAGTGTCGAGATCCGATGGATCGAGCACCGGCTTCGCTGGCTGCGGCCGCTCCTGCGCTGGAGCATCCGCACGGCCGATGCCGTTACCGCGATCTCCTCGGAGACGGCCACTCAGGTACGTCGGCTGGCCGAACGGGAAGTGGCGGTGATCCCGTTCTCCGGAGCGGTATGGGGAGAGAACGCCCTGTTGGCCCGGGAATCGGGACGCGCCGAGGAACCTCTGCGTCTGCTCTTCGTCGGTCGGCTCGTAGAGCGAAAGGGCGTGGAGTACCTCGTGGAAGCCCTGGAGCACATCCGGCGGGAGCGGCCCGCGGAGCTGACGATCGTGGGCGAGGGAGAGTGGGGGCCCGTCATCCGTCGTGAGGTGGAGCGGCTGCGCCTGGAGAGCCACGTCCGCTTCACCGGGTATGTTCCCGAGCGGCGTCTGCGCGAATACTACCAGAGGTGCGACATCTTCGTCCTCCCGGCAGTCGTCGACTCGAAGGGCGATACCGAGGGGCTCGGCGTCGTCCTTCTCGAAGCGCTGCGCTTCGAGCGACCGGTCATCGCGTCCGCCGTGGGCGGGATTCCCGATATCGTACGGCCGGGCGAGACGGGCTGGCTCGTCGCTCCGGGCGATCCGAAGGCGATCGCGGACGCTGCACTGGAGATCGCTCGCGATCCGGCCTCGGCGCTCGGCATCGCGAGGAAGGGCCGACGCTTCGTGGAAGAACGATTCTCGCTCGAGCACGTGGTTGCGGAGCTGACGGAGGTCTACCGGTCCGCGATCCGAGCCCGGCGGGAGGCTCGGGGCTAGGCCCGGCAACGGTGTGGGAGACTACCACGGGCGACTACTACGAGGAGAGGCTGCGCCAAGAGGTTTACCTTGCCGGACGGCTGGAGAAGGCCCGGATCGTCGCCCACCTGTGTGCGGACGACCTCCGGAGGGCCACCGCCATCGCAGATCTCGGCACGGGAACCGGCATCATTAAGAGAGAGCTTCAGAGAGAGTTCGGCAAGTATATTGTCGGTTTTGAGTTATCAGGTTCGACGATGAAGGAATCCGAGGGAATGGTACGGGCCGACATCCTCCACCTTCCCGCTGTGGACGAGGCGTTCGACTTCGTGATGCTGAATCACGTGTACGAGCACGTTCCGGAGCCGGCCCGATTGTTCGAGGAGACCTTCCGGGTCCTGAGGCCGGGCGGCCGGGCATACGTCACGGCCGGAAACCGGTTCGCCCTCGTCGAACCGCACTACCGGCTTCCGCTTCTGAGCTGGATGCCCGCGGGAGCGGCGGACGTCTACGTTCGCCTGACGGGTCGAGGCCTTCGATACCGGGGCATTCGATTCCTCACGTACCGTAGGCTGATCTCCGTCATGGCGGCGCCCGGCTTTCGCGTGCGGGACATCACGCACCGGGCGATCGACGAGTTGGTGGAGGCTTCGTGGGGGAGCGCCTGGGCCCGGCTCTGGCGGCCGATGCGTGCGCTTCCCGCGGAGGTGACCGACCGGGTGCTCCGGCTTGCATCCCCGCAGTGGTTCTTCCTTCTCGAGAGGGCCGCGTGACCGGAGCAGCCGGGAAGCATGCGGGCTGGACCGGAACGGCGGGCTACCTGCTCGCGATCGCGGCCGTATGCCTCTTCTTCTACCGCGACTTTGTCTTCCACCCGGATCGCATGATCTTCGGCACTGACATGCTCGACCAGGCGTTCCAGCTGAGGAAGTTCGCGGTGGACGAGCTGCGGGCGGGACGCGGACTGCCTCTGTGGAACCCATTCGTATACGGGGGATTGCCGTTCCTGGCGATCCTTCCCGGCCCGATCTTCTACCCGACGAGCCTCCTGTACCTGGCGCTTCCACTGTATCGCGCCATCGGCTGGACGTTCGTCCTGCACACCTTCCTCGCCGGAGCTTTCGGCTACTTCGCCGGCCGTTCCTTCCGGCTTGGAAGATGGGCATCGGCGGTCACAGGCGCTTCCTTCATGTTCGCCGGCTACCTCCTGTCCACGCTGTACGGCGGGCACGACGGGCGCTACTTCGCCGTGGTGCTCATCCCGCTCGCCTTCGGCCTGCTGGAGCGTGGGCTGCGCAGCGGACGCGCCGTCTGGTACCTCCTGCTGGGCCTTGTCGTCGGGATGCAGATCCTGACTCCGCACGTGCAGGCGATGTACTACTCCTCCCTCTCCCTCTCGGCATACGCCCTCTTCGGGCTCTGGATGCTCTACCGGAAGAGGGGCTCGTTTCGGGTCATCCTTCCCTCCGGAGGGCTCTTCGCGCTCGCGTTTCTCATCGCCGCCCTGATCGGCGCCGTACAGCTATGGCCGACGGCCAATCTCCTGGACATCGCCGTGCGCGGCGTGCCAGGACAGGAGGGGTACGAGTTCGCCAGTTCCTGGGCTCTGCCCCTCCAGGAGGTGTCGGCCTTCCTCCTTCCGGATCTCGTCGGCTCGCTCGACACCTACTGGGGAACCAACCCGTTCAAGCTCCACACCGAGTACTTGGGCGCCCTTCCGCTGGCACTGGCCCTCGTCGGGCTGGTGGCGGCGAGGGATGCTCGTCGTTGGTTCTTCGCCGGAGCGGCGTTCCTCGCGCTCCTCTTCGCCCTCGGTCCCGCGACGCCGGTACACCGCATCGCGTACGCGATCGTGCCGCTCATCGAGCGTTTCCGGGCGCCCTCGATGATCCTCGGCCCGGTCACGTTCGCGGTAGCGCTGCTCGCCGGGTTCGGCTGGCAGGCGGTGGCCGACGCTCGAGAGGGGAAGGGCCTGCCGTGGGCGTGGATTCTCGCCGCCTCGGGCCTCATCCTCCTGCCAGTCCTCGCCGCCGCGCTCACCCCCGAGGGGGTCGTGCGCTGGGCCATGCACACGTGGTTTCCGGCCGGTGGGACTCGAGAGCCTCTGTCCGGCATCCCGACCGCGCTTCGCACGAACGGAGTGATCGTGTTGCTCCTCTGGGGAGGTACGCTGGCGGCCGCGTGGGCGGTGGAGCTCGGCCGGGTGGGGCAGGGGATCTGCGCTGCCCTGCTGATCCTCAGCACGATCGATCTTGGACGGATAGGCTCACGCTATCTGATCACCGGGCCGCCGGAGCGGTTCCTCGTGGAGGAGCCCGCTCTCGAGGCCCTGCGGGCGAGCCTGAGACCTGGCGAGCGCGTGTGGCCGCTGCCGGACAGCTACCGACCGAACGAGCTCATGTACTACGGGATCCCCGCGGTGACCGGCAGCCAGAACTTCCGGCTGGAGTGGTACGAGAGGCTGGTGGGCGGCATCGATTACCGGAATCTCGGCGGGAGGCCGGTGCTCTGGTCCCTGTTCGATCTCCATCACCTCACGACCGCGGAGTCACTGAACGTGCCGTTCCTCACGGCGGTGGGAGAGGGGAAGAAGGGCAGGATCTACCGCGTCGACGACAACACGCCACACGCTCTCTTCCCGGCGAGCCTCCTGATGGTGGAGGACACCGCTTCCGCGCTCACCGCTACGCTTGGGCTCACGAGCCCCTCCGAGCAGGCGATCGTCGAGACGAGCGGTTACGCCGGGGCCCCCGGAGAACCGGAGGGTGGCCAACCCCTCCAGGCGGGGGCTGGTGCGGCGACGATCGTCTCCTACACGCCGAACGAGGTTACCCTCTCGGTCTCGGCGGAGCGCCCGGGTCTTCTCTTCGTGAGCGAGATCTATCACCCGAGCTGGCGGGCTTTCGTCGACGGGAAGGAGGTGCCGATCTATCGGACGAACGTCGCCTTTCGGGCGGTGCCGATGCCGGAGGGTCAGCACGAACTCGTGTTCCGGTACCGATCCTCCGAGCTGTGGATCGGGGGCACCACCTCGGCCGCCACCCTTCTCCTCACGCTCACCGCCATCGGGGCGCTCGTCTTACGGCGTCGTCGGGGTGCGAAAGCTGATCCGGCGCACTAGCCGCCGCCCGGACGAGGTCGAGGGTAGCGTGGGTCTACGGTGGAAGCAATTCGGCGCCGCCGCCTTCCTGCTGCTGGCGCTCGTCTTCGCCGCCTTTGTTCTCGTCCGGGGATGGAGCACGCTGGAGGGGCTCGGCGGGCCGGCCGAGAGCGGCGGCTGGCGCGTCTCGCCCCGTTGGCTCTTGGCAGGGCTCGGCCTCGGCACGGCCAACCTGCTGGGCATGGCCGCCCTCTGGGTGTGGCTTGCCCGCCGCTTCGGAGAGAGGATCGAGTACCTGGAAGGGATCCCCGCCTGGCTGGGAGCCAACCTCGGTCGGTACATACCGGGCAAGGTCTGGCAGCTGGCCGGCCTCGCCGCCTACATGCGCGGGAGGGGCCATTCCAGCTCCGTCGCCGTGCTCTCGGCTCTCGCGCTTCAGATCGTCGTGCTCGTGACCGGGCTTCTGGCTGCGGCGCTCGCGCTCGGGGGACGGATGGGGGAGGCGTTCGGTGGCTCGGTGCTCGTGCCGATTCTCATGGCCACCGGCCTGCTGCTGCTGCTCCACCCGGCGATCCTCCGCAGAAGCACGGCGTGGCTCGCCCGCCTGCTGCGGGAGGATTCCGCCGACGGGCCGGCGGGAGAGGGGACGGGCCGGGGTAGGGAAGGGGCCCCGAGGGGCGGTGAGACCCTGCTGATCGGCCTGGCGACGCTGGCCGCGTGGTGGCTCTACGGGGTCGGGCTCTGGTGCATCGCCGCTGGCCTCCTCGAGGATCCGATCGGTGATCCCCTCACGCTCATGGGTATCTACGCGGCAAGCTACGTGGTCGGCTACCTTGCGCTGATCAGCCCCGGCGGCCTGGTCGTGCGCGAGGGAGCGATGATCCTGCTCCTGGCGACCGTGTTGTCGGTCCCGGCCGGCGTGGGCGCCGTGCTGGCGGTGGCCGCCCGCGTCTGGGCGATCGCCTGCGAGCTCTCGGCTTTCGGCGTCGCGATGCTTCTCCGGTACGCCGCCGGCCTGGAAGGGCCGACCGACCCCGAAGCGAAGGGAGCCCCATGAACGCGCCAGAAGAGCGTTCCGTTCCCAGCGGCCCGCCCAGCGGCTCGGGACAGGGAAGGGCCCTGGTCGTGCTTCCCACCTACAACGAGGTGGAAAGCCTCGGAAAGATCATCCCTCGCATCCTGGCGCAGGACGAGCGTCTCGAAGTGCTCGTCGTCGACGATGCCTCGCCCGACGGCACCGGGGACGTGGCGGACCGGCTGGCGGAGGAGAGCGAGCGTGTGTCGGTCATCCACCGATCCGGCAAGCTCGGCCTCGGTTCGGCGTACCTCGCCGGCTTCCAGCGGGGCCTGGAGCTCGGATACGACTACCTGTTGGAGATGGACGCGGACTTCTCCCATGATCCCGAGTACCTGGGCGCCTTCCTCCAGGCCATCGCCTCCCACGACGTGGTCATCGGCTCCCGTTACGTCCGGGGCGTGAACGTGGTGAACTGGCCGATGTCGCGGCTCCTTCTCAGCTACTTCGCGAACAAGTACGCCCGCTGGGTCACAGGCCTCCCGCTGACCGACAGCACGAGCGGCTTCAAGTGCTTCCGGCGGAGGGTCCTGGAGGCGATCGACCTACAGAGCGTCGCCTCGACCGGTTACGCCTTCCAGATTGAGATGGACTTCCGTGCCTGGAAGCTCGGGTTCGATATCACCGAGATCCCGATCGTCTTCGTCGAGAGACACGAGGGCGAGAGCAAGATGGCCGGCTGGATTGTCCGAGAAGCGATCTGGAGGGTCTGGTCCCTTCGCCTCAAGTCGCTCTTGGGTCGCCTCTAGCAGGAGTGGGGCGGTTTTCCAACCAGTGCCGACGGGTCCGTGTGAGGGCGGAAGTTTACATAATATACATTATGCGCCGTACGTAGGTACTGCTATCTGCCGTAGAAAGGAACGGATCGGGAGCGCAAAGTTGCTAGCCCTCTCCGGGCTCGGGAGGCGCGGGCTCCTCCGCGTCATCAGCATCGCTGGCCGGCGTGGCCTCAGCGTCGTCGGCGGCCGCGGCCTCTGGATCCTCCGGGCTCGGCGCCGGAGGTTTCGGTGCGGCGAACGCGCTCGGCGTGGGATCGGTGCCGGAGGCGATCAGGGCCTCGATCTCACCGAGACGGACCCGGTACAGGTCATCCGTCGCTCCCTCTTCCTCGGTAAGGCGCTTGTAGGTGGCCGCAGCCTCCTCCAGACGACCCAGTTCGGCCAGGAGTCTTCCCCGCTCCGCCAGCGCGCGGTGACGTTGATACGGAACATACGCGTCCCGGATGATCTCATCGAGCTTGGCTAGGGACCTGTCCGGCTCTCCCACCTCCTTGTACGACTCGGCCAGCAGGATCGCAACGGCATAGCCGGTCGGACGATCCGTCGGTTCGGAGAGGATCGGATCCAACGTCTGTATCGCGGCCCGGGGCTCCCTCGTCCTGAGCTGCAACCTGGCCAGCAGCAACCGTCCCTCGACGGCCGATGGCGTCCCCTCGAAGCGGGCGATGAAACCCGTAAGCCTCGGAATCGCGTCCGCCGGCGTGAGGGTGCCGCGGAGCTGGTTCAGCTCGATCGCTGCGGCCGCCCGCAGGCTCTGCCGGTAGCTCCGGTAGTAGAACACGCCTCCCACGAGAATGCCGATGGCGACGAGCACCGAAATGACGACGCGCGTATGTACCCTCGCCCACGCGGCCGCGGTCTCCAGGAAAACGAGGATCACGTCCTCCCGACTGCCCTCCTCTCTTCGTTTCTTCGGGGCTACGGCTCCGGGCATAAGTCTCCAGCTATCCGGTATCGGGTGCGCACTGCGTGCGTCCTATCGGTTCGCACTGCTTGCGTCCTATCAACGTGAGGTAAACCACTATAACGTAAGCAATGCAAACACATTATAATGCCTTATCGCGTCGCGGCCTGGCAATGCCGCGAGTTCCACGAGCACGTGGATCCCTCCGA
>JAPULH010000124.1 GCA_027295155.1 Gemmatimonadota bacterium
CTCGAGTCGATTCCCATCGCCTCTTCGAGCTCCGGAGCCGGGATCGGCGAGTAGACCTCGAGATCCTCGAAGCCCTCTTCGCGCAGGGCTTCGATGGCCCGGCGCGCGGCCTCTACGGAGCCGTATTGCGCGATCACGCCCACGCTCCGATTCCCGACGGCCCCGTGGCGGTTCACTGCGCGCCTCCCGCGCGGCGGGCCGCCCGCTCGTGGGCCTGCTCGTGCGCCAGGTGCTCCTTCACTTCCGCGATGCTGATGACCGGCAGCGTCTTGGCGAAGATCAGGAACCACATGTAGAACCAGGAGAAGCTGCCGATGAGGATGCTGATCTCGACCCAGCTCGGCGTGTAATTCCCCCAGCCGCTCGGCAGGTATTCGTGGGCGAGCGAGGAGATGATGATGACGAAGCGCTCGTAGAACATGCCGATGTTGACGAACACCGCGATCACGAACAGCGCCGGAATGCTGCGTCGGATGTTTCTGAACCAGAGCATAGCCGGCACGACGACGTTGCAGAACACCATGATCCAGAACGGAACCGCATACGCACCACGGGCTCGCCAGAGGAAGCTCTGCTGCTCGATCAGGTCGGCCGAGTAGTAGGCGAGGAAGTACTCGACGGCGTATGCGTAGCCCACGATGAGGGACGTGAGAAGCATGAGCTTCGCCATGTTCTCGAAGTGGTACTCAGTCACGTACGCCTCGAGGCCGAACGCCCAGCGCAGACCGACCATGAGGGTGATCACCATGGCCACGCCCGAGAAGATCGCGCCGGCCACGAAGTAGGGGGCGCAGATCGTGGAGTGCCACCCGGGGACGATGGCGAGGGCGAAGTCCCAGGAGACGACGCTGTGCACGGAGAGCACCAGAGGCGTCGCGATCCCCGCCAGGATCAGGTAGGCGCGCCGGTAGTGGCGCCACTCCCGCACGCTCCCCTCCCAGCCGAGCGAGAGCAGGGCGTACAACTTGCTCTTCCAGCCGTGGAACTTGTCACGCAGCGCCGCGAGGTCCGGAATCAACCCCGTGTACCAGAAGATCAGGCTGATCGTGAAGTAGGTGCCCACCGCGAAGACGTCGAGAACGAGGGGCGAGCGGAAGTCCGGCCAGATCATCCGCTGGGACGGGTAAGGCATCAGCCAGTAAAAATACCACACGCGCCCCAGGTGGATCAGCGGGAAGAGGCCGGCCGTCATCACGGCGAAGATCGTCATCGCCTCCGCGGCCCGGTTGATCGTGGTCCGCCAGCCCGAGCGGAAGAGGTAGAGGATCGCCGAGATCAGCGTGCCGCTGTGTGCGATGCCCACCCAGAAGACGAACAACGTGATGTACACACCCCATCCGACCGGATGGTTGAGTCCCGTGACGCCGATCCCCTTATGGATTTGGTACGCCCAGGCCGCGCCGCCGAGGGCGACGCCGCTGGCCGCTATCGCCAGCAGAAGCGTGTACCGCCACGATGGAACGAGGATCGGGCGGGAGATGTCCTCGTTGGCGTCGGCTAGCGTGGGGGTGGGGTATACCCGCTCGATCTCGCGAGCCGCCGTTGCCGTCACTCCTCGGCGCCGCCGTGCTCGTCGTCGCCGTCCGACAGTCCGTCGGCTCCGTGTCCGGTCTCCGGCATCTCGGCGTGGGTGACGCTCGCCAGGTACGTGATCGCCGGCCGAGTGTAGAGCTCGTCCAGGACGCGGTATCCCCTCGGGCCATGCGACTTCTTCGAGACCTCGCTACCCACGTCCTTCAGGTTGCCGAACACGATGGCGCTGGCCGGGCACGTCTGCTGGCACGCCGTCATGAACTCGCCGTCCCTCACGTACCGGCCGTCGGCCTTCGCCTCCTGCTTCGCTCGGTTGATTCTCTGGACGCAGAAGGTGCACTTCTCCATCACGCCCTTCTCCCGCACCGTGACGTCAGGGTTCAGCTGCAGGTTGAGCGGGTACGGGAACTCGTAGGGGAACCAGTTGAACCGCCGCACCTTGTAGGGGCAGTTGTTCGCGCAGTACCGGGTGCCCACGCATCGATTGTAGACCTGCGCGTTCAGTCCCTCCGGGTTGTGATACGTGGCGTACACGGGGCACACCGGCTCACACGGCGCGTCGCCGCACTGCTGACAGAGCATGGGCTGCTGGACGGTCTGGAAGCCGCCGTCGGCCGTCTCCTCGAAGTAGCGGTCGATCTTGATCCACGACATGTCCCTCCGCTGTCCGCACACCACTTCGCCGACGGTGGGGATGTTGTTCTCGGCGTAACACGCGGTGACGCACGCGCCGCACCCCGTGCAGGCGTTCAGGTCGATCGTCATCCCCCAGCGGTAGGGGCTGTTCGGATCGGAGTCGTACGCCGCTTCGACCATCTTCGTGAGGTCGATCTCGTGGCGGTCCATCTCCGCCAGCGCCGCCGAGACGTTCAGGATCTCGGCCACCTCCCGGCCGTGGTCCGTGTCACTGCCCTGCAGGATGACCAGCCTGCCGCGCTCGCCCGTGGCGCGCACTTCGACGGCCGTGCCGGCGAGCGCCAGCGCGCCGCTGCCCCGGTCCTCCTCGCCTGCCAGCAGGTCCAGCGGGTTCACGCCCCGCCCTCGAGCGTTCCGGCCATACGCCGTGTGGCCCTGTCCGAGCGGGATCGCGATCGTGTCCGGCCGGATACCGCGATAGACGAAGGCGGGGGCGGTCACCGAGCCCGTGTCGCTGCTGACCGCCACGAGGTCCCCGTTGGAGACTCCGAGTCGGTCGGCCGTCTCCGGGTGCAGCTCCACCCAGGAGTTCCAGACAGCCCGCGTGACCGGATCCTGCAGCTCCTGCATCCAGGAGCGGTTGGCACCACGGCCATCGTAGAACTGGACGGTCGGATAGATGATCAGCGCCATGCCTTCGGGCACGGCCGCCTTCCCGAGCGAGACCGCGGCCGCTCCGGTGTCGAGCGCGGGCTGGTCGGCCTCTTCCATGCCGACGCCCGATCCCATCGAGAATCCGCTGTCGAGGAGACCGCCGCCGGCGAGGAGGTCGCGCCACCAGTTGTCGAAGCTCTCTTCCGCACCGGCGGCGGCGAACCGGCCTCGCGCCGCCTCCCGGATGTGCGTCGCGAAATCCGCTTCCAGCCCTGTCTCCAGGCCGGCCGCAACGGCCGCCTGCAGGAGGACGTCCTCGGTCTGACGCGTGTCGAAAACGGGAGGCATCAGAGGCTGGGCGATCGCGGCCCGCCCGGAGCCGAAGTCCACCTCGCCCCACGACTCGAGTGCGTGGCTCGAGGGCAGTATCCAGTCGCTCAGAGTCGCTGTCTCGTCGAAGTGGGACGACAGCGACAGCGTGCTCGCCACCTGGCCCATGGCGTCGGCGAAGCCAAGGGACCGAGGCAGCGTGAACGCCGGGTTCGTGTCGGCTACGATGAGGGTCCGCACCGCGCCGCTACGCATCCGGTCGATCAGCCCTCGCATCTCCTCCAGTGAGGCCACCCGTCCGCCGGCGGGCGCGGTCCCGAAACGGACGCGCTCCCCGATCGCGCCCAGCGTCTGGTTGAGGATCGCGACGGCGACGTGAGCCTGCGAGGCATCCGCTCCCTGGCTCGCGAAACCGGGCGGGATCGCGATCGGCGACGCGGCCTCGGCCAGCTCTTCGCCCAGCCGGCGGATCTGCTCGGCAGGCACGTCCGCCTGCTTGGCCACGCCCTCCGGCGTGTAGACGGCCAGGAGATCGGTCAGCTCCTCGGCTCCGCCGCGTCGCCCGACCACGACGGCGGCGACGGCCAGCGCGACCAGCCCTTCCGTCCCCGACCGGGCCGGCACCCACTCGTCGGCCTTGAGGCCCGTGAGCGAGAGGCGCGGGCCGACAAAGGTCAGCTTCGCCTGACGGCGGTCGTCGATGCTGCGGGCCTCGGCGAACCCGGCGGCCTGCTGCACCGGAGAGTGCCACGTTCCGAGGAAGTCAGCTCCGAAACAGACGATGCGGTCGGCCCGGCCGAGATCGTAGATCGGGACCTCGGCTCTTCCGAACGCAGTGTCGTTCGCGGCCCGCGCCACCTCCTGGCCGAGCGGTTCCCAGCGGATGTGCTCCGCGCCGGCCGCGGCGGCCCACGCCGAGAAGAACCGATCCCGCGCTGTCGGCGCAGCTCCGGTGAGCAGGACGACGCCACCCTGCGTCATGGCGGTCCCTGCGGCGGCGATCGCCTCGTCCCACTCCGCTTCCACGAAGGCGCCGGCGTCAGCGTTCGTGCCGGTCTCGGCGCTCTCATCGGCGTCAGCGCTCGCGCCGGTCTCGGCGTTCGCCCCGGCGTCAGCGTTCGCACGCCGCCGCGGCCCAGGCACCCGATCCGGGTCGTAGAGATCCTGCAGCGCTGACTGCGCGAGGGCGGAGAGCCGGCCGCGATTCGGCGCGTCTGGGTTGCCCTCGAGCTTGATGATCCTGCCTTCGCGCAGGTACGCGTGGATCCCGAACGGCTCGGGCCCGGCAACCAGCGCCGTCGCGTAGACATCGGAGACGCCGGGCAGGCGCTCCTCCTCCTGCACGAGGAGGGGGATCAGCTTGTCCGCCGTGTGCGGCGGGCCGCAGGCAGCGACCGCCGCCCCGGTGCCCGTCACGCCCACGATCTTCAGGAAGTCCCGTCGGCTCGTGGTGTTGAGGGCTGGCGAGCGGTCATCGGCGCAGCCGCATCCACGGCCCGCCGCAGCCGTTCCGCTGCAGCCGCACTCACGCCCTGATGGGCCGCCGCTCAATAGTGACATGCGAGGCAGTCGATCGGGCCGCGCGACGCCCCGTACTCCGAGCTGATCTGCACGGGATAGAGGCCCTTGCGCTCTCGGCCCTCCGGGATCGGCGGGGGTGGATAGCGCTCGGTGAGCGCGTGGTCCGTAGCCACGTCAGTCTCGGCCGGTTCCTCCCGGTGGCACTCCAGGCACCAGCCCATGGTCAGCGGTGCCCACTGGTAGATACGGTCGGTCTCCTCGACCGGGCCGTGGCACTCCTCGCACTCGACGCCGTTCCGGAGGTGCGGCGCGTGGTTGAACTGGACGAACTCGGGCAGCTTGTAGACCCACTCCCACGACACGGGCTCGCCCCGCTCCCACCGGCCGCGGAGCTCCTCGACCGGATCGAGGCCGCCGCCTGCTATGCGGTGGCATCCCATGCATATCTCCAGCGGCGGCATGATGCCTGTTTGGGAGCGATCGGTTCCCGTATGACAGTACAAGCAGTCGATCTCGAGCTCGCCGGAGTGGAAGCGGTGGTTGAACGGGATCGGCTGGTCGGGGCCGCGCGTGTCGGCGTGGAACGCGGTGATCGCCTCCTGCGCCGTGAGACCGGCCACGGTATCCTGCGCGGTTTCCTGCGAGGGGACGAGCCGATCGGCGCTGGCCAGCACAAGCGTCCCAAGCAGAAAGAAGCCGAACGCGGCGGCCGCCATCGCAGTTGGTCGTCCCATCCAGTCCTTCGATGAGGTCGAGTCGTCGTGCGGCCGAACCACACCGCTGCTCGGCTCCCGGACACCGCCCCGGCCGAGGCGGGCTCAAGGTATCACGCTCCGGGCAA
>JAPULH010000125.1 GCA_027295155.1 Gemmatimonadota bacterium
CGGCGACCTCGGCGCCCTTCGGCAGGCGGTGCTCTGGGACACCTCTCGGGCCGTATGCGCCCGTCGCAACGATCGCTCGGGTGGTCACGATGAGCCGCGGACCTAGGATGATCCCCTTCTCTATGGCGGCTTTCAGACCGGCGTCCGCGTATCCGGCGCCCTCGGTGCCCAGGTCGCGCATCGTAGTCACGCCGGCCAGCAAGGACGCCTCGGCGTGGACGACCGCCCGCGCCGTGCGCTCGGCGAGCGACTCTCCGAGGACCTGGTCCGTCCAGGACGTCTCGTCGTAGGGATGGAGGAAGAGGTGCGAGTGCCCCTCGATCAGCCCGGGCAGGAGAGTTGCGCCGGGAAGCTCGAGGACGCGAGCATCGGGCGGCTTCTCAAGACTCACCGCCGCTCCGGCGGCGACGATGCGCTCGCCGCGCACGAGCACCGCCCATCCCTCGTGCAGCTGGATCCCGTCGAAAACGCGGTCGGGCCGGAGCAGCAAGGCTTCTTGTCCAGCCGACTCCTGTGCGCCTTCCGACTCCTGTGCCATGGCCGGGCCCGGGGCCGTGGCCAGGGTGAGGCACGCGGAGGTGAGCATCGTCGCGCGGTGCTTCCGTATCATCGTGGACCTCAACGACCTGCTAGAGCTCCGGGTGCCGGCGGTGCCAGTCCGTCCGCCGCTGGAATTCCATCGCGAGCCCGAGCACGGCGGCCTCGTCCCAGGCGCGCCCCGTGAACTGGAGACCCGTCGGCAGGCCCCGCTCCCCGAAGCCGTTGGGAACCGTGATCGCCGGGATCCCGGCCGCGTTCGCCGCCCCCCCGATCGATGGGCCGTCGAACTCGTCGAAGTACTCCGAGAAGCGCACGTCGATCGGGTTGGCGACCGCTGCTCGGGTCGGACCCACCAGGGCATCGAAGGGAGCGAGCGTATCGTCCAGCGCACGCTGGACCTTCTTCCGCACGCGGAGAGCATTGATGTAGTCCTTGGCCAGAACGACCTGGCCACCGTACGGCTTGATCCGGTCTTCCGGCGCTGTCAGCTCGGTCACTCTGCCGGAGTCGATCAGCTCCTCGAACGCGGATGCCACCTCTGCCCGGATGATCGTGCCGGCCACCGCGCCATATGGCAGATCGGGCAGCTCGACCTCGTCGATCTCGGCGTAGGTCGCCAGCAGGTCCAATGACCGGGCGAAGTTCTCGCGGACGCTCTCCTGCTCCTTCTCGCCCGTCCCCTTGAGGACGGCCAGCCGCGGCCTCCCCGGCGCGATGGGCCGGCCACCGCTCACGTAGCGCGAATCGAGCAGGTCGCGGTCCACGACCGTCGGGTCGGCCGGATCGGGGCCGGCGATCGCACGGAGGACGATCCAGCAATCCTCCGCGGAGCGGCACATCGGGCCGATCTTGTCCATCGTCCACGAGAGAGCCATCGCGCCGTGGCGGCTCACCCTGCCGTACGTCGGCCGGAGGCCCGAGACGCCGCAGAACGACGCCGGGGTCACGATCGAGCCCCACGTTTCCGTCCCGATGGCGAAACCCACGAGGCCGGCGGCGACAGCGGCTCCCGGTCCGCTCGAGGAGCCGCCGCTCCACGCCTCCGGGTTCCACGGGTTCCGGCCCGGCCCTGTGAGCGACGCGTCAGCTTGCTCGTAGCCCATCCCGCCGGCCAGCTCCACCGACGCCAGCTTGGCGATGAGGATCGCTCCGGCCTCATCCAGGCGGCGCACGACCGTGGCGTCTTCGTCGAACACCTGATCCCGGTACGGCACAGCGCCCCAGGTCGTTGGATAGCCGCGCGCGGCCACGAGGTCCTTCACGCCGTACGGGATCCCGTGCAGGGGCCCGCGGTCGCGTCCGCCGGCCAGCTCCGCATCCGCCGTGCGGGCCGCCTCCAGCGCCCGTTCGCGCGTCACGGCGGCCACCGCGTTCAGGGACGGTCCGAACCGCTCCAGGCGCGCCAGGTAGGCTTCCGCGAGCTCGACAGAGGTGTGCTCGCCCGCTCGCAGGCCGTGGCCGAGGTCAGCTACGGTCCCGTACAGGACGTCCGGACCGATCCGCCGCGCGCTCACCGGGTATCGCTCCGGTAGGCCTGAAAGAAGATCGCCGGTCCGTCCGAGTTGGTCAGAGGCACCTCCCGCAACCGCAAGCCCGCTCGCAGGTTGCCGGCGATGCCATCGCGGATCAGGACCAGGTCCGAGTCGGTGAGACGCTCTCCGTACAGAGCACGGACGTGGTCGAGGAGAGCGTCTACTCCCGGCGGCTCCTCATCCTCCTGGGCCTCTTGAGGCGCGCCCCCGCGCCTGCCGGCGGGACCGGCCTCCGCCTCCGGGTCCATGCCCGAGGCGATGTACGGCAGGCCGACCACGATCGGCACGAGGGCGGCGGCGCTGGCTCGCTGAGCGAACGCGCGTCGCGTAATGGGGTCGGGGGTGGTCTTCTCGTCCATGATGCGATTACCGTTCGTGTGTTGAGGGCAGTCCTGACCAGCCGGTGACCTCGCGGGCTCCGAATGATGTCGGACGGTCCGGGGTGACGACAAGTAGGAGGCGATATGAGCCACGAGCGGAGGGAGAGCGCGGCGGCGGCATGAAGGTCCCGACCTTCGCGATGGAGCGGTGGCAGTCCCGCCACGAACACCGCGTTTCATATAACCTCTCTGAGAGCGGCGTGCAGCCGTTCAGCTTGGCCGAGCTGCTCGACCTCACGGGCCTGGAGCCGCGGCGGATGCCCCTCGGGTACCCGCAGACGAACGGATCCGACGAGCTGCGCGCCGTGGTCGCCGCCATGTATGACGGAGCCGGCCCGGAGAACGTGCTCGTCACCGCCGGCAGCGCGGAGGCCAATCTGGTGACGCTGCTGCGGCTGCTGGAGCCCGGCGACCGCGTGGTCGTCCTCGTTCCCACATACGGCCAGACGCCCGGTCTCGCGAGAGGGCTCGGGGCCAAGCTCGTCACGTTCGAGCTAGAGGAGGAGCTGGGCTGGCAGCCGCAGGCGGGCGCCGCCGAGGCGGCGATCACGGAGGGGACACGGCTCGTCGTGATCACGAATCCTGCGAACCCGACGGGAAGCGTTCTGCGGCGGGAGGCGATGGACGAGATCCTGGCCGCGTGCGAGCGGGCCGGCGCGTGGCTGCTCGCCGACGAAGTCTACATCGGAGCCGAGGCCGAGGGATCCCAGACGCCGAGCTTCTGGGGAAGCTACGAGCGCACGCTCGTGACGGGCTCCCTCTCGAAGGCGTACGGGCTGCCCGGTCTGCGACTGGGCTGGCTTGTGGGGCCGGCCTCCGCGGTGGAGGACCTCTGGGCCTGGAAGGACTACACGACGATCTCGCCGTCAGCCGTATCGGACGCGCTCGCGACCTCCGTGCTCGAGCCGGGGATCCGCCTGCGCGTCCTTTCCCGAACGCGGGAGATCATTGTCCGCAACCGCTCGATCGTGGAGGACTGGCTGGGGAGCTGTGAGCTCGCGGGTCCGTGGGTACGGCCATGTGCGGGCGCCATCGGGTTCATACCGTATCGCTCCGGGATCAACTCCTCGGAGCTGGCGGAACGGCTGCGGATCGATTCCAGCGTGCTGGTCGTTCCCGGCGACCACTTCGGGCTCGACGGCCACCTGCGCATCGGCTTCGGGGATGATCCGGGGGAACTGAAGGATGCTCTGGTCCGGATCGGGGACACCCTGGAGGCCGAAGCTGCCCAGGCGGTATCTTAGGGATACGATGCTCAGACTCCATCCCTACGTTTATCACCGTCCCCGGCGTCTCGAGGAGGCGCTCGAGCTGCTGGATCGCCATGCCGGCGACGTGCTGCCCATAGCAGGCGGCACGGACCTCGTGCCGAACATGAAGCACAGGCTCTTCACGCCGGGACACCTCGTCGCGCTGCGGGGCATAGAGGAGCTCAAGGGCGTCGAGTTCGGCAACGGACGAGTGCGGATCGGAGCGGTGGAGTCGCTGGACGCGGTGGGGAGCCACGCGGACGTTCTGGAGCACCTGCCCGCCCTTGCCGCCGCCTGCATGGAGGTGTCCGGCCCGCAGCTTCGCCGGATGGGCACCATCGGAGGCAACATCTGCCTCGACTCTCGCTGCACCTACTACAACCAGACGTACTTCTGGCGGAAGGCGCTGGGGTTCTGTCTGAAGAAGGAGGGAGAGCTCTGCCACGTGGTGCCGGGCGGAACCCGCTGTGTGGCGGCACACTCCGCCGACACGCCGCCCGTCCTCATGGCGCTGGATGCGCAGGTCGAGATCGCCGGGCCCGACGGCAGCAGGAAGGTGCCGGTCGCGGGCTTCTTCACCTCCAACGGCATCTGGAACCGGCGGATGGAACCGGGGGAGCTGGTCGTGGCGGTCGATGTGCCACTTCCGGAGCCCGGAACCCGGATGAGCTTCCAGAAGCTCAGGTCCCGCGCCTCGATCGATTTCCCCCTCCTCAACCTGGCCGTAGTCACGAGGCTGGATGACGATGGAAAGGTGGCGTCGCTCGAGATGGTCATCTCGGCGTTGTCCGCCTATCCGAGGCGCGTCGGAAAGGTGGAGGAGGCTGCCCTGGGTAACCGCCTCACGCCGTCCGTCATCGACGCGGTGGCGGAGCAGGCGTTCCGCCAGTGCCATCCGCTCAAGAACATCACGGTCGATGCGGACTGGCGCAGGGCGATGGTGCCGGTTCTCGTCCGGCGCGCCCTCAAGGAGATCGCAGCCTAACAGGTCGCGGACGTCTCGGCCGGCGCCCGCTGAGGTCTGGCCGGTGCCCGCTGAGGTCTGGGCAAGGACCCGCTCAGGTCTGGGCAAGGGCCCGACCGCCCGCTACACTTGGCTTCACCCGCGCCGTTCGTCGACCCCTCTAGTGCCTGGTAGCTTGATCGGCCGCAGCGGTCGGGCGATTTGGATCCTGGGAA
>JAPULH010000126.1 GCA_027295155.1 Gemmatimonadota bacterium
TCGTCCGCGAGGAAGCCCTGAACGGTGACGGCTTCGCACTCGTCCTGGCCGGCCAGCTCCCGGTCTCCACTCTGAACGTGGCGTCGATCCTGTGCCCCTCGGGAGGCTCCTCTCAGGGCAGTGGGACGTGTTCCTGATCCAGGACCTCGGAGGGATCGCGGGCGGCTTCTACTTCCCGAGCATCCCGGCGACGCTGTCCGCGGTGATCGACCCCTTCGGTCAGCGCGAGCTAACGGGGTCCGCCGCCCGAATCCTGGCCCACGAGCTCGGCCACTCGCTCAGCCTGGCGCACGTGCCCTGCACGCCCGAAGGCAACCTGATGGCGGCGGGCTGCGACTCGCAGGACCGAACCCGGCTGACGGCGACGCAGGCTCAGGCCGCCAGGCAACAGGCGCGGAGGGGCCAGCCCTTCGGTTCGTAACGGAGCACGGCGGCCGTCTGCTACTCGCGGATCCCCAGAAGGTCCAGCAGGAACGCATACTCGAAGGCGATGTCCTCGTACCGCTTGTAACGTCCCGACACGCCTCCGTGCCCGGCCTCCAGGTCGGTCTTGAGGAGAAGCACGTTGTCGTCGGTCTTCGTGGCCCGAAGCTTCGCCACCCACTTTGCCGGCTCCCAGTACTGGACCTGCGAGTCGCGCAGCCCCGTGGTGACGAGCAGGTTCGGGTACTCCTTCGCCTCGACGTTGTCGTACGGCGAGTAGGAGAGGATGTACCGGTAGTACTCGACCTCGTTCGGATCGCCCCACTCGTCATACTCGAACGTGGTGAGAGGGATGGATTCGTCCAGCATCGTCGTCAGGACGTCGACGAACGGAACGCGGGCCACGACTCCCTTCCACAGCTCCGGCCGCATGTTGACGACCGCGCCCATCAGCAGGCCGCCCGCGCTTCCGCCCCGGGCGAAGAGCACCTCCCGGTTCGTGTACCCCTCGGCGATCAGGAAATCGGCCGCATCGATGAAGTCGGTGAACGTGTTCCTCTTGTTGAAGAGCTTGCCGTCCTCGTACCAACCGCGGCCCATCTCCTGGCCGCCGCGCACGTGTGCGATCGCGTACACGAACCCCCGGTCGATGAGGCTCAGCCGCGAGGAGCTGAACGCGGCGTCCATGCTCGCGCCATACGAGCCGTAGCCGTACAGGAGGAGCGGGCTCCGCCCATCCCTCTTCGTGCCCACCCGGTAGACGATCGAGATCGGCACCCGTGTGCCGTCCCTGGCGGTGGCGTAGAGCCGCTCCGACTCGTAGTCGGCCGGATCGAACCCACCCAGCACCTCCTCACGCTTGAGGAGCGTCTTCTCCCGCGTCTCCATGTCATAGTCGTAGACGGATTCCGGAGTCTTCATGGATTCGAAGGTGAACCGGAGGTGGCTCGTGTTCATCTCCGGGTTGGTGCCCAGAGCGGCCCGATAGGCCGCCTCTCCAAACTCCAGATAGTGGTCGTCCTCGCCCGACCAGGAGCGGATTCGTAGCTGGCGGAGGCCATCTGCCCGCTCCACCAGGACCAGGTGGTCGCGGAACACCTCGAAGCTCTCCAGCAGTACGTCGTCCCTCGCTCCGATGACTCCCTCCCAAGCCTCTTTTCGCGTGTCATCGACGGGCGCCCGCATGAGCCGGAAGTTCTTCGCTCGATCGTTCGTCCGGATGTAGAAGTAGTCGCCGTGGTGGTCGATCCCATGCTCGTGCCCCAGCTCGCGCGGGAGGAAGACCCTGAACTCACCGGCCAGCCGCTCCGCCTCGAGGTATCGGTGCTCGTCCGCCAGCGTGTGACTGCACGATATCACCACGTACTCTCTGGACTTGGTCTTCCAGACGAAGCATGAAAACTCCTCGTCGTACTCCTCGTAGACCAGAACGTCGTCCGACGGGTCCGCCCCGAGCTCGTGCCGGTAGACCTGGAAAGCGCGCAGCGTGAGAGGGTCGCGCTTCACATAGAAGAGCGTGCGGTTGTCCTCCGCCCACGCCGAGCTGCCCGAGGTTCCCGGGATCTCCTCCTCGAAGAACTTGCCCGTGCCGAGATCCTTGAACCGGAGCGTATAGAGCCGCCTCCCCACCGTGTCCTCGCCGAAAGCCAGGATGTCCTGACCCGAGCTGACGCGAAGGCCGGCGGCCGCGTAGAAGCCGTGCCCCTGGGCCAGCGCGTTCACGTCCAGCATCACCTGCTCGGGCCCGTCGAGCGACTCGCGCTTGCGGGCGTAAATGGGGTACTCCTTGCCGTCCACGGTCCGGCTGTAATAGAAGAAGTCGCCCCGGCGATACGGCACCGAGAGGTCCGTCTGCTTGATCCGCCCCTTGATCTCCTCGAACAGAGCGTTCTGAAGCTCCTCCGTATCGGCCAGCACGGCCTCAGTGTAGGCGTTCTCCTCCTCCAGGTAGGCGATCACATCGGGGTTGTCCCGCTCCTTCAGCCAGTAGTAGTCGTCCACCCGGACGTGTCCGTGCTTCTCCAGCCTGGTGGGGACGACCCTGGCCACGGGCGGCTGCGCGGTCTCGCTGGCCTCTTGGGCGGCCGCGCTCGCCTGCTGGGCGGCAGCCTGCTGGGCGGAGGCCGCCGGCACCGAGAGCGCACTCAACGCGGCCCAGCCGGCCACGACCGCGGTGATCCTTCCTCTATGGCTTCTATTCGTCGATTGCCAATGGTCGAGCATGGGTGCACCTCGAGACACATGGTTTCCGCGCCCTCCGCCTCTCTAGCGCGGATCAGCGCGTCCGTAGTCGCGAACGAGCGCGGCGACTCGACCCGGAGAGGTGGTGGGCGGGGCACACGTGGTGCCCGCGCAGA
>JAPULH010000127.1 GCA_027295155.1 Gemmatimonadota bacterium
GCCGACAGCCTGGGCTACCTGAGCCTCGAAGGGCTCCAGCGCACTGCGGCCGCGCAGATGAAGCGCGGCATCTGCGACGCGTGCTTCTCGGACCGATATCCGGTGACGAGCGAGGACGCCCAGGCGCTGCCGCAGCTGACCCTGTTCCACTCGGTCGAGGACGGCGATGACGAGGTGGACGGCTGAGATGGGCGAAACAGGTCGCCTCGATCTGGAGACGCTGACCCGACTGGTGGACGACGGCGAAATCGAGACCATCGTCACGGCCTTCGCGGATCTCTACGGTCGCCTGGTCGGCAAACGCATCACGGGCCACTTCTTCCTGGAGGAGATCGCTCGAGGTGGCATGCATGTGTGCGACTACCTCCTGGCCTGCGACATGGAGATGGATCCCACCCCGGGCTACGCCTTCACCAGCTGGGATACCGGGTACGGCGACTTCCGCTGCCTGCCGGACCTGGGCACCCTGCGCCGCGCGGCCTGGCTCGACCGCTCCGCCATCGTACTCTGCGACGCCCTCGGCGAAGAGCGCGACGATCTCGTCCCCGTGGCGCCCCGTTCGATCCTGCGCCGCCAGCTGGAGCGGGCCGACGAGCGGGGCCTCCAGCCGCAGATGGGCAGCGAGCTCGAGTTCTTCCTGTTCCGGGAGACGTACCAGAGCGCGGGCGAGAAGGGCTACCGGGAGCTGGTCACCAGCCAGCGCTATGTCGAGGACTACCACGTGCTGTCGAGCACCTTCGCCGAGCCCGTGATCGGATCGATCCGCCGGCTCGTGGATGCATCCGCGATCCCGGTGGAGTTCAGCAAGGGCGAGTGGGGGCCGGGCCAGCACGAGATCAACCTGCGCTACGCGCCGGCCCTGGAGATGGCGGACCGGCACGTCATCTACAAGCTCGCCGCCAAGGAGATCGCGGCCCAGCAGGGCGCCGCACTGACGTTCATGGCCAAGTGGGACCAACGGTTCGCCGGCAACAGCCTGCACATCCATCTGAGCCTGACCGACGCGGAGGGTACGCCCGTCTTCGCCGGCGACCAGCCGATGCTCGGCATGCCCGTCTCGGCTTCGGACACCTTTCGCTTCGTCCTGGGCGGGATGCTCGAGCACGCTCAGGAGCTGTCCCTGTTCTTCGCCCCCACCGTGAACTCGTACAAGCGGTACGTGGAGGGCACCTTCGCGCCCACCCGGGTGGCCTACAGCTACGACAACCGGACGGTGGGCTTCCGCGTGGTGGGCCACGGGCCGTCGCTGCGGGTGGAGTGCCGTATCCCGGGCGCGGACGCCAACCCGTACCTGGCCTACGCGGCCCTGATCGCCGCGGCCCTGGATGGGATCGAGCACCAGCGCGACCCCGGCCCCGTCTTCTCGGGAGACGCCTACACGGCCGAAGGCCTCCCCGAAGTCCCCACGAGCCTACCGGCGGCCATCGCCGCCCTGGACCAGAGCGCCTTCGCCCGCAAGGTCTTCAGCGACCCGGTGATCGACCACATGCTCCACTTCGCACGCACCGAGCAGGCCTGCTTCGCGAGCAGCGTCACCGACTTCGAGCGGGCCCGCTACTTCGAGCGCATCTAGCTCGGACCCAACGGCCACTCCCGACTGCCGTTCAGGAGGCGGGTGATGAACCGCCTCACGGAGGGCCTCTAGGGTGAACTATGTAGCTATATTCAAGATTGATGAAGAATCGACGGCAGGCCCGGTTGACCTTCGACGACCTCCGGCGCCGGACTCAATGGGGTGGGCCGCGAGCGGGGGCGGGGAGACCAACCGGCCCACGATCGCGCGTGCACCACGTGCGACGTCCGCCTGTGCCCCGGCACTGTCCATCGCACGTGACCCTGCGAGTGAGGAGGGGACTTCCGTCGCTCCGATCCAGGCGGTTCGTCCGGGAGATCCGCCGTTCGTTCCGAGCGAGCTGCGAGCGCGGCGAGTTCCGCGTGGTCCACTTCTCGATCCAGCGGGATCACGCACATCTCCTGGTGGAGTCCGCCGGGAAGGAGGCGCTCGGGCGGGGGATGAAGTCGATCTCCGCCCGGTTCGCGCGAGCGGTCAACCGCGTTTTCGGGCTTCGAGGGAAGGTGATGGAGGGGCGGTATCACCTGCGCGTCCTGTGGACCCCCCGAGAGGTGCGGAACGCCCTGGCCTATGTGCTCCTCAACGCCCGAAGGCACTGGCGAAAGCGCTACGGAACGGCGCCGCCGGTTCGCCTGGACGAGGCATCGTCCGGCGCCTGGTTCGACGGCTGGAAGACTGCCGTCCCGTCGGGTAGCCGGGATGCTGGGCCACCGGCGGTCGCCAGGCCTAGGACCTGGCTTCTGAGGGAGGGCTGGCGGCGGCATCGGCGCATCGATCCAGCGGAGGTGCCCGGGAACGGGGCGCCGTAGCCATCTCCCTCGGAAGCCTCTCCCCGTCCAACGCCAGCGGAAGCTTCCGCTCTCGCGCGACGGCGGGCTGGGGTCAGGTTCACCCTGGGCTCGGCCGATCAAGGAGGTGGGGATTGCTGCCACGGTGCCCTCGGAGACCCTGTGCCCACCGAGCCGCGACAATTGCGCATCGAGTACGCCACGGAGGAGGCCTTTCGGGAGGAGTACGCGAGCAACATTGCGAAC
>JAPULH010000128.1 GCA_027295155.1 Gemmatimonadota bacterium
TTCGGCCGTCGACCGTTCCGCGAACGCCCCGTCCCGGCTCGACGCTGAAGTCAGCCACGTGCGACCTCTCCGTCCCTGCGAGGCCCTCGGCCGCTGTCCGGGCGATCGCGCGGCCGAGGGGGTGCTCCGAAAGGGCTTCGAGCGGTCCGGCGAGCCGCCACAGCTCGGTTTCCGTCCACCCCTCGGCCGCCACCACGGCCGTCACCGCCGGCGAGCCCGTGGTGAGGGTGCCCGTCTTGTCGAACGCGATGACGTCCGCCTCCTGCAGTCGCTGCACGGCGGCCCCGTCGCGCACCAGCACGCCGTGCTCGGCGCCAAGGCCCGTGCCCACCATGAGGGCCGTTGGGGTGGCGAGGCCGAGCGCGCAGGGGCAGGCGATGACGAGGACGGCCAGGGCTGCGAAGAGGGCCAGCGAGGCACGGTCCAGGCCGGGCTCCACCCACGGGAGGAAGTGCGCCGCCGCCGCGGCGATCGATTGGAAGAAGCCGGGAAACGCCAGCCAGCCGATGAGCGCGGCCGCGGCCACGGCCAGAACGACCGGCACGAACACGGCCGTGACCCGGTCCGCGAACTCCTGAATCGGCACCTTGCTCCCCTGTGCCTCCTCCACGGAGCGGATGACGGAGGCGAGGAAGGTGCTCTCGCCGACGCCCGTAGCACGCACACGAAGAGCGCCTTCCTGGTTGATGGTCGCTCCCACGACCTGTTCTCCAGGGCCCTTCTCGACCGGCATGGATTCACCCGTGACCAGCGACTCGTCCACCGAGCTCCGCCCCTCGGTCACGACGCCGTCGGTGGGGATCTTCTCGCCCGGCCGGACGATCATCACGTCGCCCACCCGCACTTCCGCCACGGGCACCTCCACCTCGGTTCCGTCGCGTACGACCCGCGCGGTGCTCGCCTCCAGGGAGAGCAGCCGCTGTATGGCCGCCGAGCTGCGCCCGCGGGCCTTCGCCTCGATGAAGCGGCCGGTCAGGTGGATCGCCATGATCATCGCGCCCACGCCCGCATAGTTCATGAGGGGCGGAGAAACCCCCAGGTCGTGCAGCGCGGTGAAGATCCCCGTCAACAGGGCGCCCCCGCTGCCCAGCGCGATGAGGGCGTCCATGTTCGGCGCCCAGTGGCGGAGCGACATGAAGCCGCTCCGCAGCGTGGCCGCGCCGGGCCCGGCCAGCACGACCGCCGCGATTAGGGTCATCCCGAGATCGTAGGAGATGGCGTTCGGCCACTTCACGTCCAGGAACATCTCCGGGAGCATCCAGAGGGCCGCCGGTGCCGCGAGGATCCACGCGAGCCGCATCCGGCGGTGTGCCTCGGAGAGGTGTCTCTCCGCCCGCGCCAGCCGCTCCCGCTCCATGGCGCCCGCTTCGGTTCCCCCGGCCGGCGGGAGGTGCAGCACATAGCCCGCATCCTGGACGGCCCGACGAAGGTCGTCCGCGGTGACGACGTCCGGCTCGTACCGAATGGTGGCGGATTCGGCGGTCAGGCTCACGGCGGCCTCCACGCCTTCCAGACGGTTCAGGGCACGCTCCACGGCGCTGCTGCACCCGGCACAGTGCATCCCCTCGACAGGGAAGACCTCGCGCCGGCTGCCGTCCGCCTCAGTGGCCGGATCAGGGACCTGTGTCAGGGTTGTCTCACTCATGGCTCGTCTGCACGCTGTGTGTCGAGACCGCTGTTGCCCTCGTCGTCTCAAAGTATACACCGGAAGGATCCTCTTCGGGTGGCGCCGGCGCCACCGGCCAGGTTGGTTTCAGACGTGGTGAGCGCGGCCCCCGTTCATTAGACTTGGGCCCATGTTCAAGAGGCTGCGAGAATCGCTGGACGACGCGCTGAGGACCATGGAAGAGCGCTTCGGCGGAACGTCCGAGGAGGATGTGGACCGGCTGCTCCACGCGATGCGCGAGGAGCTCGTGGAGACCAAGGCGAGTCTTCCGGAGCTGGAGAAGATGATCGCCAGCCTGCAGAAGCGTCGGGCCGCCGAGCTCACGCGGGCGGCTGATTGCGTGCGCCGAGCGGAGCAAGCACAGGAGATCGGCGACCAGGAGACCGTCGAGGTCGCCGTCCGGTTCGCCGAGCAGCACAGAGCGCGCGCCGAGCTTCTGGAACAGAAGCGCGAGGCGGCCGTGGCGGAGCTGGAGCTGAAGCGGATTGAGATCGCGGAGATGACGAGCCAACTGAAGACGGCGCGGGTGCAGCGAGACGCCCTTCTCGCGCGGGGCCGGCGAGCCAAGACGAGCTGGCGGCTGCACGGCGTATCGGGGAGTGCGACGGACGCGTTCGATCGGATGGAGGATCGCCTGACTCGCGACTCGGACCTGGCCGCGGCCCGGGAGCAGCTGGAGCGCGACCTCGCCGGAGACACCGGCGCGCTCGATGACCTGGAGGGTCCCGAGAACGACCTCGAGGGCGACGAGCTTCTGGAGAAGCTCAAGCGCCAGATGGAGGCCGACAAGGGCGGAAAGTGAGTTGGGTGTCCGCCGCGCGTGTACAGTTTCTCGCCGCCCGTGTACAGTTTCCCGCCGCGCGGCCGGCTCTTCAGACGTGGCGTCGCTCGTCCACAATCGCCTCCTCCAGCCTTGCCCCCGCCGGCACGAAGAACGGCTCCCACTTCTCTCTGGGCGAGGGCTTGGTGAGCAAGCTCACGATGACCATCAGGCCGGTCGACACGAGGACGCCCGGGATGACGATGTACTCGCTGCTCGCGAAATCGAACTCCGTGCGCCCGAGCGTGAGCGTGAAGTCGACGCCGAGGCGGCTCGCCGCGGCGATCCCGATGAGCGCTCCGAGTCCGCCCGCGATGCACGCCACGCCCCCGGCCACCGTGACGCGCCGCCAGAGGAAAGCCGCGAGTAGCGCCGGCGTCAGGCTCGCCCCCACTAGAGAATACGCATACAGCGCCATCGAGAGGATCGTGTCGAACTGGGTGATCGCCAGGAGAGCAAGCACGCCGAACCCGGCGATGGCGAGGCGCTGCACGAGCAACATCTGCCACTCTGAGGCGTCCGGGCGGATGAACCGCTGGAAGAGGTCACGGCTCACGTTGGTCGACGGCACGAGGAGAAAGGTGTTGCCGGTCGAGAACACGATGGCGACCGCCGCCGCCAGCAGCACCATGCCGCCGGCCACCGGCAGGCCATGGCGGGCGATGTACAGGATCACGGTCTCCGAGCCCGCCCGCCCGACCACCGAGGTCGACTCCATGAGGTCGGGGAACGCCGCCCGCCCCGTGATCGCGAGAAGCGCGATCGCCACCTCGATGATCACGATCCCGAGCAGCATCCCCACCACCGCCTTCCGTGCCGCGCTCTCATTCTTGGCCGAGAAGAACTTCTGGTACATGCCGCTCTCGCCCAGGATGAGCAGGAAAGTGGGGGCGGCCACGCCGAACACCCACAGGACGTTGTGGCCTCCGAGCGGCTCGAGGTGGCTCGGCGGCAGGGCGTTCATCACGGCCTGTACTCCGCCCAGCTCGAACACCATGTAGGGCACTGCGAAGAGGACGCCGAGCGTGATGATGATCCCGTTGAACATGTCCACCGTGACGATCGATACCATCCCGGCCAGCGCTGTGAAGAGGACGATCACCGCGGCCGTGATGTACATGCCCGTATCGGGGCTGATCGCTCCGTCCGAGACGATGCTCAGGATCCACCCGCCGCCCCGGAACTGGTACGCCGCGATCGTTACATAGGCGAGGATGATGGCCACCGTGCCGAGGAGGCGGGCCAGTGCGTTGTAGCGCTTCTCGAGGAGATCGGGGACGGTGTACTCCGCGATGCGCCGAACCCGGGCTGCGAGGAAGAAGGCCACGACGAGGCCCAGCCAGCCACCGGAGCTGAACCAGAGCTCCGCGATGCCGGTCCGATAGGCGAGGCCGGCGCCGCCGAAAAGGGATCCCGATCCGATCCACGTGCACACGAGCGTGCCAACGAGGAGCGGGACGGGCACCTCCCGCCCCGCCACCATGAAGTCCTCGTGGCTCTTCACGGAGCGCGACCGCCACACGCTCACGCCGACCAGCAGAAGCGGGTAGAGGATCACGACCATCAGCAGCAGGTTCATCCGATGCCTCCTATTCCGGGCGAGCGGGAGCGAAGGCCCGCCCCGCGATCAGGTCGGTTCGCCAGCGAAACCGGCGCGTGTCCGTGCCAGGGTTGTCGAGGAGCGGCGAGGGGATCGTGGCGGCGAGCATCGCCGCCTGCCGGCGCGACACCGCCGACACGGGGATCCCGAAGTACTCGCGCGAGGCCGCGTCCACCCCGAAGAGGCCCGGCCCGAGCTCGATGACGTTCAGGTAGAGCGCCAGGATCCGGCTCTTCGGCAGCTCCTTTTCGAGGCGTCTCGTGATGAACGCCTCCCTCAGCTTACGCGTCGGGGCGCGCCGGGGGGACAGGTAGATGTTGCGGGCCAGCTGCTGCGTGATCGTGCTGGCGCCCCGCGGCATCTCGCGCTCTCTCCGCGCCTTCTCGAACGCCGCTCGGATCTCGTGCCAGTCGAAGCCCGAGTGGTCGTAGAAGCCGGCGTCCTCCGAGACCAGCACGGCACGGCGGAGGGCAGCGGGGACGTCCGAGAGCCGCACCGGGTGATACCTGATCCGCAGGGTATCTCCACGGCGCACCGCGTGGGCGATGCGGATTCGCATGTACGCCGTCGTGTCCGGCCAGGCCTCCGCCAGGGAGCTGACGTCCGGGAGGGTCGCCCATCCGATGCCGAGCCAGGAGAGCACACTCCCGGCGACCACGGCCGGCACGACGATGCCCGGCCGCCGGAGGGTCACGCCGATCCGGTGTCTCACGCCTCGCTCAGGCTCGGACGATCTCCTGGAGCGAATCAACGGGCGTTTACACCCACGTCCGCTCGATCCGACGGAACACGCGGTGCGTCGCGCGATCCCTCCCTTGACGCTCCCTGAGCCCCCATTTAACCTGAGTCTGTGTGTCCGCCCCTTCCGGCCTTCCCGCAACTTCACCGACAGGAGCGACCGTGAACAAGACCAATCTGACCGAATCGCTGGCGAGCCGGGCCGGAATCTCCAAAGCGGAAGCACGGCGTTGCATCGACGCGCTCTTCGACACTCCCGGTGGCATCATCGCGCGCGCCCTGAGTCGAAACGAGAAGGTCCGGATTACCGGCTTCGGGATCTTGGAAGCCCGCACTCGGAAGGCCAGATCGGGGCGCAACCCGCGCACCGGTGAGAAGATCCGGATCGCGGCCAGCAGGACCGCGATCTTCCGGGCCGGAAAAGGGCTGAAGGACTCGCTGTAATCCTTCAGCGTCCCGAGCCACCCTGGCGTCCGGCGCTGCCTGGGCGCCCGCGCCCCGAGCCGCCCGGGTGCCCGCGCCTGGCGCCCACGTCACGATCGCGGCGTGCGGTCACCTCTCGGCCCTTGATCCGTACGCCCCGCAGGCGCTCGATGACGCGATCGGCGATCTCCGCATCCACGTCCACCAACGTGAAGCTGGGGCGAACCTCGATCAGACCAATCTGACCGCCCGCCGCCCCTGTCTCTCCGGTGATCGCCCCCACGATGTCGCTGGGCCCTGCGCCGTCCTTGCGGCCCACGCCGAGGAAGATCCGCGTCCATGCCGGAAGAACGGTCTCTTTCGGAGCATCCTTGGCCGCGGGAGCCGGCTCGCCCGTCGGCCGCTCGCGCAGCAGGCTCGCCAGGGCGCCGGCCACGATGGCGGCGGGGTGCTCCTCGAGCAGCGGTTCGAGGAGGAGGAGCTCGGCGGAAACGTCGTTCTCTGCGAGACGGCTTCTGACCGCCTCGCGAAATCGCTCCACGGCCTCCCCTTTCTCCGGCGTGGGAGTTCGTATGGCCCGGAGTTGCCAGCCCCCACGGCGCGCCAGGAGCCGGAGTTGCGCCACGTGGCGGGCCTCGATGATGGCGATCGTCCGCCGGGCTTCCAGCATGTCCTCGGTGAAAGCGGCGAGCTGGTCGGGAGGGCCCCAGCGGATGACGACTCTCGGCCCGACTCCCTCGGCGTCGGCGGCGTCGACGCCGAGGGCACTGGCACCGTGGACGACCAGCGCCCCGGAGGAGGTAGCGTCGGATACAACGGCCACGCCGCGAGCGGCGAGCCCGTCGCGCACCCGACAGGCGGTCTCTCGATCCGGGCACACCACCAGCGATCGAATCGGCGAGTCAGACTCTTCCCCTGCCGACTCGGCCTCTTCCCGCGCCGCGTCGGCGATTGCGGCCGCTAACAGGTCGAGCCGCTCTGTCTCCCGGGCCGCTGCGCCGTACCACAGAACCTTGCCGGGCGGCTCCTGAGCGGCCGTCACCTCCGCGAAGAGCTCCTCGGGCCAGCGGCGGGCTCTCGAGAACCGGCGTTCCAGGAGCCCGGCCAGGTTGCCCTCGAAAGAGCTGCTGGCCACGATCTTCTGGATCTCCGTGCCCACCGTGTCGAGGAGCGCCTCGACAGCGGGCCACTCCTCCAGGCGTGCGATCTGGTCCGCCCCGTCCACGCAGATGATGCGTAGGGCCGACGTGCCGAGGCGCCCTCCGCGAATCTCGGCGAGGAGAGCCGCAGGGCGCCCTACGACGACATCCGCGGTGGCGGCGTCGGCGAGCGGGGGCCACGCGAGGGTGTGAAGACGAGGGCCCTCTGCGTCGGCAGCCGGCTGGGCCAGCGCGGTAGCGCAGCGCAGCGCGGCGTCACGAGTGGGTACGAGGACGAGCGCCTGCATGCCTTTCTCCGGCTCGCAAGCCGCCCCCACGGCTTCCGCGAAGACACGCTCATGACCGGAGCCGGCGGCCGCGATCATGGCGATGTGGCGGCCTCTCCCGATCGCGGGCCGCAGCTCACGCACGACGTCGGGCTCCCGGATCGAGTCGCTCTCCTCCATGGCTGTCTCGCGATCGGAGGGCCAACGCTTCCGCGGCCCCGGTTGACGGCTCCGAGAGAATCGGCCTAGTGTGCGGCCGGCCAGAGCGCCTGGCCAGTTGACGAGCCGGCAATGTGGTACGTCTGGCCGGCGTTTGCCACCCGATTCGGAGGGACCGCATGCTCAGCCCGTTCCTCTTCATACACGCGGCCTCACTCCTGCGCTCCTCTCCCCTGTCGGCTCAGGGCGACTCGGGGCGCTCGTTCTCCGATCTCCTGGCCTCCGTTCAGTCCTTCGTCTGGGGGCCTCCGCTCATCGTCCTTCTCGTGGGAACGGGGCTCTATCTGACGTTGCTCCTCCGGGGGCTCCAGTTTCGCCAGCTGAAGCACTCGCTCTGGCTGGCGCTGGTGAAACGGCGCGAGGAGGGAGCCGAAGGCGACATCTCCCATTTCCAGGCGCTGATGACCGCACTCGCTGCCACCGTAGGGACGGGCAACATCGTGGGTGTGGCGACGGCCATCGCAGCGGGCGGCCCGGGAGCGCTCTTCTGGATGTGGATGACAGGCCTCGTGGGCATGGCGACGAAGTACTCCGAGGCGGTGCTGGGCGTGCGCTTCCGCGAAACGGACGACAGGGGCGAGATGTCCGGCGGTCCGATGTACTACCTCAAGCACGGCATCAGCGGTCGGCTCGGCCGGGTGTTGGCGTTCGTGTTCGCCCTGTTCGCCTCCGTCGCCGCGTTCGGGATCGGAAACGGCGTCCAGTCGCAGGCGGTGGCGGATGCGCTGAACCGGTCCTTCTCGATCCCACACTGGCTGACGGGCGTCGTCGTCGCCACGCTGGTCGCGGTCGTGATATTCGGCGGAATCAAGTCGATCGGCCGGTTTACCGGCGTGTTCGTTCCGATGATGATCGTCCTTTACATGGCCGCAGCGGGGCTGGTCATCCTCCTGAACCTGGGGGGGGTTCCCGAGGCGTTCCGGCTCGTCTTTACCGGGGCGTTCACCCCGATGGCGGTCGGGGGCGGTGCGCTCGGCTATACGGTTGCCCAGGCCGTTCGCTTCGGGGTGGCCCGTGGTATCTTTTCGAACGAGTCGGGCCTCGGCACGGGGGGCATCGCCGCCGCCGCGGCGCAGACCGCCGAGCCTGTCCGGCAGGCGATGGTCTCCATGACGCAGACGTTCATCGACACGATCGTGGTCTGCTCCTTTACGGGCATAGCCATCCTGAGCACGGGCGCGTGGAGCAGCGGCGTCGACGGAGCGAACCTCACGCAGCTGGCCTTCAGCAGCGGCCTGCCGGGCCAGTTTGGCGGCGCCATCGTCGCGGTCTGCCTTTCCTTCTTCGCCTTCAGCACCATGCTCGGATGGTCCTACTACGGCGAGCGCAATCTCGAGTACTTGCTTGGAGTGAAGGCGATCGTTCCGTACCGGCTGCTCTTCGTGGCGGTGATCGCGGTGTCCGCCGTGGCGAAGCTGGACGTCGTGTGGCTGCTCTCGGACATCATGAACGCCCTGATGGCCTTCCCAAACCTGATCGGACTGCTCCTGCTCTCCGGGATCGTCTGGCGTGAGACCCGCTCCTACTTTGCCCGCCACGCGGACGGACCTTAATGAATCGGCTGCTCCGTCGCTCGGCGCTCGGTGCCATGCTCGGAGGTCTCCTGTTCGCCGGGCTCGCGGCGTACATGAACCGGGCCAACGGAGCGGCGCCGCTCGACCACCTCGGACCGCTCGCCTTCACCGCCGCGATCGGTGCGACGATCGGAGGTCTGGTGGCGCCACTCTTCCGGCGACGGTAGGGATGATGGGGTACGCCTCCTCTGCTGCTCGGAGACATGGCTGACCTGGGATTGACGCACGTGGCGCTCCCGGTCACGAGTCTGGATCGGAGCATCGCCTTCTACGCCAAGTACGCGAAGATGACCGTGGTGCATCGGCGACCCCTGGCCTCGGATCCGGGTCTGGACATCGCGTGGCTCAGCGATCGCACGCGGCCCTTCGTGGTGGTGCTCGCGGAAGCGGCCTCCGTGGACCGACCCCTCGGTCCGTTCGCCCATCTCGGCGTGGCGTGCGCCGATCGCGACGAGGTCGACCGTCTGTGCGACCTCGCGCGCCTGGAGCGCTGTTTGCGGGAGGAGCCGCGTGAGACGGGAGGACCCGCCGGATACCTGGCCATGCTCTCCGACCCGGACGGGCACACCCTCGAGCTGTCCTTCGGGCAGGAGGTTGGGTACGCCGTCGAGGCGGCGGTAGCGGAAACCGATGAGCCAGCAGGCCCGGAGCCCCCAGCGCCGGTTCCGATCCGGACCGAGCGGCTGCTCCTGCGTTGGTTCGTGCCCGGCGACGCCGCGGAAGTGCGGCGGCTGGCGGGGGATCGGGAGATTGCCGCGAACACGACCCATGTCCCGCACCCGTACGAGAGGGGAATGGCGGAGGAGTGGATCGGCTCGCACGCCGCGCGGCGTGCGCGGGGAGAGGCCGTCGTGTTCGCCATCGAGCTGGTGGAGGGAGGCGACCTCATCGGCGCGATCGGCCTCGAGCTGGCTCTCGCCGACCGGCGGGCCGAGATCGGATACTGGATCGGGCGGCCGCTTTGGGGTCAAGGCTACGCGACGGAGGCGGCCTTCGCGGTTACCCGCTACGCTTTCGACGAACTGGATCTAAACCGGATCCACGCGGGCCACTTCCCCCGCAATCCCGCCTCCGGCAGAGTCCTGGAGAAGATCGGAATGCGGCCCGAGGGCTGCCGCCGGCAGCACGTGCTGAAATGGGATCGGTTCGAGGATCTCATCGAGTACGCGGTTCTCCGCGAGGAGTTCGAGTGGCGCGAGCGACGGCGAGGCCGGCCAGCCGGATGTGGGTGAGCGCTCGCGGCTAGCCGCCGAAACGGGGGTAGTGTCCGAGGTCGTACGCTCGGATGGACAGGGCCTCTCGATCCTGGACCCCGAGCTCAGCGAGGGTGAGGGACTCGTCGGGCAGGCGCTTCTCGGCGTACTCCAGGTAGAAGTCGGCCGGGTCATCGGTGTCACGGAGGAGCAGGGAGCGCAGGCCGAGTCGCTTCGCCTCATCCAGGGTGGTCGTCGCGGGCAACTCGGCGATGTGCTCCAGCCAGCGGTCCGGCATGATGAGGCGTACCGTGAGGAGCGGCACCGACGACGGAGGAGTCATGCTACGCCCGTCCGAGGGTGTACAGAAAACGTTTGGTGACGTCCGTCACGTCCAGGCCGACGACGCGGTCGGTGGAGGCGTGGACGTTGGTGCGGCCGTGATCGCGGTCCACGCGGATCCGTGCCGTGCCGATGGCCCCTCGGAAGGTGACGGAGTCGGACGACTCCTCGGCGATCTCGAGCCGCGTGTTCGCGGCGTAGAACTCTTTCGCCCGCCGCAGGACGTCCTCCGGCGGGATGTGTGTCATCGCGATGTATCTCATGCCAGTCACGGGTTTCGCTGACGCGGCGCCACTTTACGGGGTGCGCATCGAACCGGAGGTGGCCCTGAAGTTTGCCCGCAGCCGACCTTCCGTCAACCGCAGCAGATGGCCTTCAGTCATCGACCGGCTCGCCGCCGCCCCGCTCGCGGCAGCGCTGCTTCTTGCTGCGCTCCTGTTTCTGGGTCTCGCGACAGCCGGCGCAGCACGCTTCATGCAGCCGTTCTACGGCTGGTACTACCACTGGGCCTGGTATCCGACGCTGGTGGCGCTCGCCGCGGGCTACGCCCTGGCCTTCGGCCGGCCGCCGGGCACACCTCGGTTCGCTCTGAGCCTCCTCTTCTGGTCCGCGCCGCTCTGGTTCCTGTTCGAGCTCATCAACTTCCGTCTCGCGAACTGGTATTACGTCTACGCGTCGGTGAGTCGGCTGGATCGGGTGGTGGGGGCGTTCGGTGCGTTCGCAACGGTCCTGCCGGCGATTTACCTGGCCTACCGGTGGCTCGAGCGGCTCGGCGTGGCGCGAGGGCTGCGGGGCCCGAAGCTGCCCCTGCACCGACACGCCGGCACCCTAGTGGCGATCGGGGCCGGCGTCCTGGGCCTCGCTCTCTGGCACCCGGAGCTGTTCTTTCCCTTCGCCTGGGGGTTCCTCACGCTCGTGCTGGAGCCGTGGAACTACCGCAGGGATCCCAAACGATCGCTGATCGGCGATCTGGCCCGTGGCCACTACGATCGGTTGATCCAGCTCGTCGCGGCCGGCGCGGTCGTCGGCCTTCTGTGGGAGATGTTCAATTCGCTGGCGGGCGCTCGGTGGGTTTACACCGTTCCCGGCCTGGAGGGGCACAAGCTGTTCGAGATGCCGCTCCCGGGGTTCCTGGGGTTCCCGGTGTTTGCCCTCGATTGCTTCGTCGCGTACCAGGCCCTGGTGAACGCCGGCCTTGCCGTGCCGTGGTCCGGGCGGCGTGCCGAGGTGCGCCGACGGCTGCCGCCGGCCATCGTGATGGCCGCGTCAGTGGCCTGCGTGGCGTTCGGGGTCTGGGTGGCTGTCGGAATGGAGCGTTGGACGATCGATTCCGCCTACCCACGGATCGAGGCGCTCCCCGGTGTGTCCACGGAAGAGGCGCGAACTGTTCGAGCTTCCGGCGTCCAAAGCGTGGAGGAGCTAGCCGCGTCGAGAGCGGTCGATCTGTCCTCGAGCGGAATCGGGGTCGGCCGAGCGGAGGCGATTATCGAGGCCGCACGCCTCGCGAGTCTGAAGGGGATCGGTGCCGAGAACGCGGTGGCGCTCGTGGCCGTGGGAATCCGAACGGTGTGCGACCTGGCACGGGCGGATCCTGATCGCGTAACGGCCGCCGTTCGGCTGGAGCGCGATGATCCGCGCGCAGGGAGGCCGGCGAGGGTGCGGGTGTGGACGCGTGCGGCTTCGCGCGAGTGTGAGGAATGAGCGATACCCATGTCGGCGGCGGCCAGGAGCGACTTGGTGACGGTCAGGAGCGCCTTCTGGAGTACGCCCGTGAGCTCTTCGCGCGGGAGTCGGAGGTCCACGAGTGGATCCGCGCACAGATCGAGGCGCGGGGCTTTCCACCGATCCACGTGTCGCCTCTGGAGGGTCGCATTCTCGCCCTGCTCGCCGGACTGGTCGGTTCCTCACGGCCGCTCGGTGCCTCACGGCTGCTCGAGATCGGCACCCTCGGGGGATACTCGGCGCTCTGGCTCGTCTCGCTCCTCTCCGAGGATGCGCGGCTGATCTCCATCGAGAACGATCCGCATCACGCGGAGCTCGCCCGTGAGGCGATCAGGCGCGCTGGTGAGGAGGAGCGCATCGAGCTTCGGGTAGGCGATGCCGGGGAGATCTTGGGACACGAGATCCTGCCCGATCCCGCAAGCCAGGGAGCGTTCGACCTCGTGTTCATCGATGCGGACAAGGAAGGCTACCCGTACTATCTCGAGGCGGCCGCCGATCTGCTCCGGCCGGGAGGTCTGCTGCTCGGAGACAACGCCTTTTGGGAGGGCAAGGTGGTGGACGATTCCGCCCGGGATCCGGAGACGGAGGCGATCCGGGAGTTCAACCGCCGCCTGTCGGAGGATCGCCGCTTCCGTGGTGTGATCCTTCCCGTACGGGACGGGCTGGCGGCGGCCATGTTTGTGGGCCGATAATACCCATACCGCCCGTTGTGGCGCCTTCTTCACCGCGCCGGGCGAGTCTCCAAAGGGGGACGACAAAGAGGATTACAGACCGAATGACGAAGCTCGAGTACGGACGCTTCTTCCTCCCGGGGCCGACCGAGGTGGAGCCCGCCACCCTGGCGGCGATGACGGAGCCGGTGATCGGCCACCGGGGAGAGGAGATCCGAGAGCTGATCGGCCGCCTGCAACCGGGGCTCGGGTCCCTGTTCGGAACGACGCGCCCGGTCTACATCTCCACCTCCTCCGCGACCGGGATGATGGAGGCGGCGATCACCAACCTCAGCCGGAAGCGCGTCCTCTGTCTCGTCTGCGGCGCGTTCAGCCAGCGCTTCTACGACATCGCCGCAGGGTGCGGCCAGCCGGCCGACCGGTTGGCGGTCGAGTGGGGCGAGGCGAACCTGCCGGAGGAGGTACGAGACGTGCTGGCCGCCCAGCCGGACCGCTACGATCTGGTGACGGTGGTCCACTCGGAAACCTCGACCGGTGTCCTGAATCCGATCCGGGAGATCGCCCGGATCGTCCACGAGTTCGAGGACGTTCTTCTCGCGGTGGACACCGTGAGCTCGATGGCGGGCGCGCCGGTGCGGACCGACGAGTGGGAGCTCGATTTCGTGCTGACGGGCGCCCAGAAGGCGCTGGCGCTCCCGCCAGGGATCTCTCTTGCCGCCGCGTCGGAGGCAGCGCTTTCCCGGGCGCGGGAGATCGAGCACAGGGGCTTCTACTTCGATCTGCTCAACTTCGAGAAGCACGCGGCCAACCGGATGACGCCGACCACTCCGGCCGTATCCATCCTGTTCGCTCTCCTGCATCAGCTGAGGCGAATATGCGAGGAGGGTCTAGAGGAGCGGTGGGCGCGGCATCAGGCGATGGCCGACCGGACGCACGCGTGGGTCGAGGAGTTGGCAACGTCCACGGGCCGGTCGTTCGGTGTCGTTGCAGCGGCGGAGTATCGTTCGCCGACGGTGACCGGCGTACGCCTCCCAGACCCCTCCCTCATGGACGGCCCCGAGGTGGTGCGACGTGTCAGAGAGCGCGGGTACGTCGTGGCCGCGGGCTACGGGAAGCTGAAGAAGGAGAGCATCCGGATCGGCCACATGGGCGATCACACTCTCGACCAGTTGGAGGACCTTCTGGCCGAACTAACGGAGGCGATAAGCACATGATCGACGGCGTGTCGCTGTGGGAGCCCGGATTCACGGCTCGAGCAGGCGAGACGGCGAGTGGGAAGCAGGCGGTGAAGCGCGTCGTGGTTGCCGATCCGCTCTCCGAGGAGGGACTCGCGCTCCTGCGAGCCGAAGACGGGCTCGACGTGGCAGACGTATCCGGGGAGCGGAAGGAAGCCCTGGCGACCGCGATCCGGGACGCCGAGGGCCTGATCGTCCGCAGCGGGACGCAGGTGGATTCCGCGCTACTGGAGCGGGCGGAGCGGTTGGAGGTGATCGGGCGCGCGGGTGCTGGGGTCGACAACATCGACATGGAGGCGGCCACCCGGCGCGGCGTAGCGGTGCTGAACGCGCCCGGCGGAAACACACACTCCACGGCTGAACTGGCGTTCGCCCTGCTCCTCGCGGCGGTCCGCCGGATCCCGGAGGCGGATCGGTCCATCCGTGAAGGCCGGTGGGATCGCAAGGCGCTGCGTGGACAGCAGCTTCACGGCAAGATACTCGGTGTCATCGGCGCCGGCCGCGTCGGCAGCGAGGTGGCCCGCCGCGGCCGCGCCTTCGGTATGCGCGTGGTAGCCTACGACCCGTACCTGAGCGGGGAGCGGGTCACCCAGGAGCGTCTTCAGCGCGTGGAGCTCGACCAGCTCCTGGCGGAAGCGGACTTCGTGACCCTGCACGTGCCGCTGACCGACGCTACGGAGCGCATGATCGGCGAGGCCGAGCTGGCCCGGATGAAGCCCACGGCGGTGCTCGTGAACGCAGCGCGGGGCGGGATCGTGGACCAGGGCGCCCTCGCCGAAGCCCTCCGAGCGGGGACCATCGCCGCCGCGGCGCTCGACGTCTACGCGCGGGAACCGCTTCCGGACGATGACCCCCTCCGTGACGCACCGAACCTCGTGATGACGCCCCACCTCGGAGCGGCCACGGCCGAGGCGCAGCGGGAGGTGGCGATCGAGATCGCCCGGAGCGTTCGCGATGCGCTTCTGACGGGCGACCTGACGGCCGCGCTCAACGTACCCAGCATCGACCCGGAGGAGCGGGCGCGGCTGGAGCCGATCCTCGAGCTCGCGCGCCGACTCGGCGTGCTGCTGGCCGTGCTGACCGAGGGGCGCTGCGAGCGGCTGGAGGTCCGCTACGCGGGCCCGCTGCGCCGCGTGCTCCGGATGCTGGCCGCGGCGGCCCTGGAGGGCTACTTGCGATCGACCGTGGCCTCGCCGCTGAACCTCGTGAACGCTCTGACCATCGCGGGCGAGCGCGGCATCGACGTGGCCCGCGTTCGGACGCGACGGATCGCTGACTACGCGAACTACGTGGAGCTCACGGCGAAGCGCGGAGGGCGCGACGAGGTCGTGGGTGGTTCGCTCGTGGCCGAAGGACATCGGAGGCTCGTGCGCATCGGCCCGTATCACGTGGATGTCGTTCCTCGCGGCAACCTCGTCCTCGTAGACAACCGGGACGTCCCCGGCGTCATCGGTGAGGTGGGCTCAGTGCTGGGCCGGGCAGGTGTGAACATCGCCGAGTACCACCTCTGCCGGCGAGAGGCGGGTGGAGAGGCGCTCGGAGTGATCCGAACGGATTCCCCGCTCGCGGAGGAGCTCCTGCGCGCGCTGGCTGCCCTGCCCAGCGTCACCGCCGTGCGCCAGGTCGTCTTGGACGCCTAGCGATCTGCTAGTCGGGAAGCCAGGTGGCTGCGGCGCCGGCGGGAGGCAGACCGACCAGCTCGGGGTGAAGGAGGCTCGCCAGGATCTCGACACCCTCCACGACCCTGGGGCCGGACCGGTTGAAGTACGAGGAGGCGTCGACCACGAACGCCCGGCCTTCTTCGATCGCGCGCGGCGCGAGATCCGACAGAAGGCCGGCCTGCTCGGTGGCGGCTCGTCGAGCCGCGGCGAGGCCGAAGCCACACGGCATGACGACGAGAACGTCCGGGTCCAGCTCGCGTAGCTCCTCCGGCGAAGCTTCGACGGATCGGTCCTTCGCCGCGCCCGCCAGGCACTGGCCGCCGGCGAGATCGATCATCTCCGGCACCCAGTGGCCCGGAACGAAGATCGGGTCGAGCCATTCCAGCGCCAGCACTCGCGGTCGAAGGGCGCCTGTCACGGATCTCGATACCTCATGCAACCGGCGGCGCAGCTCACCGACGCACGCCTCGGCGCGTTCCCGGACTCCGGTCGCTTCCCCTACCTGGTTCACGGTGTCGAGGATGTCGCGCAGTGAGTGGGCGTCCAAGGAGAGCACCTCGCAATCCAGGCGGGCCTTCTCGACGACCTCCCGAGCCCCCTCCGACGGCACCGCGCACACGTCGCACACAGCCTGACTCAGAACGAGATGCGGGGAGAGCTTCGCGAGCTCCTCAGCGTCGATCTCGTAGACACTGTCGCCCGAGGCGACGGCGTCCCGAACCGCACGGTCGATCTCACGACTCGAGAGCTCCGAGGGATCGAAGCGCGGACGGCTGATGCGGGGGCGGTCGAGAACCTCCGGGGGGTAGTCGCACTCGTGCGATATTCCCACGAGCTGGTCCTCCAGCCCGAGCGCGCAAACGATCTCGGTCGCGCCGGCCAGAAGAGAGACGATCTTCATCGCCGCCTCAGTACGTCGGCATGTTCTCGTCGATCTCGGCCGCCCAGGCGAGGATCCCACCCCTGAGGTTGATCGCCTCGAGCCCGGAACTCCTCAGGCCCTCCACCGCCTGAGCGCTCCGCGCGCCCGAGCGGCAGTAGACGACGATCGTCGCCTCTCGGTCCAGCTCTCCAACCCGCGTCGGCAGCGTGGCCTGGGGCATCAGCCGGGCACCCTGCGGCTCGAGGTTGCAGATCTCCCATTCGTATGCTTCCCGGACGTCCACGAGCTGGAAGCGGCGGCCATCATCCAGCCAGCGCTTGAGCTCCAGCACGTCCATCTCCGGTATGCCGTCGGCACCGCTTCCCGTCTCTACGTTCGCGCCGCAGAACTCCTCGTAGTCTATCAGTTCCGTGATTGTCGGATGGTCGCCGCAGACGGGGCACGATGGATCTCGCAGGATGCTCAGCTCGCGGAACTGCATCTGCAAGGCGTCGATGAGGAGCATACGGCCGATGAGCGGCCGCCCCTGGCCGATGATGAGCTTGATCGTCTCGGTCGCCTGGATCGTGCCCACGATGCCCGGCAGCACGCCGAACACACCGGCGTCGGCACAACTCGGCGCCAGCTCGGCCGGCGGGGGCTCGCGAAACAGGCAGCGGTAGCACGGTCCCCCTTCGGCACCGAACACTGAGGCCTGGCCCTCGAAACGAAAGATCGCGCCGTACACGGTCGGGATGCCCAGAAGCACCGCGGCGTCGTTCACGAGGTAGCGCGTCGGAAAGTTGTCGCTCCCGTCCGCGACGATGTCCCAGCCGTCCAGGATCTCGAGCGCGTTGCCCGAGTCGAGTCTCGTCTCGAACGTCTCCACCTCCACGTTCGGGTTGATCGCTTCAAGGCGAGACCGGGCGGATTCGAGCTTCGGGCTCCCGACGGACGGGGTGTCGTGGAGGATCTGGCGCTGCAGATTCGTGAAGTCCACGACGTCGTGGTCCACGATGCCGACCCGTCCTACGCCGGCCGCCGTCAGATACAGGGCCAGCGGCGATCCCAGTCCTCCCGCCCCGATGAGCAGCACGCGAGCCTGCTTCAGCTTCTTCTGCCCTTCCAGGCCGACTTCCGGGATCAGAAGGTGACGGCTGTAGCGGCGCAGCTCGTCCGGAGTGAGGTCGGGAAGCTCCTCCGCCCTGGGGAGATCCGCCGTAGCGGGGAGATCCGCCGCCGCCGGCTCACGACCGCCGGCGATCGACGGGACGATGCTCAGCTCCACGCCCTCCGACAGCTCCGGGTCACCTGCCAGATCGCGCAGGTTGCTGTCCCCCACATAGACGTTCACGAAGCTTCGCAGCTGGCCATCGGCACCGTAGAGCTGGGCGCGGAGCCGTTCGTTGTCCTCGGTGAGCCGCGCCAGGGCCTCGCGGGCCGTGCTGGCCTCAACTTCGACGCTTGACCGTCCATCGACGAAAGGTCGCAGCGGCGTGGGAATCCGTATCGACACCCTCGGCATGTCCTCGCTCCTCTTTCTTACCGGCCGGTTTTCTCACTTTCTTCAGTTTCCGGTCAGGCCGGAGCCAACGTAGCACGCGGGCCACCGTCAGGCCGGAGCTAACGGACGCTCGACGAACCGTCCCGCCTCCGGATCGAGCTCCCACACTCGCGCCTCTCCCGGTGTCCCCCGTGCGACGGGAATGATCACGTAATAGTACCACGGCCAGGCGAGCTCACGATCCGTCTCCGATGGGACCGGGGGTGCATCCGGGTGCGAGTGGTAGAAACCGAGCACGCGGGGACCGCCCGCCTCCTCCGCTCCGAGAGCGCGCCGGAGCGCCTCCGGATCGATGAGATAGCGATCTCCGCGCTCCGGCCACCGGTTCGGTGTCGGCCGGTAGCCCTCGACGATGCGTTTCGGTTCGTTCAGCCGCCCGAACAGGATGCCGCATGCCTCGCGCGGGTAGCCGGCTGCGGCGGCCGCCAGGATGTCGCTCAGGATGCCGGAGCCGATTTGCAAGGCCGCCCCCTGCACACGCTCCCGGCTCGCGTCGGACCCGGGCGACATCACGTCGTCCACCACTCCTCGCTGAGATACCTCGCACCTCCGTCGGGAAGAACCGTCACGACTACGCCTGCCTCGAGGCGTTCGGCGATTCGGCGGCAGGCCGCGTACGCGGCGCCCGAGGAGGCGCCGACGAAGAGACCGTGCTCGCGCGCCAGCCGCCGGGACCAGGCCTGTGCCTCCTCCGTCGTGACGCGAAGCCGTTCGTCCGGCACATCTGCATCGTAGATGGCCGGACGGAGTGCCGTGTCCAGGTTCTTGAGACCCTCGATTCCGTGCAGTGCCTCCGCCGGTTCCACGCTGACGATCCGCACCCTCGGGCTCAGTTCCCGGAGACGACGTCCGACGCCGACCAGCGTCCCCGTGGTACCGAGTCCAGCCACGAAGTGCGTCACGCCGCCTCCGGTCTGTCGCCATACCTCGAGGGCCGTACCCTCGTAATGCGCGCGCCAGTTGGCCGGGTTTCCGTACTGGTCCGCGTACCAGTACCGCTCCGGCTCCTCCTCCGCCAACCGGCGTGCTTCCAGGATGGCTCCGTCGGTGCCCTCCAGCGGATCCGTGAGGATCGGTCGTGCGCCGTACGCCCTCAACGTCTGGAGGCGCTCCGGGCTGGCGTTCCTCGGGACACACAGGGCCACCTCGAACCCGATCGCCGCGCCGAGCATCGCGTACGCGATCGCGGTGTTGCCCGAGCTCGCGTCCAACAGAGCCCGTCCCTTCAGGTCGCCGCTCCACAGGCCCGCCCGCACGATCGACCACGCCGCGCGGTCCTTCACGGAGCCTCCCGGGTTCAGCCACTCGGTCTTGCCGAGTATCTGCACCCCCGCGTGCGGCGAGGGGAGGGGCACGAGAGGCGTTTTCCCGATGGCCGCCACGAGAGCCCGAGCGCTTGTCGAGAGCGTCAGATCCGTGAGCGCGTAGCCCAGCGCTGTTCCCATTCCGGCCTTCCTCAAACAAGAAAAGCCGCGAGCGGAGGGCTCGCGGCTCGTGGCGTCTGTCGGGGTTGATCCCGGACCTATGCGCCCACGGCGACCCTCCGTTGCCGGGCATGACCCGTACAGCAGCAGGCGGCCAATGCGTGGAACCCGAAAGCGCTCATGTCGTCCTTGAACACCTGATGGGGTTCGATAGTTTCATGCGGTTCAGAGCCGGTGCCTTCCGAATGGTCTCACTTGCCTTAGAGCTGGATCGCCGCGGCGCTCTGCAGGGCGTGGAAGTTCTCGGCCACCGTGCCAGTGCCGCGGAAGACCGATGAGCCCGCGATCAGCACGTCAGCGCCGGCCTCCACCGCCAGCGGGGCCGTCTCCACGTCCACGCCGCCGTCCACCTGCAGCCGGGTGGGAGCGAGGCCTCGCTCCGCCACCAACTCTCGAATCCTCCCGAGCTTCGGGAGGACCGACCGGATGAAGCTCTGCCCGCCATAGCCCGGGTTGACCGTCATCACGAGAACCAGGTCGACCAGGTGCAGAACTTCGCCGATCGTCTCGGCCGGGGTTGACGGGTTGAGAGCCACGCCGGCCCGGCAGCCGAGACGCCGGATCTCCGTCAGGTCGCGATGCAGGTGGAGGCTGGCCTCCTGGTGGATCGTGATAAGATCGGCTCCCGCATCGGCGAACGGCCCCAGGAAGCGACCCGGCTCGTGGACCATGAGGTGTGCGTCCAAGAACGCCTCCGTGGAGGCGCGAAGCGCACGGGCCACCGGAAGACCGGCCGCGAGGTTGGGCACGAACCGGCCGTCCATCACATCCAGCTGAAACCAGCGGGCGCCGGCCTCCTCGGCCTCGCTCACGTGCTCGGCGAGTCGACCGTAGTCGGCAGCGAGCACCGACGGGGCGATCACCACGCCTTCGGGCATCGTCATGGATGGACTTCCTTTCGAGGGTTCGATCCGCCGCCTACACGACTCCGAGGCGCCGGCCCACGCTCTTCAGCGCGTCCAGAGCGCGGTCGAGATGCTCCCTCTCGTGGGCCGCCGAGATCTGACAGCGGATGCGCGCCTGACCCTTCGGGACGACGGGGAAGCCGAAGCCGATCACAAAAACCCCTTCGTCCAAGAGCTGGTTGCTGAGCGCGATCGCGTCGGCCGTTTCTCCGACGATCACCGGCACGATCGGCGTGTCTCCCTCGATCGGCCGGTAGCCGAGCTCCAGCAGCCCCTCGCGGAAGTATGCGGTGCTCTCTCGCAGCCGCGCCACGAGCTCGGGGTGCGCCTCCAGATGACGCACCGCGGCGATCGCCCCGCACGCCGAGTGAGGTGGAACGGCGTTGGTGAACAGCTGCGTTCGCGATCCTTGGGCCAGATAGTCGCATACATCCCGGCTGCTCGCCGTGAAGCCGCCCGCCATGCCGCCGAGGGCCTTGCCAAGCGTCGAGGTAATGATGTCCACTTCACCGTGCATGCCGCAGTGCTCGGGCGTGCCACGCCCCGTCTCTCCCAGCACGCCCGTGGCGTGCGAGTCGTCGACCACCATGATCGCGTCGTACCGGTCACACAGTTCGCGGATCTCCGGCAGCGGTGCGATCTCTCCCTCCATGCTGAACACGCCGTCGGTGACCACGAGACGGTGCCGCGCCTCCCGGGAGCCCCGGAGGATTTCTGCGAGCTCGTTCATGTCCATGTGGCGGTAGATCTTGCGCCTCGCCTTACACAGCCGAATGCCGTCGATGATGGAGGCGTGGTTCAGCGCGTCGCTGATCAGCACGTCTTCCTCCCCGAGAAGCGGAGCAAAGAGACCCTCGTTGGCGTTCCAGCATGAGGTGTAGGTGATGGAGGCTTCCGTTCCCAGGAAGTCGGCCAGCTGCTCCTCCAGTTCCCGGTGCACGGTGAACGTCCCGCAGATGAAGCGGACCGAGGAGGTGCCCGCCCCATACCGGTCCACGCCCTCTTTAACAGCCTGCCTCACGGCCGGCTCGTCGCACAGCCCGAGATAGTTGTTCGAGCAGAGGTTCACGACCTCTCCGTAACCCTCGAGCTCAATGACCGCGGACTGGGGGCCTTCGATGTGGCGCAGCACCTTGAAGATGCCCTGTTCTCGCATCGTCGACAGCTCATGGGACAGCCGGTCGCTCAGTCCCTGGTTCACGCTCCCTCCTCCGATGGTTTCCGAATAAAGAGTCATCCGTTACTCGTAGTAGTCGCGTCCGCGCCTCGCCGTCACCCAAGCGGTGTCGACCCGAATTCTCGGCCGGGAGCCGTAGCGCCCGCACAGGGTGAAGCCGGCGAACGAGCCGCGCACGAAGACCACGCGATCCGTCCCGTCTTCCGCAACGATCGCTTCCGGCGCCCTTTGCAGAGCGAACGGTCGCTGGTTGACAGCCCAACCTGGGCCGAACAGCCAGCAGCCGCCGGCGCTCCGGATCGTGCCCTCGCCCACGGCGATCATCGGAGAGAAACTCCCCGAGTCGACCGCGACCATCGTCCCCAGATCGAGCCCCCGCCGCGTGCGCACCCGGTATCTGCCGGCGCGCGCAATCACGAACGAGCGAGCCTCGTAGAAGCTGACCCGCCCGGGAGAGCAACGTGCGTCGAAGATGCTTCGCTCCGCGGAAAGGACGATCTCATCACCGGTCAGAACCACCCTGGCCGTGTCGAGGCGGCCGCACGTGCTCAGTGAGACCGGGCCGGCCAACTCGAACGAGAACGGCTGCGCAACGAGCACCGTCTCCGGATATGCGGCCCAGGTGACGATCGCCTCGTCAGCCGTGGGCTCGCCGATCCGCCAGCATGCGCCGGCCCAGAAGACGGCGGCCCAGAACACGGCAGCCCGGACCGCAGCGGCGAGGATCGTCCCGGCCGGCCGCGAGCGGCCCCAACGGCCTGGACCGGAGGGATCGGTCCGCGGGCTCATGCAACGGCCAGGATCACCTTGGCGGCTTCGCCGCTCTCCATCGCCCGGAACGCCTCCTCGAAATCCTCCATGGGCATGCGGTGGGTGATCACGGGCTCGATGTCCAGGAGGCCGGCGCTGAGGAAGTCCCGCATCTGATGCCACGTCTCGTACAGCCGTCGCCCGACGACCCCGTAGACATGGAGTCCCTTGAAGATCACGTCGCGCGCGAGGTCCACGCTGACCTCGTCACGCGGCAGCCCTAGGAGCTGTACGTGGCCCCCGTTGCGGGCGACCCGGAACGCCGTTCGGATCCCATCCGGGCTCCCGCTCATCTCACACACGATCTCCGCGCCGTAGCCGTCGGTAGCGTCCAGAACGGCTTCCTCCACGGCATCCTCGCCCGGCCGGAACACCAGGTGAGCGCCCATCCGTCGCGCGATGTCGACTCGCTGCGCTCTGGGCTCGATAGCGATCACCGTGGCCGCGCCGGCGGCGCGGGCGATCCCCACCGCGAAGAGGCCGATCGGCCCGCATCCGATGATCACCACCTTCCGGCCGGTGACGTCGTCATGCAGGACGGTGTGAAAGGCGTTTCCCAGCGGATCGAAGATCGCAGCCTGATCGTCGGAGACGGCGTCCGGAAGGGGGACGAGGTTCCCAGCCGGCACCGCCACCAGCTCGGCGAACGCGCCGTCGCGGTCCACCCCGATGATCGATGTGTTGCGGCACACGTGCGCGTTCCCGGTGCGGCACAGCTCGCAGTGGCCGCACACGACGTGGCTCTCCGCCGAAACCCGGTCGCCGGCCACCACGTTGTCCACCAACTCGCCGATCTGGACCACCTCGCCCATGAACTCGTGACCGAGGATCCGGGGCGGCGTGATTCGCCTCTGCGACCATCTGTCCCAACGGTAGATGTGGAGGTCGGTTCCGCATATTCCCGCTCGCTTCACCCGAATCAGGTCATCGGTCGGCCCGATGTCCGGCTCGGGCACCTCGGCGAGCCGAAGCCCTGCGGTTCCTTCTGTCTTGAGGATCGCCTTCATGTCGGCCGTCTGTCTGAACTCCCCGCGCCTGGCGGCGGGCTGCCGCGGGGACGCCCGCGGCGATGGGTGAGCAAAGTGTCCGGCCGATCGGCCCCCGGCAAGCATTCGGGCGGGAAACCTCCATCTCCGAGGGTGTATCTGGTCGCGTGGGCAAGCGATATGTTGTGCCGTCCGAGCGCTGGAGTGATCGTTATCGCGCGGCGCTCGGATGGTCGCTCCTGATTTCGGCGGTCCTGCACGCGGCCGCGTTCTTCATGTGGCGGAGCGGCCCTTCCGGTGCCCGCGCCGGTCCCGCCGAGGCGTCCGAGGCGGTCCAGACCCTCACGTTCGGCGGCGCGCTCCAGGCCGTCAGCTTCTCCCTCGCGCCTTCGTTCGAGATCCCGGCTCCTCCCGAGCGTGCCGATCTTACAGACGAACCGCTGATCGACCTGCTGGAGATAGGCGGGGCCCTGACGCCCACGCTCGGAACGCCCGGGCTGGGAAGCGCCGATGCATCCGGGTCCGGCCCCGCGTCCGGGCCCGGTCTGGGAGGCACCGGGGCGAGGACCACGAGCCCGATTCCCCGCTCCCTGATTCCGGAATGGAACCCGCCCGACGAGGTCCGCGGCACCCGCGTGACGGCCAGGGTGCGGGTAGACGCCGATGGGCACCCGGTCGGCGAAGTACAGCTCCTGACTCCGACCCCGAACCGGGAGTTCAACCGGGTCCTCGTGGAGAAGGTGCTTCGGATGGAGTACATCCCGGCGCAGCGGGACGGGCGGCCCGTGGAGGCCTGGGCCGAGATCACGTTCGTCTTCTAGCTTCTCCGTTCCCACGGACGCTGGCCGGTCGCCAACCCTTCGACGCGCACGGGGCCGCCCAGGGTCGCTCTCAGCCTCCCCCTTCCTTCCCATAGGAGGGGGTACAGCTCGCCGTGATGGGCCGCGATGGAGTGGTACTCGGAGAGCGGCCGATCCCGCGCGGCCAGCCAGAGGACCCGGATGAGAGCGAGATGCGTGACGACGAGCGCTGGTGAGGCATCTTCGGACAGCTCGGCACGGCCGATCTGATCGATCGCGCTTCGGGCCCGCTCTCGGAGCTCCTCGAGGCTTTCCCGTCCCTTCACCGGCAGGTTGTCCGGCGTTTCGAGCCAGGCCCGGTACGCTTCCGGCCAACGCTCCGAGACCTCTGCCTCGGTCAGGCCCTTCCATTCACCGACCTCCAGCTCGTGAAGATCGTGTACCGTGCGAACCTCGAGCGCGAGCTCGGTGGCCAAGATCTCGGCTGTCTCCACGGTGCGTCGAACGGGGCTGGCATAGAGCCGCCCACCACGGAAACCCAGGGCCCTGGCGAGCTCGACGACCTGCTCGCGTCCACCTTCCGTCAGGTGATCGTCGCTCCAACCCGCGAACCTGTGGCTCAGGTTCGCGGCCGTCTCGCCGTGTCGGACGAGGAGAAGGATCGGCGGCTCTGCCAAGCGACTCTCCAGTGACTGCCGTGCGTGCGATCGCGGGGCCTCCCCCGGGGCCGAGAGCGGCCACCCGGATCGGCGTCACGAGATATACGCGCGGAACCGGTTTTCCGAAACACGCTTGAGATCTGGTTGAAACACGACCCGACGCTGGCGTGCCGGCTTCCGCGACGGCGAGGACCTGTCGTGCGAACTGCCGAAAAACCATGCACTTGACCACGGGAGTTCGAGGCGGGGGAGGGTGATCTCGTCGAGCTGAACCGATCGGAAAGCCGTTCCTTGTTGGTCGGCACCGGTCTCATCCTCCTGGGTGCCGCTGCACGCCTCCTCCTGGCGCCGGGGGAGGCCGAGTTCTCGTGGGAGCCGGCTGAGAGGGACTCGAGCGGGCACGTCTCCTCGTCTCTGGAGGAGGTGCGTCGAGCGGTCTCCGCGGGGCTCGCCCGGCAAGCCGTGGCGGAACGCCCCCTCCGACCGAACGAGAAGGTGGATCCCAACTCCGCGCCCGCCGAGAAACTCGAGCGTCTCCCGGGGATAGGACCCGCCAAAGCCTTTGCCATAGTTGACGATAGGGAGACCCATGGGCCGTATGTGACGCTGG
>JAPULH010000129.1 GCA_027295155.1 Gemmatimonadota bacterium
TTCCTGCGAGCACACGCGTCTCCCCCCCGCGCCGATCTGTCCCGAGTGCCGTTCCGCAGACTCCGACTGGAAGGAGGTCCCGGGCCGAGGGAAGGTCTACACCTACACCACCGTGCACCGTCCCATCGCCGCAGGCCAGGAGCTCCCCTTCGTGATCGCGGTCATCGAGCTGGAAGATGCGGGAGGCGTGCGGATCATCTCGAATCTGGTCGCTGCCGACCCGGAGGAGATCGAGATCGGACTTCCGGTCGAGCTCGTCTGGGAGGACATGAGCGAAGATCTGGCGATTCCGCGTTTTCGGCCCGTCCGGGTCGGGGGGTAGGTTCCATGGAATGCACAGACTGGTTCATCGATGCCGACACCCACATCACGGAGCCGGGCGACGTCTGGACCTCACGTCTGCCGCGGAAGTTCCAGGACGCGGCGCCGCGCATGATCCGCACGGACGATGGCGTGGACGTCTGGCAGTTTGGACGAAAGGGTCGCGTGATCCCGGTCGGTGCCACCGCGGTGGCTGGCTGGCCCGAGCCCTTCCCCTCCATTCCCAAGAACCTCGACGAGTGCCCCCCCGCCGCCTACGACGCCAAAGCGCGTCTCGCGTACATGGACGAGATTGGCGCCTGGGCCATGGCCCTCTACCCCAACATCGGTGGCTTCGGCAGCGAGACCTTTCTCGGGCTGGACGACCCCGAGCTCATGCTGGCCTGCGTTCGGGCCTACAACGACTGGCTCATCGAGTGGATCGCTCCCGATCCGCGCCGCTTCATCCCGGTGATGGCGACCCCCTTCTGGGACGTCGACGCCGCGGTGGCCGAGATCCACCGATGCCGCGAGATCGGCCATCGGGCCGTCCTGTTCACGAGCGCGCCCCAGGACTTCGGCATGCCGCTCCTCGGCGATCCCCACTGGAATCCCGTCTGGAACGCGGTCCAGGAGGTCGATCTCCCCATCAGCCTGCACATCGGCAGCGGCGACTTCCAGGACCAGCTGATGAATCCAGCGCGCTTCGCCGCCCACGGCATTGCACCGAGCATCGTCTCCGGGTCGATGTCGATCCTGCTCGCCAACGCCATCCAGCTGATGGACGTGGTGATGTCGGGAATCCTTCCCCGGAATCCGGGTCTCCGCGTCGTCTCCGTAGAGAGCGGGATCGGGTGGCTGCCCTTCGTCAAGGAGGCACTCGACCACGGCTTCGAGTACGCGAACGTCCGGACCGAGAAGCCCGAGTTCGCCAAGCGCCCGAGCGAGTACCTGCGCGAGCAGGTCTGGGCCTGCACGTTCTTCGAGGAGTTCCCGCTGAAGCACTGCCTGGACGAGATCGGAGCCGATCGCGTGCTCTTCGAGACCGACTATCCCCACCCCATCTGCCTCTATGGAGACGAGGTCCGCCAGAAGATCGACGCGGCCTTCGGCGCCCTGCCCCCGGACACGCGCCATCGGGTCCTCTTCGCCAACGCCGCCGAGCTCTACGGCGTGAGCGCTCCCGATGGCCCATGGCAGGGAGAAGCCCCCGACGAAGTGTCGCAATGAGCGTACAATCAGCCCGCTTCCGGGTGACAAGGAGAACGGCGTGACCCATGACATCGTGATTCGGGGCGGACAGCTCGTGGACGGAACGGGAAGCGAGCCCGCCCCGGGTGACCTGGCTATCGACGACGGCGTGATCACGGCCGTCGGAGCCGTGGACGGAAGGGGTCGCGAAGAGATCGATGCCGAGGGTCAACTGGTCACGCCCGGCTTCGTCGACATCCACACGCATCTGGACGCGCAGATCGGCTGGGATCCCGACTGCACGCCGGTGAGCTGGCACGGCGTGACGACCGTGATGATGGGCAACTGCGGGGTGACCTTCGCGCCCTGCAAGCCCGATGACCGGGAGTTCCTGGCCGGCATGATGGAGACGGTCGAGGACATCCCCAAGGACGCGATCCTCGGAGGTCTGCCGTGGGACTGGGAGGATTACGGCGGCTACCTCGACGCGATCGAGCGACTGCAGCCCGGTCTCAACGTGGCCGGCATGGTCGGGCACTGCGCCGTCCGCTTCTACGTCATGGGCGAGCGAGCGGTGGAGGAGCAGGCGACCGAGGAAGAGAAGCACCAGATGGCCGACATCGTCGGCAAGGCCATCGACAGCGGAGCGGTGGGCTTCTCGACCAATCGCTACCCGCCCCACGTGCTCCCGGACGGTCGCTCGATTCCCGGCACCTACGCCGATGCCTCCGAGCTGCTCGAGATCGCCAAGGCCGTGGGGCCGCGGGGCGCGCTGATGCAGAACGTGCTCGACTTCCAGCAGTTCGATTTCACGACGCAGCTCCTCCGCGACCTGGCGAAGACCTCGGGGAGCCGGATCCTATTCAGCTTCGGAGCCGGGCCCGACCGCGCGTCCGGCCGCAACGGTGCGGCGTATCTCGACTCGCTCTGCGAAGGGGGCCTGGACATCACCGCGGTCACCCAGCCGCGCGGATCGGGCTTCCTCTTCGGCCTCCAGAGCATGCTGCCGGTGTCCGGACGCAGCTGGAGCGATCTGCGCCGGATGGACCTCGCGGGACGCCTGGCCGCTATCGAGGATCCGGACCTCTGTCATCGGCTGATCGAGGAGTCCAAGACCTCGAGGAGGAGTGCTCCGCCGGAGCAGGTCTTCTGGATGGGAGCCGGCGAGTCGCCCGTGTACACCTCCGACCAGAACCTGAAGGCCATGGCGGACGCGGCGGGCGAGCACTGGGTCGAGACCTTCCTGCGGCTCTCCCGGGAGAGCCAGGGCAAGGCGCTCTTCACGTTCCGGATGTTCAACCTGAACATCGACGCCCTGGGCGACCTACTGGCCAGCGAGCACATGTTCCCGATCCTGGGCGACGCGGGTGCACACGTCTCCCAGATCATGGACGCCGGCTGGGCGAGCTTCGTGCTCGCGCACTGGGTGCGGGAGCAGGGCCTCTTCTCGATGGGTGAGGCGATCCGGCGCATGACGTCCGGGCCGGCGCGCATCATCGGCCTGAAGGATCGCGGCACGCTGGCCCCGGGAATGCGGGCCGACGTCAACGTCCTGGATCCGGACCGGGTGGCCGAGTGCCAGCCCGAGATCGTCCACGACTTCCCGGGCGGCGCCCCGCGCTTCATCCAGCGCTCGAGGGGCTACAAGGCCACGCTCGTCAACGGCCAGGTCAACGTGCGGGACGGAGAGCACACGGGCGTCCGGGCGGGGCAGGTGCTCCGACATCGGGCGTAG
>JAPULH010000013.1 GCA_027295155.1 Gemmatimonadota bacterium
AGACGTATTCGACCTCCGGCCTCATCATGCTCGTCCTCATGACCCTCGTCCTGGGTTTCATCTCGGTCTGGCTGTACGCCGCGATCCGGCCGCGCTTCGGCCCCGGACCGCGGACGGCCGTGTACGCGGCTTTTCTGGTCTGGTTCCTCGTGTCGGTCGTGCCCACCGTCTACAACAGCCTCGCCCCGCTCTTCCCTCCCAGCCTGATGATGACGGCCAGCGTGTTCGCCCTCTTCGAGCTCCCCATCGCGACCGTGGCCGGAGCTTGGCTCTACCGGGAGGAGCCGGCGGCCACGGACACGGAGTCCGGAGGCTCTGGGGAAAGCTCGATGGGCTGACAAAGGCCGCAGGCTGAGACGGCGGTGCAGGATCTCGCACCGCCGCGGTTTCTCGCACCGCCGCGGGTTCTCGCACCGCCGAATCGCCGGCACGAGGGCTTACAACCCGTGGACCACCCGCTCCACGATCTCGCGCATGATCCCCGTGCCGCGTCGAACGTTCTCGACCGAGACCCGCTCGTTGTTGCCGTGGACGCCCTCCAGATCCTCGAGCGGAATGACGATCGGAGTATAGCCGTACGCGGCCATCCCCAGGTCACGGAAGAAGTGGCTGTCGGTGAAGCCAGCCGCCACGGACGGCACGATGGCCGCGCCGGGAAAATACTTCCGTGCCACCGTCTCGATCGCCTCGTAGACCTCCGTGTCCACGGACGAGCTCGCGGGCGTGAACGCCATGATCTGCTCGATCTCGATTCCCGGGTCGTCGATCACGCTCCGCAGTTCCTCCATGAACGCCACCGGATCCTGATCGGGGAGCATGCGGCAGTCGAGCTCCGCCCACGCGGTCGGAGGCACGACGTTGATCTTGCCGCTCCCCTCCAGGCGGGTGATCGAGCAGGTGTTTCGGGTGATCGCGTGCCAATAAGGGTCGTTGAACTGGAGCCAGGTCAGGAACTCCCGATCCTCCTTGATGGCGCGGGCGATGTCGGCGAATGGCCTCTCCCACTCCTCGCCCGCGGCCGCGGCGATTCCCTTGAAGTAGGCATCGACCGCCGGAAGGATACGCGGCTCGAAGTCGTGCTCTCGAATCCGCTCGAGCGCCCTTACCAGGCGGGTGACCGCGGACTCGACCCGGGGCCTGGAGCCGTGACCCGGCTTCCCCTTCGTCACTAGCCGCAACCACATCGGCACCTTCTGGGTGACCTCGATCCCGATCTGTTCGCGGTGGTCGTCGACCGTGCCAGTGCCACCCTCGTTCAGGACGAACCCCACGCCCTCGAAGACCTCGGGCCGGTTCTCCACGAGCCATCCCGCGCCGAACAGCCCTCCGGCCTCCTCGTCCGCGGTGGCCATGAAGATGACGTCACGGTTCAGGGGGCGGCCGTCCCTGTGGAGGGCGAGGAACGCCTGGAGGTGGAAGATGCCGAGCGTCTTCGTGTCGAGCGCTCCCCGGCCGTACACGTAGCCGTCCCGGATCTCTCCCGAGAGGGGCGGCACATCCCAATACGCCGCGTCGGCCGGGACGACGTCCGTGTGGTGAAGGAGGAGCAGCGCCGGCTTGGAACCACCCTCCAGCCGGGCCCAGATGTTCCCGCGCCCGGGCGCCGACTCGGCCGTCTCGTAGGAGATCCCCTCCGCCTCAAGGATCCGGGCGAAGAACTCGACCGCCCGTGACTCGTTGCCGGGCGGGTTGGTGGTGTCCACCCGCAGGTACTCCTGTAGCAACTCAACGGACTGCGCGTTCAAGGCGGGGGCGACGATCGCCAACATCAGGACGACACCGCCCGTGGCGACGCCGGCTCTCGGAACGTGGCGGACTCGGTTCTTCAGCGTCACACTCGGTCTCACTCCTCCTCCTCCTCGGAAGTACATGGGGACCAGGCCGGCAGGTAGTCGTTGGCCTCGTGCTTGGTGAGGTTCCGCCCGGGACCACCCTCTATCGACACGAGGTACACGTCCGCCTGCCCGCCCACGATCGCCGTGTACGCGACGCGGTCCCACAGGGGCGAGGCAGAGCTCTCGCCGCCCGCTCCCGCGTCGGTCGCGAGCGTACGATCCTCGATCGCGTCCACATCGACGAGGAACACGCGCCCCCCGCTCCCAGAGCTTTCCGCCATGAGCAGCCTGCGTCGATCCGGCAGCCACGCACGCGGCTCGCCGGATCCCGTGTCCACCCTGCGCGGATCCCCGCCGTTCGCGCTCACGATGTACGTGCCACGACCTTCGGCGAACGCGAGCATCCTTCCGCCGAGCGACCACACGGGCCTCGGCAGACTCCAGGCCCGGGAGCCCGACACCTCGACGACCGGCCTCATCCCGGTACCATCCGCGCTCATCACCTGCAGTGCGGTGTCGTCACCGCGCTTCGATCCAAAGGCGATCAGCCGACCATCGGACGACCACGACGGAAAGGCGTGCACGCCATCGAGATCCGTGAGCCGGCTGTGACCTCCTTCGTCGACCTCCACCACGTAGATCGCCGCGTTCCCCCCGCCGCTTTCCAGGGAGGAAGCGAACGCAACGCGGCTCCCGTCCGGAGACCACGAAAAGCCCACCGATACTGGCATGTCGCTCACCCGACGAAGATCCATGCCGTCTGTGTTCACGACGTAGAGGAAGGCGTGAAATCTCAGGTCTGCGTAAGGGGCGAAGAGCTCCTCGTCCTGCTTCGTAACCGACAGGAAGGCAATCCGGCCCCCAACGGGCGACCATTCGATACCCAGCGCCCCCGGCATCCGGGCCAGCAGCCTGGCGTCGCCTCCCTCCGGGCTGAGGACGTAGATCCCCGGCCCCTCGGACCGATCCGAGCCGAAGGCGATCAGGCTCTCGCAGGCGGCCTGGGCGGGCAAGACGGAGGGGCGAAGAAGGGACAGCACCATACACGCCGGCAGGGCGGCACGCGCGAGCAGAACCACACGCCTCGCAACGGAGGCGCGCGCCCGCAGCACAGCACGCGCCCTAAGGAAAGCGAAGATCCTGGATGGAGCGTTCATGTCCATCAAGTTGACAGGAGGCCGGGTTCCACGCCACTTAAAGGTCGCCCATCGCGGTGCCCGAACAGGCACCAGGCTACGCATGACGCCATGACGCGGGGAGGGATCTCATGCCAGCATCCAAGCGAATCGCAGCCTTGGCCTTCGCAGCGGCCGCTGCCACAGCCTGCGCTCCGAGCGGAGGAGGTGAGGAGGCGCCGCCTCCGGTCGACCCCGCGGTGGAGGAGCAGGCCGTCCGCGATCTCAGCGTGCAATGGATGGAGGCGTACAGAGCGCAAGACGCGGCGACCATCGTCAACCTCTTCGCTCCGGACGGTACGACCTTCTTCGACGGCGAGCTCCGCGAGGGCCGGGAGGCGATCCAGGCGAACATGGAGAGCGAGTGGTCCGAGTACCCCGACTTCACCATCGCTTGGAGCACGTCTTCCGTCGAAATGGCCGGCTCGGGGGATCTGGCCGTGGAGCGAGGAGCGTTTGAGTATGACCCGGACGGAGCCGGCGAAGCCGAAGCGGTCAACGGTCAGTACGTGACCATCTGGAAGAAGATGGACGGCCAGTGGCAGGTGATCATGGACGTCGGGGGTGTCCTCAGCCCGGAGGCGGAGGAGGAGGAAGCGGCGGAGGAGTAGCCGCGGAGCAGTTGCGGCGCGGCGACGCCAGGTTCTAGGCTACGCCCGCACCTCGACCTCCAGCCCTAGGACTCGGCCGAACTCGCGCAGGACGATGGCGAACCTTCCAGCGGCAAACGGCGAAGCGCTCATCGAGCTCATCCGCTCGTCCCTCATCGGAGCGGACGAGGCGGTGTCCGGCCCGTACGGTCCCCGGCGCGTCGCGTACGCCGACTACACGGCGTCGGCCCAC
>JAPULH010000130.1 GCA_027295155.1 Gemmatimonadota bacterium
TCGAGAGGGGCGAAGGGGGTACGCTGTATGTCGCCGAGGAGGCCGCCAGCAATGGGACGGGGCAGGGTGGCGCGGAAGAGGAGGAATGAGGCACCGAAGAAAGGGACGCCAGCTAAGCCGGACTCGCAGCCACAAGCGGGCCATGCTGCGGAACATGGCGACGAGCCTTCTTCAGGAGGAACGAATCCGGACTACGGAGGCGAAGGCCAAAGAGCTGCGGCCGTTCGTTGAGCGGCTGATAACGCTGTCGCGGCGGGGTGATTTGGCCAGCCGGCGCCGGGCGGGTCGATTGGTCGCGGATCGGGACGTCCTCACCAAGCTGTTCGACGAGATTGGGCCACGCTTTCGGGACCGGAATGGGGGCTACACCCGGATCTTAAAGCTCGGTGCCCGGAAGGGTGACGGCGCCGAACTCGCGATCATCGAACTTGTCGAAGGGGAAGCCTAACTGCCCTGCCACGCTCAAGAAGGGGGCGCGTTCGCATGACCCAGAAAGGCTCGACGGGACTCTCTACCGTCCTGATCATCTTTGCGGTCGCTCTGGTCGGAGGCTTCCTACTCTGGCTGTATCGGAGCTCCGCGGCGCTGGAGGAGACCACTCCGGTCATGGTTGAGGCGGACGTCGGTGAGGTCGTCGACCTGGTCCTGCTCAGCCAGGATCCGAGCGCCTCGGTCGGCAGGGTGGCAGACATCGATTCGGTCGCGGTGGTGCAGACTCTGGGCCGTGGCGTCTTTCTGGTGGGCCTGACCTCGGCGAACGAGGCGAGCCCGTTTCCCGTGCTGCTCTCGCCCGACTTGATCGCCCGGAACACGCAGGTGTACGGCGGAGACGTCGTGCGGCTGTATGGGCATATCTACTCCCTGAACGATTCGATTCGTAGCCAATGGGTGGAGCTGGGCGCCGTGAATGAGGCGGACGCCGAAGCTATCCCGCAGGGCACGAGCTTCCTGCTGGCGGATTCCCTCGAGCTGAAGTAGCGAGAAACGCGATGGCGAACTTCTGTTATGTGTGCGGGAAAGGACCCGCCACGGGAAACAACGTGAGCCATGCGCACAACAAGACCAGGCGCCGGTTCATGCCGAACCTTCAGCGGCTGCGCATTCTGGACCACGGGAAGAAGCGGCACGTGAAGGTGTGCACGCGTTGTATCCGGTCCGGCAAGGTCCAGAAGGTATAGGCTGGCCTTCTTCCGGCCCGGACGCGGTGGTGGGGAGGGCTTTCGCCGCGCGCGAATGGACACCACCGGCCTAGCTGCCCCGTCCCACGACGGGGCTTTTTTTCGCCGTATGGAGCCATGAGGTCACGCATCGGTCACCTGTCGGCGCAGCTCGACAGGTCGCTGAAGAACCCTGGTGGGTCGCGCGCAATCCCCATGCGCCCTACGGGTTACGGCGGCGTGGGGGCATCTCCGGCGTTGGCGCTCCTCCCCGATACGCACGGTATCGCGTTGTCGCGCCGCCTTGGATCTGCCCCCGCGGCGCTGGTAACGCGACCCGCCAGGGTTTTTCAGCGACCTGTTCAACGTATATTGCGCGACCATGAGCGTGCTAGGACCCTCAAGCAACGGGCCGCGCCGCCGGACCGGTCCATGACGGGCGGACCGCTCGCCGGCCGCCGGGTGCTGGTCACCCGACCGGATGGTCAGGGCGAGCGCCTGGCAGCGCTGCTTCGAAAACGAGGGGCGGAGGTGGAGCGCCTTCCGACCATCCGGATCACCGATCTCGAGGACCACGGCCCACTGCTACAGGCGGCGGCTCGGCTGTGCGAGTACGACTGGGCGGTCCTTACGAGCGTGAACGGTGTCGAGCGGTTGGCAGCTGCCCTCCAGGAGCGCGGCATCGACGTGGGTGCCTGTCCCGGAGTTCGCTGGGCGGCGATCGGTCCGGCCACGGCGCGCGCGCTGCACCGGATCGGAGTCACCGTGGTCCTGCTTCCCGCCAGCTACCGGGCCGAATCCCTCGCGGAGGCTATTCGAGAGGGCGGGAGCGAAGAGGATTCGACCGGCGCTCCTCCACTGGCAGGGCGTCGCGTGTTGCTCGCCCGCGCCGCCGAAGCGCGCTCGGTGCTTCCCGATCGACTGCGAGCCGATGGAGCGGTTGTCGAAGAGGTGGCTGCCTACGTTACCGAGCCCAACCACGAGGCTGCGGCAGCCCTCCGGGCTGCCACCCGGGTGGGAGGGCTGGATTGGATTACGTTCACCGCTTCCTCCGCTGTGCGGGCGTTCTGTGAGCTGGGCGGAGAGGTTGGGGACTCACGAGTTGCGGTCATCGGGCCGATCACGGCCCAGACGGCGCGAGACCTCGACGTTCCGGTCCACGCCATAGCCTCCCGGTACACGATCTCCGGACTGGTCGAGGCGATCGTTCAGGCCGAGAGCCGGACTTCGGGGGTTGGACGAGGAGCGCGATGAGCGGCTTTCCGGTAGTGCGTATGCGGCGCCTCCGGCGCACGGGTGTGCTGCGACAACTCGTTTGCGAAACGCAGCTTAGCCAATCCGATCTCGTGTATCCCCTCTTCGTCTCCGAGGCGGAATCCGGTCGCACGCCGATCCCGTCCATGCCGGGCGTGGACAGGCTTTCCATCGCCGCGCTCGTGCAGGAGGTCTCCGAAGCGTGGGAGGAGGGGATCCGCGCCGTCCTCCTGTTCGGGATCCCGGAAGAGCGAGACGAGACGGGAGGCAGCGCCCTTCGCGACGAGGGGATCGTGCAGCGGGCGGTGCGGGAGTTGAGGAGAGCGCTCCCCGAACTCGTCGTGATCACGGACGTATGCCTGTGCGAGTACATGTCGCATGGGCATTGCGGCCTCGTGCGTGATGGGGAGGTCTTGAACGATGAGACGCTGGAGCTCCTGGCGGCGCAGGCCGTGAGCCACGCGGAGGCCGGTGCGGACCTGGTGGCGCCTTCGGACATGATGGACGGTCGAGTGGCTGCGATCCGGGGGGCGTTGGATGCCGCGGGCCGGGAGAGCACGGGTATACTCTCCTACGCCGTCAAGTACGCCAGCGCCTACTACGGACCGTTTCGCGATGCCGTGGACTCGGCCCCGCGGTTCGGTGATCGCCGGGGCTACCAGATGGATCCAGCCAACGCGCTCGAGGCCCTGCGGGAGGCCGCGCTGGACGTGGAGGAGGGAGCGGATATCCTGATGGTGAAGCCGGCGCTGCTCTGTCTGGATATCGTCCGGCGGGTCAAGGATGAGTTCGGGATGCCAACCGCAGCGTATCAGGTCAGCGGCGAGTATGCGATGATTCGCGCCGCGGCCGAACGGGGCTGGATCGACGAGCGGGAAGCCACCATGGAAGCGATCCTTGCGATTCGTCGGGCCGGGGCAGACCTCGTGATCACGTACGCTGCCAGAAGCACGGCTCGAGCTCTGGCCTTCTGACCGCGGAGGGGCACATGCGAGCACTCATCACCGGCGGTGACGGTTTCGTCGGTCAACACCTCCTTCGAGAGCTGGGCGAATCGAGTGCGGAGGTCGTGGCGTCGGTGCAGAGGCTTCCGCCCCGGCCATCGGTTCTCGAGCGGGTGGAGGTGGCGGCCTTCACGTGGAAGCAGGCGGATGTGCGCGATGCGGACACGCTCTATCGCCTGATCGGGTCCGAGCGGCCGGATGTGATCTTCCACCTCGCCGGCTTCGCGTCAGGTGCGCTCGCGCGTGAGCACCCGGCGGACGCGCTGGCCGTGAACGCCGGAGGCACGCTGAACCTGTTCACCGCCGTCGTGGCCGTACGGGAGGAGTCTCCGGAGTACTCACCGAAGATTCTCGTGATGGGCTCCGGTGATGCCTACGGTCCGGGCGTCGGGGAGGCCTTCACCGAGGAGACCCCCTTGCGGCCCACGTCGCCGTACGGGCTGTCGAAAGCGTGCCAGGAGCTCGTGGCACATTCGTTTCGGCGCTCACACGGGTTGGACACGGTGGTAGCGAGGAGCTTCAACCTGATCGGTTCCGGCCAAGCCGCGACCTTTGCCGTTCCAGACTTCTGCCGGCAGGCTGCCGAGATTGCGGTTTGCGGTGCGGAGCCGGTGCTTGACGTGGGGAACCTTGACGCGGAGCGAGATTTCACGGATGTGCGAGATGCGGTGTGTGCTTTGAGGGCGATCGTGAACCTGCAATCCTCGCGGCCATCGTACAACGTCTGCTCGGGACGCTCGATCGCGATCGGGCGTCTTCTGGAGTGGGTTCTCGATGAGGCCGGCGTGGAGCCGGAGATCCGGGTCGTGGAGGAACGGCTGAGGCAGGGAGAGGATCCCAAGGTCGTGGGTGACCCCGGGCTGATCAAGCGCGACACGGGCTGGGAGGCCCGCGGTGACATCGAAGCGGGCGTGCGCGAGGTGTATCGCTGGACCGAGGCGGTCGCGAGGCGCGAAACGGGAGCTCGCACCGAAGGGTCGTGAGAGCATGAACGTAGCGGTTATCGGAACGGGGTACGTCGGTCTCGTCGTGGGAGCCTGCCTGGCTGAAACGGGGAATCACGTGATCGCCGCCGACGTCGATGGGGACAAGATCGAGGGCTTGCAGGGGGGGAAGAGCCCGATCTACGAGCCAGGTCTGGATTCATTGCTATTGCGGAACGTCGCCGAGAAGCGACTCCGCTTCACGACCGACATCGGCTCGGCGGTGCGGGAGGCGGACGTGATCTTCATAGCGGTGGGCACGCCGCCCGATGAGGACGGATCGGCCGACCTGCAACACGTGCTGCACGTGGCCCGCGCCATCGGCGAGAACATGAACGCCGAGAAGGTGGTCATCACGAAGAGCACGGTTCCCGTCGGCACCGCAAGGCGAGTGCGTGAGGAGATCGAACGGTGGACGGATCACCCCGTTCATGTGTGCTCCAATCCGGAGTTCTTGAAGGAGGGAGCGGCGATCGAGGACTTCATGCGTCCCGACCGCGTCGTCTGTGGGATCGACGGCGAGGCGGCGCGCGCCGTGCTGGAGGAGCTCTACGAGCCGTTCGTTCGTACGGGTAACCCCTTGATCTTCATGGACGTGGCCTCGGCCGAGCTCACGAAGTACGCGGCCAACGCGATGCTCGCCATCCGGATCAGCTTCATGAACCAGGTCGCCGCGCTTTGCGAGGCTACGGGCGCGGACGTGTCCGTCGTGCGCCACGGAATCGGCTCGGACCGGCGGATCGGTAGCTCGTTTCTGTTCGCCGGCGCGGGCTACGGCGGAAGCTGCTTCCCGAAGGACGTGGAGGCCCTGATCCGGACGGGGGACGACCTTGGAGTCGATCTGTCGATTCTGAGGTCCGTGCACGAGGCGAACGGGCGGCAGAAGAAGCTCCTCGCGCAGAAGGTGAAGGCGCGCTTTGGCGACGACCTCGAGGGCCGGCAGTTCACCGTGTGGGGCTTGGCGTTCAAGCCGGAGACGGACGACATGCGGGAGGCTCCGGCTCTGGCGGTCATAGAGGAGCTGCTGGAGGCCGGTGCGTCGATCGTCGCTCACGATCCGCAGGCCATGCCGACGGCGCGCCGGTGGTACCTGGGAGACCGCATCGCGTATGGAGAGGACGCCTACGCCGCGTGCGAGGGCTCCGACGCGCTGATCATCGTCACCGAGTGGCTGCAGTACCGGAGGCCCGACTGGGACACGATCAGAGCCGCTCTCCGCAGCCCTGCGGTTTTTGATGGCCGCAACCTGTTCGATCCCGAGCGGATGCGGGCCCTCGGATTCAGCTACTACTCGATCGGTAGGAGGGACGTCGATTGAGGATCCTCATCACGGGTGCCGCCGGCTTTCTCGGTTCCCATCTGTGCGACCGGTTTCGCCAGGAAGGGCACTCCGTTGTGGCCATCGACAACTACATCACCGGGACGCCGGAGAACCTCGCCCACCTCCTGGGCGATGGATTCGAGCTCGTTCAACACGACGTGACCGAATACGTGCACGTCCCCGGGGTGTTGGACGGAATCCTCCACTTCGCGTCTCCCGCCAGCCCGACGGACTACCTGGAGCTACCGATCCAAACGCTCAAGGTCGGCAGCCTCGGAACGCACAAGGCGCTCGGCCTGGCCAAGGCGAAGGAAGCCCGGTTTCTTTTGGCATCCACGTCCGAGGTTTACGGCGACCCTCTAGTGCACCCGCAGCCCGAGTCCTACTGGGGGAACGTAAATCCGATCGGCCCGCGAGGCGTATACGACGAGGCGAAGCGTTTCGCCGAAGCGCTCACGATGGCGTACCGCCGAGCGCACGGTGTCGATACGCGGATCGTGCGGATCTTCAACACGTACGGCCCGCGGATGCGTCCGGGCGACGGCCGCGTCGTCTCGAACTTCATCGTACAGGCGCTGCGGGGCGAGCCGCTCACCGTGTATGGGGATGGCGGCCAGACACGGAGCTTCTGCTACGTCTCCGACGAGGTGGAGGGGATCTACCGGCTCTTCATGTCGGACGTCACCGAGCCCGTGAACATCGGTAATCCGGACGAGTTCCGGGTCAGCGAGCTGGCTGATCTCGTGCTGGAGCTGACGGGCTCCTCTTCGAAGATCCGGCACCTGCCGCTTCCCGAGGACGACCCCAAGGTTCGTCAGCCCGACATCACGCGGGCCCGGGAGCTGCTCGGCTGGGAGCCGCAGGTGCCGCTGCGAGAGGGCCTGGCGCAGACCATCGAGTACTTCCGCGGGCTCCAGGAGCGGAAGCGGCTCGGCTCGCCGACCGTCCTGACCAGCTGAACATGTCCGATACCTCGCCACCGGCCGGTCGCCGGACCGTATCGGTCGTCATGCCCGTATACAACGAAGCGGCGACCGTGGAGGAGATCATCCGCCGGGTGAAAAGCGTGCCGCTCGAGATCGAGCTGATCGTCGTGGACGACGGCTCGACGGACGGCTCGCGCGAGATCCTCGGGCGTCTGGAGCAGGAGGGCGCGTTGGATCGCCTCATTCTGCACGAGGAGAACCGCGGAAAGGGTGCCGCGCTCTCGACCGGCTTCCGCGCCGCCACGGGAGAGACAGTCATCGTCCAGGATGCCGATCTCGAGTACGACCCCCGCGAGTACCGGTTGCTGTTGGAGCCGATCTGGGAGGACAAGGCGGACGTGGTGTACGGATCGCGGTTCATGGGCGGGAGGCCGCACCGCGTTCTCTACTTCTGGCACTATGTGGGTAACAGGGCGCTGACGCTGTTCTCGAACATGATTACGAACCTCAACCTGAGCGACATGGAGACTTGCTATAAGTGTTTCCGACGCGAGGTGCTGGAGGGTCTCAACATCGAGGAGCGGGCGTTCGGGGTCGAGCCGGAGCTGACCGCGAAGATCGCCCTCCAGGGGTGGCGAGTGTTCGAGGTCGGGATCTCGTACAGCGGTCGGACCTACGAGGAAGGGAAGAAGATCGGCTGGAGGGACGGAATGCGGGCGATCTACTGCGTGCTGCGCTACGGGCTCTGGCGGAGGATCACCGGCCGCGCGCGGCGGGAGCGTTCGGCACGGATGGCGGATGCCGCGTAGCAGGTCTTTCAGCGACCTGCCCGGGGGATGGCTTCGCATGAGATGCGTCCCGCTCGTCGTCATGGCGGGCTTCGCAGGTTCGATCGCCGCCGGTGCCTGCTCCGACCAGGCCGGGGATGCCATCGAGCGGGGCGACCGGTTGTACGGACAGGGCCGGCTGGACGCCGCCATCGCGGAGTACAAGTTCGCTCTGCGCCAGGAGGCGGACGAGCGCGCCCTGCTGCGCTTGGGGATCGTGTATGGAGCGCGCGGCGACATCGAGACCAGCCGGCGCTATTACGTCGACCTTCTGGAGCGCGATTCCTCGTTTCGGTATCAGGTGGCAGCCGGGCTGAGCGCGGCTGCCCGGGGAGCCATCGAGCGCGGCGGCAGCGAGAGCGCCGCCCGGGCGCTGGAGCCGCTGCTGGAGCTTGGAACGGGGATGATCCCGAGGGACCTCGTACTTCCTCTGGCACGCTTCTACTGGAAGGACAACGAGTACGAGGAAGCGCTCCCGTTGTACCTGCGGGTGTTGGCCGAGGCGGCGGAGGTGGAGGCCGACGTGCTGTACGAGACGGCGCGGGCCTTCCAAGAGCTCGGTGCCTGCCGGGAGGCGATCGCCTACTATGAGCGCTATCTGTCGGAGGCAGCGCGCAGGGCGCCGAGGCGTGCGGAGGCCGAGTGGAGCCTCGGCAACTGCCTCTACGAGGCGGCCGAGGAGGACTGGCAGGAGGGCCGACCGGCAGCGGCACAGGGGAGGGTGAAGCGCCTGATCCACCTAGGCGTGCCGCGCACGCTGCAGGATCGCGCCCACTTTCTGTACGGAGAGATGTCGCTCACGCTCGGGGAGCGTGCGGAGGCTCTGCGTGCCTTCGAGGAAGTGCTCCGCCTGAACCCCTCGCGTACGGGCCCCTTGGCGGAGAGAGCCGAGGCCAGGATTCGCGAGATTCGCTTCGGGTTCGAGTGAACGGGAGAAGGGCGGGGACCGGTTTCGCGTCGCGGGCGTCCGGGTACGCCATCCTCCTGGCGGCCTTCGGGGCGCTATCCGGGTGCTCGACCCAGCTCCCGCCGCCGGGAACGCCCCCGGAGGAACGCTTTCAGTGGGCGCTCGACAAGTACAACGAGGGCAAGTACGGCGATGCCGCGAAGGGGTTCGTGGACTTCGTTCAGCGCGCTCCGACGAGCCCCCGGGTGGATAGCGCGCTGTACCTCGTTGGCGAATCGTACCTCCGGGGAGGCGACCAGCTGCGAGCCGCGACGGAGTTCAACCGATTCGCCTCCACCCGGCCCAACAGCCCGCTGGCCGATGACGCCCAGCTCGGCGCGTGCCGGGCGTACTGGGAGCTGTCTCCGTCCCTGGCGCGGGATCAGGAGTACACGCGCCAGGCGATCGAGGAATGCACCCGCATGCTACAGTTCTTCCCGGCCAGCCCCCGGCGGGCCGAGGCGGACTCACTCCTGCGTGAAGCCCGCGATAAGATTGCGGCCAAGCAGTACCGCGTCGGAAAGTACTATTTCGATCAGCGCTTCTACGAATCGGCGAACATCTACTTCGAGGTCGTGGTAGAGGAACACCCGGATGCGCCGGTCATGCCGGACGTCCTTGCGACTCTTTACGAGAGCTACCGGAAGCTGGGCTTCGACGCCGAGGCGGAGCACGCCAAGCAGCGGTTGCTGACGGAGCATCCGGACAGCGAGGCCGCACGGAAACTTGCTCCGGCCGACGGGTCGTGAACGGATGTCGGGCCGACTAGGCGTGTTGGGCGGCACCTTCGATCCGCCTCACATCGGCCACCTGATCGTGGCGCAGGATGTGGTGGAAGGCCTGCAGCTCGACCGGCTCCTGATCGTGCCCGCCGGCCGGCCTCCGCACCGCGAGGCCGTGCTGCCGCCGGCCTTGCGTCTCGAGTTGGCCTTGGAGGCGTTCGGCGTCGATCCGCGCTTCGAGGTTTGTCGTGTCGAGGTGGAAAGGCCCGGTCCCTCGTACACGGTGGACACACTCCGGTGGGTCCGGGACACCTACGATCCCGCCACCCTCTACTGCGTCATCGGAGCCGACCAGTTCCGGGTGATCGAGACGTGGAATCGCTACGAGGAGCTCGTCCGATGGAGTCGCTTGGCGGTGATGGCCCGCGGTGGCGAGCCTCCGGTGGCCGGCGAGGTGGCCCTGCCGTTCGAGAGCGTGGCCGTCACGAGGGTCGATGTCTCGAGCACGCGGGTGCGGGAACGGCTTCGGGAGGGTCGCTCGATACGCCACCTGGTTCCCGAGAGCATTCGGGGACGCGTCGAGGAAGGTTGGCGGGCCCGATGCGGCGCCGGTGGGGGGCATCGTACGGAACGAAACGGTGGGTGACGGCTACTAGCCGACGCCGGTACGGTGGAGAAGCAGGAGAGAAGAAAAGCGTCTGGATGCACGGCAGGATAGCCATACGATGGTAGCGATACAGGGGATGATCAATCGGGTGTTCGGAACCCGTTTCGACCGCTCGATGAAGAAGATCCAACCGATCGTTGACGAGATCTTCCGGCACGAGGAGCGCCTCTCATCCTTCTCCGAGGAGGAACTGGGCCTCCAGACGGAGCGCTTCCGGGAGCGCGTCCGCGAGCAGATCGGCGAACACGAGCGGATGCTCGACACGCTGCGGGAGAAGCGACGCTACACCGAGGATCCCACGAAGAGGGAGCACCTCACGATCCGCATGGGAGAGGCCGAGGCCGAGCTGTTCGAGGCCACGCGCGCTGTGCTGGACGAGCTTCTTCCGGAGGTGTTCGCCACCGTTCGTGAGGCGTGCCGGCGGCTGATCGGTCGCGAGATCACCGTCACCGGAAACCGGATGCCCTGGGACATGGTGCCGTACGACGTGCAGCTGATCGGCGGCATCGTCCTCCACCAGGGGAACATCGCCGAGATGGCGACCGGTGAAGGAAAAACGCTCGTCGCTACGATGCCGCTGTACCTCAACTCGCTCGCCGGCCGCGGCGCTCACCTGGTCACCGTGAACGACTACCTCGCCCGTCGCGACTCCCAATGGATGGGGACGGTGTTCGAGTTTCTCGGCCTCACGGTCGGCTGTCTGGACGACACGCAACCGGGCTCGCCGGAGCGACGAGCCGCCTACGAGTGCGACATCACCTACGGGACGAACAACGAGTTCGGCTTCGACTATCTGCGCGACAACATGGTCGTGCGCCTGGAGGACCGGGTTCAAGGCGGTCACTTCTACGCGATCATCGATGAGGTCGATTCGGTGCTGATCGATGAGGCGCGGACGCCGCTCATCATCAGCGGTCCCGCCGGCCGCAGCGACCAGGACGTGTACAAGCGCTACAACACGCAGGTGGCCAGCCTCGTCCGTGAGCAGGCTCGTATCATCAGCCAGCTCGTGGCCGACGGGGAACGGCTGCTGAAGGCGTTTGGGGAGGCCGAGAATCCCGACTCCTCCGTCGAGTTCGAAGCGGGGGAGAAGCTGCTCGCGGCCCAGCGGGGAGCACCGAAGAACCGGCGCCTCATGAAGCTCCTGAACGAGCCCGGTGTCAAGCAGCTTGTCCAGCGCACCGAGTCGGACTTCATGCGCGACAAGCGTCTGCACGAGGTGGACGAGCTGCTCTTCTTCTCCATGGACGAGAAGGGACACACGATCCAGATCAGCGACCGCGGCCTCGATGTCTTGAGTCCGAACGACGCCGACGCCTTCGTCGTGCCGGACATCTCCGAGGCGGTGAAGAAGGTCGAGGATGAGGAGAAGTTGTCCGTTGATGAGAAACGGAACCGTGTGGCCGACCTCGAGCGCGAGTATGCGGAGAAGGCCGAGAAGATCCACGTCATCCACCAGCTCGTGAAGGGACATTCGCTCTACGAGAAGGACGTGGAATACGTGGTCGAGAACGGCAACGTGATCATCGTCGACCAGTTCACCGGACGGAAGATGGAGGGCCGCCGTTGGAGCGACGGCCTGCACCAGGCGGTGGAGGCGAAGGAGGGGGTGAGCGTTCGCGAGGAGACGCAAACTCTCGCCACCATCACCATCCAGAACTACTTCCGCATGTACGAGAAGATGTCTGGGATGACCGGTACGGCGGAGACGGAAGAGGCCGAGTTCCACGAGATCTACGGCCTCGAGGTCATCGTCATTCCGACCAACCGTCCGGTGCGGCGGATGGATCTGGACGACGTCGTCTTCAGGACCAAGAGGGAGAAGTACGCATCGTTGCTTGACGAGATCGAGCGGCTTCACGAGCGAGGCCTGCCGATCCTGGTCGGCACGACGAGCGTGGACGTGTCCGAGAAGGTGGCGAGGATGCTGAAGCGGCGTGGCCTCGCCCACGAGGTGCTGAACGCCAAGCAGCACGAGCGCGAGGCGCAGATCATCCTCGGGGCAGGACAGGCTGGCGCCATCACGATCGCGACGAACATGGCTGGGCGGGGAACCGACATCAAGCTCGGCGAAGGGGTCGTGAAGTGTAACGTCTGCGGGCTCCTTTCGAGGGAGCCTGCGTTCGGCCAGGTGACGGAGGAGCCTGACCTCACGCAGGACCAGATCCACGAGCTGGACTGTTACGCGGACCCCCCGTGCGGCCTTCAGATCCTGGGCACGGAGCGGCACGAGTCGCGGCGCATTGACCGGCAGCTGCGGGGCCGATCGGGCCGGCAGGGAGATCCCGGCGGAGGCCGTTTCTTCCTCTCGATCGAAGACGACCTCATGCGTCTCTTCCTGTCGGACCGGGTCACCCGCATCCTGGACAAGCTCGGCGCGGAAGAGGGCGAGGTCCTCACCCATCCGATGATCACGAAGTCCATCGAGCGCGCGCAGAAACGGGTCGAGATGCAGAACTTCGACGCCCGGAAGCGCTTGCTCGAGTACGACGACGTGATGAACAAGCAACGAGAGGTGATCTACGATCTGCGCCTCTTCGCCCTCGAGGGCGGTGAGGATCTGAAGGGGGAGGCGTGGGAGATGATCGAGACGGCCCTGCGAGAGCAGGTGGACCGGCATGTGCCGCCCGGCAGCCACGCGGAGAACTGGAATCTCGGGGGACTGCATGAGCGCCTTCTCATCGAGTATTTCCTCGTTGCCGAGTTCTTGCCCAGAAACGACGACATGGTCGAGCTCCCATGGTCGGAGCCCGAGGAGGTCACGCAGCAGGTTCTGGAGTTCGCGCACGAGGCGTTTCGGGGTAAGCTCGAGTCGTTCGGCGACCACTGGGAGAAGGTCCTCAGCTTTATCGTCCTATCGGTGATCGATGAGAAGTGGAAGGATCACCTTTACGATCTGGACCACCTGCGCGACTCGATCCGCTACCGGGCCTATGGCCAGCGTGACCCCCTCATCGAGTACAAGAAGGAGGCGTACTCGATGTTCGTGGATCTCATGGAGGATATCCGGCGGAGCGTGGCCAACCTGCTCTTCCGGGCGCACGTGGAGCCGACCGTGCGGCTCCGTCCGCCGGAGATCAGCGCCGTGAGCGGGCCCTCGGACAGCTTTGGCACGGGGGTTCGGGCCGGGTCGGCGCCTCGGGAGGTGGTTTCAGTGTCAGCTGGTCCAGCGCAGCCGGAGTTTTCCGGCTCGGGGGTCGTGGCTGCCGCAGCCGCGCCGGCGGGGCTGGCCCCTCAGCAGCAGCTGTCTCGGCCCGTAAGGCCGCTGGCCGTGGAGGAGGAGCCGGGACGAAACGATCCGTGTCCGTGCGGGAGCGGAAAGAAGTACAAGAAGTGCCATGGACGGATCGCGTGACGCTGCATCGACGCTGGCGTCAAAGCGTTATCTGATAGTCTGTTAGCGGTTCGCCGCATCATCCCTGTGCCACCCTCCCATGCCCCGATTGTGCCGTATTTGTGCCGTTCCCGGCCGGATTCAGGGGTAGGATCTTCCGCTTATGGGGTTTCTCGGCGTGGAGCCGGGCGAGCTTTTCGACCCCTTCGGCGAGCGCCGCGGAGTCGGCGATCGCGTACCGGCGATACACCGCCTCGGTCTTGTGTCCGGTGAGTTTCATCGCGACGGAGCGGGACACACTTGCGCGTTCCAGGTTGCGTACGGCGGTCCGGCGAAGATCATGGATCCAGGCTCCGGGAATCCCGGCACGCTTGCAGGTGAACCGCCCCGGGTTTATCGGAGACTCCATCACGTGAGAGGATGGGGTTATGAACAGGACGAGGCGGTACTCCCCGGAGGTACGGGAGCGGGCGGTCAGGCTGGTGTTCGCGCACCACCGAGCCCACCTGTCGTTGTGGCTTCCTCCGACCTCTTGCTCGCCAACCGTACGGCATCGTATGGTTGCCGCTTCCAGAACGTGCGGCGACGGAACAGGGGAGCGATTCTTGACGGCATCGTCTGAGCCGTCCCCGCAGTGAGACTGTGGGCAACCGGTACCGAAGCTCGCCGGTTCGCTCGGACCCGACATCCTTACGGAGGACACCTCATGAAGGCTCGTTGGAGTTCCCTCAGCCTCGCCGGACTGCGGTTCTCCGGCGGCACGAGGCGGGGCCATTGAAGTGGCTGGCGAGAGCCGCGGTGTTCGGGCTCGGCCTGGCAGGCTGTCAGCCTGCCGGAAACAGCGCCCCAGAAGAGGCCGCCGACGCCATTCCATCGCGGCTGCCCGACGAGGCGAGTCCACCATCCGTCGATGAGGTGCTCGAGTCGATGATCGCCTTCATGAACGGGTCGATGGAGCTGTCGTTCAGGGCCCAGGTCAGCTATCAAGTGCTGCAGGAGACCGGGCAGGTCATCCATTTCGATCTCATTCACGCGATCTCGCTGGCCCGACCCGATCGGCTGTTCTGGGAGACGATCCGGGATGACGCGACCGCGGACAGCGTCTGGTTCTCTGATGGCGTGCTCACGATGCTCGAGCGTCCGGACGACGTCTATGCGCAGGTAGAGCTTCCGGCGACGGTTCCGGAGATGGTTGACGAAATGCTCGCCGTCTACAACACTCGCGTGCCGTTCGCCGATCTGCTGGCCGGGCATGCCAGCGAGATCTTCATCACGGGCCCCACCGAGAAATGGTATATCGGAAAAGCGTGGATCGACGGCGGGTGGACACACCATATGGCGCTCCGCAACGAAGCCTTGGACTTCGAGGTCTGGGTGCGGAGCGAAGGTGACCCGGTGCCCGTAAGGTTCGCGATCACCTGGGTGCACGACGAAGGCGCGCCGAGCTACGTCGCGCGTTTTCGGGACTGGAACTTCTCACCCGCGTTCGATGACGCGACGTTCCGCTTCACGACGCCGGCGGATGCCGAGCGTGTCGAGGTCCTCCCCGTTCCGCTTGACCCGGAGTATGGATCATGATGTCGATATCGTTGGACGAGTGTCGCAGGGCTCTCGGCGCCGGCACCGTCGTGCTCTGGCTCGCGATCGGGGGAACTCTCGGCGTCAGTGCGGTCGTGGTCCTACCCGCCAGCCTGGAGGCCCAGGCTCGAAGCCGCGGTCAGCCGCAGAGAGGCTCCAGCGCTCGTTCTTCGGGCCAGTCGCGTCCGAGCGGTTCCGCCAACCGGAAGGGGACGGCTTCATCGGGCTCGGCGAGCAGCCGCCAGTCCGCCAGCGCGAGATCCGGGGACCGATCTTCCGCAGGAACGGCCTCCCGACAACCCACCGGGGGACCATCTGCGGGGAACCGGACGCGCTCGAATGCGTCGAGCAGCCGGGGCAGAGCCACGAACCCGACCCGGGGACGTGCCACCACCAGGGGACTGACGACCGGCCGCAGGAGGACGGCCGGCCGCAGCCGGCACCGTGGTGGTCGTTGGAGCCACCACCGGTTCCATCGTCATCGATCATGGTACCGCGGGCGCTGGCTGGCCCGTCGCTGGATCCGGCGGGCGGTCTTCATCAGCTGGGCGACTA